>NZ_CP132333.1:2424493-2727554 GCF_030758935.1 Geothrix sp. PMB-07
GGCGCCAGCTTGGTGGCCATCTCAGAAGCGGCCTTTCGATCCGGATTGCCCCAGTGGCGCTCCTCGCCCTTGCCCGCCTTGAAATCCGGGTAGAACACGCGGGGATCGACGAAGAGGCTTTCCACCTTGATGGAGATGGCCAAGGGCTCACCGCGCCGGTCCCGCAGCTCCCCGCGGATGGGCGGCACGGGCACGATGGTGGTGTGCTGCTGGTCCGCCTTGGCCTGGTAGCGCTTGTGCTCCACACCCTGCAGCCAGATGAGCCTCAGCAGAATGAGCAGGGCCCAGAGCGCCATGCCGCCCATGATCCACGGCATCCGCCGGGGCAGCAGGTCCTGGGGGTCCTGCCGCCCCAGCAGGCGCCGGGAGGCATGGGATTCAGTGGCGAAGCGGAGGGACACAGGCGGGAACCAGAGAAACGTGGGAACGTGGGGCCATCAGGGCCCGTCACTAGCCTACAGCCCCTCAGAAGAGACCGGGCGGAGCTTGGCCAGGCGCTGATCCTCGGGCGTGAAGGCCCGCTGGATCATGTGCCCCTGCTTGCGGGGCTGCAGTCCCGCCTGCTGGGCGTAAACCTGCACCTCTTCGTCGCGCTGGTAGCGGCTCCGCTCGAGCATCAACTTGCGCTGCAGCTCCTCTTCCTTGTGGATGCGCTCCTTGATCTCTCCCATGGCGTAGCTGAGGCGGGTGCTCTGGATCTTCAGGTAGGCCAAGGTGCCCAGGGGCATGGCCAGGGCCAGCACCAGCAGGAGCGTGCGCAGGATGCCCTCGCTCTCCACCGTGCGGGTGGGTGCGGCAGAGCTGGACAGGTTGCCGACGTTCATGGGGACCTCGTTCAAGCGATCCGCTCCGCCACGCGCAGGCGGGCGGACCGGGAGGGGGGATTCGCGGCGGCTTCGGCCTCGCTGGGCGCGATGCCACCGGCATGGATGAGTTTCAGAACCTTGGGAAGTTCGATGGGAGCGGTGCGTCCCGGGCCGTCATAGATGCCCGCCAGGCGGCGGAGGGTCTGCTTGACGATGCGGTCCTCCAGGCTGTGGAAGCTGATGACCGCCAGGCGCCCCCCCACCCGCAGGTGGGAAACCGCCGCCTCAAGAGATGCGGCCAGACGATCCAGCTCGCCGTTCACGGCGATGCGGATGCCCTGGAAGGTGCGGGTGGCCGGATCACTGTGGCCTTTGCGCTTGGCGGGCTCGCGGGGGATGACGGTGTAGACGGCCTTGGCCAGATCGTGGGTGGTTTCCAGGCGCCCCTCATGCAGCGCCCGCAGGATGGCGCGGGCGATGGGACGGCTGGCCCGCTCCTCGCCGTACTGGTAGATGGCATCCGCCAGGCTTTCGTCCGTCTGCTCGGCGATCCAGGCCCGGGCGGAAAGACCATGCTCCTGGTCCATGCGCATGTCCAAGGGCCCCTCATCCCGGAAACTGAAGCCCCGTTCGGGGCTTCGGAGCTGAAGGGTGGACACGCCCAAGTCGGCCAGGATGGCGTCGAAGCCATCGGGGGCTTGCGCGGCCTTCCAGGCCTGGAAGTGGCTGTCTTCCCAGAGATCTTCGTAGGCACTGGCCAGCAGGCTGAGCCGACCATCGGAACCCAGCCGCTTGGTGGCCAGGGCACGGGCCTCGGGGTCGCGGTCCACTCCCAGGTAGCGGGAGGCTGCATCGGCCTTGGCCAACAGCGCCTCGGCGTGGCCGCCCAATCCCAGGGTGAGGTCGAGGATCCGCGCAGCAGGGGGCAGCACCAGGTGGTCGAGCACCTCCTGAAGCAGCACAGGGACATGAATGGGGGTCGTCATCATCAGATCCCCAGGTCCGCGAGCTGCGCCAGATCCTCGGCGTTGAGGGGCTCGGCCGCCAGGCGGCGCTCGAAGCCGGCCTTGTTCCACAGGGCCAGATGATCCATCTGCCCCAGCACCGCGACTTCGCCCATGAGCTGGGCGGCCTCGCGAAGGATGGGCGGAATGACGAAGCGGCCCTGGGCGTCGGGCTCTACCTCGCTGCCGAAGTAGGCGGTGGTCTCCAGGAACTTGCGCTTGGCGGGGCTGGTGGAAGGCAGGGCGGCGAGGCGGGCTTCGATGGCCTCCCAGACCGGCAGGGGATAGAGGCGGGCCGAACGGCCATCCAGCGAGGTCAGGTAGTGCCGCAGGGACCCGGCGCCTTCGCGCAAAGCTCCGCTCCCTTCGCCCTGGGCGAAGGCCTCCAACTCGGCCTTGAAAGAAGAGGGCAACTTGAGGCGGCCCTTCTCATCCACTGTGGCCGGTGAGTTTCCGCGAAGTCGCAGCACCGGTAACGCCTTTCAACCATCTGCCCAATCGAGAGCTTTGAACCGGAGTGAGACCACTTTGATCCACTTCAGACCATTTTTCTCCACTGAGAACCACTTCAAAGTCTATAAACACCAAGAAAGTCAACAAGTGGAAATAAAAACGAAAGAGCCCTTGCACCCCCTCTGGTCAAAAGGGGATGCAAGGGCCCGTTAATGCTGGCTCTATCAGGAATACGGGGCGGAATCAGGGCGAAAATAGGGCGAGTGCGGCCCGATTTCGCCCAACCAGAGGCGCGGCTTGCGGTTCTAGGTGGAGGCCTTGGAACCCGCCCGGACCTGCGGCCGATGACCGCAGCGGTCACCCTGGTTTCCCGCCGCTTGCAGCGGATCTATCCCAACACCGGAAGGCGAAGCCTCAGGCTTTGCTCAAGCGTCGTGCTCGTCAGGGGTCGCCCATGGCTCCAGCGAATAGATGGAGCGGCTGGCCGTATCGTCCTTGATCTGGATCCTGGCCTTGTTGGCCACCAGCCAGGGCGCGGTGGCGTCCTTGCTGGGCGGGTTCTTCCGGCGGCATTCCTCAGGGGGAACAGAACTGTTCACCTTCCGGCGGTTCCATGCATGGCCGCCATAGCGCCCCACGCCGAGCAGGGAGGGCGTGTAGGTGGGCACCATCCACTTGAGCAGACGGACGATCTCGGGCTGACGCTGCCGGAAGGGCAGTGTGATGGCCTTCCGGAAAGCCTCCATGCCTTCCTGCAGCTTGTCGGGTGGAATGCCGTGCGGGTTGGTCTCGAAAACCTTGGCGTGCAGGGTCGTGCTGGACCGCTCCGAATCCAGAAAGAGCTCCTCGTGAAGCTTCTCTCCGGGCCGGAGCCCTGTGTAGCGAATCTCGATGTCCCGGCCGGGCGTGAGGCCAGATAGCTTGACCATGTCCGCGGCCAGATCCGCGATCTTCACGGGTTCACCCATGTCGAGGACATAGACCTTGCCCGTGCCGCCCAGCAGACCCGCCTGGAGGACCAGCTGGCTGGCTTCGGGGATGGTCATGAAATAGCGGGTCATCTCCGGGTGGGTGACGGTGATGGGGCCGCCGCGCTCGATCTGCTCCACGAAGATGGGCACCACGCTGCCCCGGCTGCCCAGCACGTTGCCGAAGCGCACGCTGACAAAGCTCTTGCCGGGCTGGGCCTTCTTGGAGGCCTCCAACACAATGCATTCCGCGATGCGCTTGGAGGCGCCCAGCACATTGGTGGGGTTCACAGCCTTGTCCGTGGAGATGCTGACCAGGCTCCGCACACCGGATTCCAGGGCCGCCTCCACCACGTTCTTGGTGCCAAAAATGTTGTTGAGCACCGCCTCGGCCGGATGGGTTTCGAGGAAAGGCACATGTTTGTGGGCGGCGGCGTGGAGCACGATGTCCGGCCGGTAGATCTGGAAGAGCTCCCGCAGGCCCGAGCGCTTCCGGATGTCCATGAGTTCGAGGGAATAGGGCTGGGTCGGGAAGAGCCGCTGGATTTCCTGCTGGATCATCCACAGGCTGTTTTCGCCCCGGCCCAGCAGGACCAGGTGCTTGGGTTTGAAGTTGCAAATCTGCCGGGCCAGTTCGCTGCCAATGGAGCCGCCTGCCCCGGTGATGAGCACCACCGAGCCTTCCACCGCCTGAAGCATGGCCGAGTGGTTGAGGCGCACCGGGTCGCGGCGGAGCACATCCTCGATGGAGACATCGCGGATGACCGGCTTCCAGACTTGGGTTCCCAGCAGGTTGTAGAGGCCCGGCACCGTCTTGATCTGGACCCGCAGGCCCTGGAGCGCCGCGTTCAACTTGCGAACCACCAGGCCCGAGGCGCTGGGAATGGCCAGCACCGCATGGGTCACGTTGTGCTTACGCACGATGGCTTCCAGGCGGTCACTTCCCCCCAGAACCCGGACACCATGGGCCCGGTCGCCATGGATGGTCGCATCGTCATCCACGAACCCGATGACGTCGTAGCCCAACTCGGGATGGCGCTCCAGTTCCTGCAGCACCAGCGCACCGGCCTTCCCTGCGCCCACGATGAGGGTCCGGTTCCTGCGCTGCTCCGCGGGTGCCGGGATGGCGGCCGGTTGGGCATGGGTCTCCCGCCACCAACGGCAGCCGATGCGGAGGGCGCCCCAGAAAACCCCCGTCAGGATGGCCGCCCCGAAGGCGATGTTCGGCATCAGCGGATAGAGGCTGAGGGGCCCGGCCATCACCTTCATCACCAGGGAGACGGCGGCAAGAGCCAGGGTCGCCGCCGCCAGGCGCAGCGCGTCGCGCATGTCGGTCAGTCTGTAGACATGGCGGGTCAACTGGAACAGTCCGCCCACGGCCAGGGCCGTCAGGGCCCACAGGATCATCCGCTTGAGGGACCAGTTGGAACCGGCCACCAGGGATTCCATGATCACCCAGGCCATGGCAGCCAAGAATCCATCCATTACCTGCTTTCCAGCCTGGCGCAGGATGGGACTCACAAACATGGGGGCGACCTGATTCACTGCGGGTTTTGACGGGACTTCCATTGCCTGTTTCCTAAGGATAGAGGCCCTGACCATCACGAGCCGGAATCTATGCGTTGGCTGCCCATGAAGTGGAAAAAGCCATGCCGAGCAGCAGCCGCTATCACTCTGACACAAGTCGCGAAGTTCTGGCCCCGAAAGCACCTGGAACCAGGAGAAAAGACGCAGATCCCCACCCATGAAGCGGTCCCTCCCCAGAGAGAGATGAGGGGGCCTGATATGAAGGCAGAGTCCGGCCAGGACTGGCTTTATTAATTAATTACAAGCTGATCCTTAAACTTCAGCCCCCCGGCCAACTTGGCGATGAGGGTGGTAATGGCTCGGGGAGCCCGAGCTTTGAAAAGGAGTTGGCGCAATGGCCTACATGCATTGGCGGGCGGAACTGGAAGTCGGCCACGGACAGATTGATCGCGAGCACCAATCCCTGGTGGAAGTGCTCAACCGCCTGCATGCCGCCATGAAGCAAGGCAAGGGCAGAGAAGAGATTGAGAAGGTGCTGGTGTTCCTCAAGGACTACACCGTGGGCCACTTCAGAGCCGAGGAGGCCCTGATGATGACCCACGCCTACCCCGAGGCGGCGGCACACATCGCCATTCATGCCGACCTGATCAGACAGGTGAAGGACCTCATCGCCGATCACCAATCCGGGAAGGCCCTGCTCACCGCCTCCGTGCTGGAATTCCTGGAGGATTGGCTGGTCAAACACATCATGGGCGAAGATAAGGCCTTCGGCGCCTTCTTGAAGAGCAAGGGCATCACGGCCTGACCGCAGCCGTGCACACCAGCCGGTCTACTGGCAGAGCCGCCCGCCCAGGGCTTTGCCCCCCAGCAGGTGGAAATGCAAGTGGAAGACCGTCTGGCCTGAGTCGGGGCCGCAATTGTTGAGCAGGCGCCAGCCTCCGGTCATGACGCCGAGATCCCTGGCCAGCTGAGCCGCCACCTGGGGAATGCGCGCCGCCGCGGCGGCCGTTTCGGTCGTCAGATCCCCCAACCCCTCGCAATGGGCCTTGGGAATGATCAGCACATGGACCGGCGCCTGCGGGAAGATGTCCTTGAAGGCGAGCAGGGTATCGTCTTCATACACCAGGGCCGCGGGAATCTCCTTCCGCGCGATCTTGCAGAACAGGCACTCGCTCGCAGGGGCATTCATCAGGACCTCCGATGTTCCACATCATCTTGCACCAGCCTGAGATTCCGCAAAACACCGGCAGCATCGGCCGCCTCTGTGTGAACAACGGCGCCAAGCTGCACCTGGTCCACCCCCTGGGTTTCGAGACCACGGACTACTACCTGCGGCGTGCGGGCCTCGACTACTGGGAGAAGCTCGACCCCACCCACTACACCGACTGGAACGATTTCCTCGCCCGCAATCCCGCCCAGCGGCTGTGGTTCTTCACCACCAAGGGCGCCCGGCGCCACACGCAGGTGCCCTGGGCCTACGGCGATGGCCTGGTCTTCGGCAAGGAGACCATGGGCCTGCCTGAAGACATCCTGGCCGCCCACGCAGACAACCTGGTGCGCATCCCCATGCTGGGCGATCACCACCGCAGCCTCAATCAAGCCCAGGCCGCAGCCATTGGCCTTTATGAGGCCCTGAGGCAGACTGAGAACTGGTAACCCGGAGTTTCCCATGAGCCCAGCGCCCATCCGCGTCGTCATCGCCAAGCCCGGCCTGGACGGCCACGACCGCGGCGCCAAGGTGGTGGCCCGGGCCCTGCGGGACGCCGGCATGGAAGTGATCTACACCGGCCTGCGTCAGACGCCCGCCCAGATCGTGGCGGCGGTGGTGCAGGAGGATGCCCGGGTGCTCGGCCTCAGCATCCTCAGCGGCGCCCACAACCAGATCTTCCCGGAAGTGCTGCGCCTCCTCAAGGCGCAGGGCGCGGACGATGTGCTGGTCTTCGCCGGTGGCATCATCCCCAATGACGACGTGCCCGGCCTCAAGGCCCAGGGCATCCGTGAGATCTTCCAGCCCGGCACCAACACCGATGACATCGTGGCCTTCATCCGCAAGGAAGTCGAAGCCTGATGGCCAAGCTTAGCCCCCATTTTGAATGCACCGCCTGCGGCGCCCGCCATCCCAAGGCCATGGGCAAGTGCACCGCCTGCGGCGCGTGGGAGACCGTGCAGGAAGTCCGCGGCGCCCTGAAGCGGGATCTGCAACGGGCCGGTTCCGCCTACGCGCAGAGCCACTACGCAGGACCTGTGGCCCTGCCCGATGTGGATGTGCGCGATACGGAACGCACCGCCACCGGCCTGCTGGAACTGGATCGTGTGCTGGGCGGCGGCGTGGTGCCCGGCATGGTGGCCCTGCTGGGCGGCGAGCCGGGCATCGGCAAGTCCACCCTGCTGCTGCAGTGGGCCGCCACCACTTCAGGCACCGTGCTCTACGCCAGCGGCGAGGAGAGTGAGCGGCAGATCAAGCTGCGCGCCCAGCGCCTGGGCGCCGAGAACCCGGGCATCCACCTCCTGGCGGAGACGGATGTTCGCCGCATCCTCGAAGAGGCCGAGCGCATGAAGCCCAGCCTGCTGCTGGTGGACAGCATCCAGACCCTCTTCGATCCCGAATTCGAAAGCAGCGCCGGCAGTGTGAGCCAGGTGCGTGGCTGCGCGGCCCTGCTCACCCGCTGGGCCAAGGCCACAGGCACCCCCCTGGTGCTGGTGGGCCACGTCACCAAGGACGGCAGCCTCGCCGGTCCCAAGGTGCTGGAACACCTGGTGGACACGGTGCTCGCCTTCGAGGGCGACCGGCACCACCACCACCGCCTGCTGCGGGCCCTGAAGAACCGCTTCGGCGCTGCGTTTGAATTGGGCGTGTTCGCCATGACCGAAAAGGGCCTGGTGCCCGCCGAGGGCAATCCCTTCTTCCTGGATGCCGAGCCAAGGCCCGGCTGCGCAGCCACCGTGGTGCTCAGCGGCACCCGACCCATGGTGGTGGAGATCCAGGCCCTGGTGGCGGCCGCTGGCCTCGGCATCCCCCGCCGTACGGCCCTGGGCATTGATGGACAACGGCTGTCCATGCTCTGTGCCGTGGCCGAGCGCCGTGGCGGTGTGCAGCTCCATGACCGCGACGTCTACGTGAACGTAGCTGGTGGACTCGAAATCGAAGATCCCGCCGCCGATCTGGCCGTCATCGCCGCGCTCTGCAGCAGCGCCGGGGGCCGTCTGCTGGCGGACAAATGCCTCTTCATGGGCGAAGTCGGTCTGACCGGTGAAGTGCGCCCCGTGGCCCAGCTGCCCCTGCGCCTGCAGGAGGGTGCGCGCCTGGGCTTCGCCGCCGCCGCCGTGCCCCGCCTGGGCCTGGAGGGCAAGAGCCCCCTCGAACTTTATGCCGAAACCAGCGTCGAGCGGCTGCGGAGCAAGGCCTGGCTCAAGGGTGTGGTGGAAGAGTAGGTCGAGGATTCCCGGATGCGCCGGAACCCAATCAGCCCTACCCTCGACAGATGACCTGGAAGCCCAGCCCCCGGGCGGAGGCGGATCACCTCCACCTGCCCCTCGATCCCATGCAGGGCTACCTCCTGTCCCGGCTCGACGGTACGCTGGATGTGCCAATGCTCGCCGCGCTCATGAACCTGGAGGAACGGCACGTGGCGGGCATGCTGGATCAACTGGTGCACCTCGGCGCCGTGGTCCCGGAAAACGCCCCGGCCATGGAAACCGAGCGGGTGGCACCAGGGGTCACCCCTGCTCCGCGTGAGGGGCCGCCAGCTCCGCGTGAAATGCTGCCAGCGCCCGTCTGCGATGGATCCATTGAAGGCGATGACCGCCTTGAAAGCGATGATTCCATCGAGGAAGACACTCCCCAGACTCCCGCCAAGGTGGCCTCGTACCGCCAGCTCTTCGAGCAGCACCTGCACCCGCGCCCCCTAGACCAGCGGGTGGCCCAGGCCCAGGTGGCTGTGGAGCCCGATCTCAGCGCCTGGTGCTTTGATCCCACCGCGGAAGTCATCCGCGCCCTCCTGGAAAACCCAAGGACAGCCTGCCTCCATGCCCGTCTGGTGGCCAGCCATCACCGCACCACCGCCGGGCTCGAAGCCGTCTGCGGTCGGACGGCCTTCACCAACGATGCGGGGGTGCGCCGCGCCCTTCTGCAGAACCCCCTGCTTCCAGCGGGCATCTTCCGTCGCCTCTGGTCCAACAAGCGGCTCCTGGAACAGTTCCTGGTGGCCACCTCCCATGATTTCCCTGATCAGACCCGCGCCATGGCCCGCGACCTGCTGCGCGCCACCTTCAACCAGCGGGCGGGCGAAGAGCGGGCCGAGCTGATCCTCAGCACCGAAGGGCGCTGCCTGGCGAGCCTGGTGGGCTGCACCATCGACAGCCACGCCACGGCGATCCTCTGCCGCCGCACCTACACGTCGACCTTGCTCATCCAGAACATCGCCCGCTGGAGCGCCGCGCCGCCGCAGCTCATCGCCCACCTGCGCCGCCAGGATCTGGTGAAGCGGAATCCCTCCCTGCGTCAGATGCTGGAGCGGCATCCCAACGCGACGTAACCAATTGAAAATCCTGGGTCCACAGATTTCACAGATTTAAAACCCAGGTGGGCAGCTGGAGTCCTGAGCCCTTAGGCGTAGACGCGCTGCAGGCCTGGGTCCTGGGTCAATTCCTCGATGAGGTCGCGGACGCTCACCAGCTCGCGCAGCTTGGCGCCGTTGCTGCCGGTGAAGAAGAGGCCGTTTTCCTGGTCGCCCTGCATGGCGTCGGCCAGGCGGTCGGCGATGCAGTAGCCCACGGCCATGGCACCCTTGCCGTGGCCACAGGGCGAGAGGCAGTTGCTCACGCAGCGGATCTGGGGCGCGGTGCCGGCCTCGATGCGGCGCTGCAGCGAGGTGCGCACGCCGCGGGCGGGCAGGCCCACGGGGGATTTCATCAGGCCGATGTCCTCGGCCTTGGCGCGGAGGATGACTTCCTTGAAGAGGGGCGAGGCGTCGCACTCGAAGGTGCCGATGAAGCGCGTACCCATCTGCACACCGTTGGCGCCCAGGGCCAGGAAGCGCTGGATGTCCGCGTGATCCCAGACGCCACCGGCCACCAGCACAGGGAAGTCGCCCCATTTGTCCCGCTCGGCGATGACTTCGGGAAGGATGTTCTCGAGGGTGTGGGCCGGATCGTCACAGCCTTCGTGGCTGAAGCCCTGGTGGCCGCCGCTCTCGGGGCCTTCCAGCACCACTGCATCGGGCAGACGATTGTACTTCCGCTGCCACTGTTTGCAGATGACCTGGAGGGCCCGGCCCGAGGACACGATGGGCACCAGGGCCACATCGGCATCGCCCACATAGCCCGGCAGCGCCAGGGGCAGGCCCGCGCCGGAGACGATCATCTGCGCGCCGCCCGCCACCGAGGCGCGCACAGCGGATTCGTAGCCTTCGATGGCACAGAGGATGTTGACACCCACGGCGCCGCGTCCCGCGGACCTCTCCCGGGCCGCACGGACGATCCATTCCAGGGCCTTGGGCGGATTCAGCCCGTCGGTGCCATCGGGGCGGCCCAGGCGCATCTTGGGATTGGCAGAGCCGTGGTAGCCCGTGCCGATGGCCGACACCAGGCCCACGCAGCCCTCGTGGGCCACGGCGCCCGCGAGGCCCTCCCAGGAAATGCCCACGCCCATGCCGCCCTGCTGGATGGGATAGGCCAGATCGAGGTTGCGGATGCGCATCCGAGGCAGGCTGCAGGCGCCCTTGCGCACCAGGGACTGGGCCATAGAGTCCAGGCCGGCCATGAGCCGCGAACGGAAGGCCGCCAAAGGGGACGAATCCAACAGCGAAGGCGTGCGCGGCTGCAGGCCGAAGGCGCCGTCAGCCATGGCCTGCTTGGCCTCGGCTTCGGTATCGGCCACGGCCATCACCGGCAGCCCCAGGGATCGGAGCGCGGACACCAGACCGGCCCGGGCCAGCAGGGCGGAAGCGCCACCGGCCTTGGCCTGGGCAGCTTCCTCGGGATTCTGCACCGCCACAATGCGGGGCATGTTCACGTGGCGAAGCATGGCCAGAGAGGGCGGCAATTCGGCGGTGTGCAGCAGGAAGGCCACACCCGCTTCGCGAGCCGCAGCCATGACCGCATCCGCGCTGTCTCTCAGGCCTCGTAGATCAAGGCCGATCTTGGCGCCATCCCGCATGGAGGCCTTGAGTTCCTCCAGCCGCGCCCGCAGCTTGTTGGCATCAGGGAACGCATCGGTGCGGGGCAGCGCCCAGCCCCCCGCACGCAGGAAGGCGGCCTGGAAATCGAGCGAACCCGGCGCCTGCCAACCCTGCATGGTTGGCGAGGTGGCAGTGTTAAGGAAGGGCTCGGCCATTCGGGGCTCCGGAGTGTGGAGAGTTCGCGCCACACAGGACATCATTGTGGGGCCAAAAGGGCGTGACGGGGTTTAAGCATTTGACCCAGGGTCAAGACGCTCTCGCCCCGTCACGGATATTCCTCAGGCCTTGACGGCAGGGGCAGGCGATTCCACGGGATCAAGGAAGGGCATCATGCGGCGAAGTTTGCGGCCTACCACTTCCAGGGGATGGTCATAGTCTGCCGCCCGCTGGGCCTCGAACCACTGGCGGCCGGTCTTGTTCTCTTCGATCCACGCCGTGGCGTAGCGGCCGTCCTGGATCTCCTTGAGGATCTCCTTCATCTCGGCCTTGGTCTGGTCAGTCACCAGGCGGGGCCCGCCGGTGTAGTCGCCGTATTCGGCCGTGTCGCTGATGCTGTAGCGCATGTAGCTGAGGCCGCCCCGCTGCATGAGGTCCACGATGAGCTTCAGCTCGTGGAGGCACTCAAAGTAGGCGATTTCCGGCTGGTAGCCCGCTTCCACCAAGGTTTCGAAGCCGGCCTTCACCAGGGCGCTGGCGCCCCCGCAGAGAACAGCCTTCTCACCGAAGAGGTCGGTTTCGGTTTCCTCTGTAAAGGTTGTCTCCAGAACGCCTGCCCGAGTGAGGCCTAGGGCGGCTGCATAGGAGAGCGCCACGGCCAGGGCCTGGCCGCTGGCGTCCTGGTGGATGGCCACCAGGGCGGGCGTGCCGCCGCCTTCCACGAAGACCTCGCGAACGCGGTGGCCGGGGCTCTTGGGGGCCACAAGGCTCACATCCACGCCCGCCGGGGGCTCGATGCAGCCGTAGCGGATGTTGAAGCCATGGGCGAACATCAGCGTCTTGCCGGGGGTGAGGTTCGGGGCGATGGACTCGGCGTAGAGGGCACCCTGCCCCGTGTCGGGCGTGAGCACCATGATGACGTCCGCCCAGGCCGCGGCCTCGGCGGGGCTGGTGACCGTGAGACCCTGGGCCTCGGCCTTGGCCCGGGAGGCCGAACCGGCGTGCAGGCCCACACGGACGTGGACGCCGCTGTCCTTGAGGTTGAGGGCGTGGGCGTGGCCCTGGGACCCGTAGCCGATGATGGCGACCTTCTTGGCGCGGATCAGGCCGAGGTCGGCTTCGTAGTGGATGGTGGCCATGGTGGCTCCTTGTTGAGGGGTTTCGGTGGTTGAGAGATTTGAAAAACGGATCACCACCAAGACACGAAGACACCAAGAAAAGCCAAAACGGCTTCTTTCGCCGTTCTTGGTGACTTGGTGACTTGGTGGTGAATGTTCTTGTTCATGGAGGTGCCGCCTCTCGGTTTGGACTTAGACAGACATGGCTTCGTGGCTGGTGCCTGTGCGCAGAGGTAGGGCCGGGCGGACGGGGGCCGCAGGGCGCGCGCCACGGGCCATGGCCACGGCGCCGGTGCGGCCCATCTCGAGGATCCCGTAGGGCCGCATGGCGTCCACCAGGGCGTCGATCTTGGCGAGGCTGCCGGTGCACTCGATGACCAGGCTGTCCTCGGCGATGTCGACCACCGCGGCCCGGAAGACCTGGGCCAGCTGCAGCACCTCGGAGCGGACCTCCAGGGCCGTCGACACGCGCAGCAGCACCAGGTCGCGCACCACCACGGGACCGTCCGCCAGGGGCTCCACCGCCAGCACGTTCACGAGCTTGCGGAGGTGTTCCACGGCCTGGCGGACCCGCGCGGCATCCGAGTCCACCACGATGGTCATGCGCGAAAGACCGGGGCGCTCCGTGGGGCCCACGGTGAGGGAGTGGATGTTGAAGCCGCGCCGCCGGATCAGCGAGGCCACCCGGGTGAGGACGCCAGGTTCGTCATCGGTGTAGACCACCAGGACTTGATGGGGATGGATCTGGGACATGCGGCCTCCTTTCAGTGGGGATCCGAGCCGGTTTCGGCCAGAGCGCTGGGCCGCCGGATCATCTCGTGGAGTGCCGCACCCGCCGGCACCATGGGATAGACGCTGTCCTCCTGCTCGACCTTGAACTCGATCAGGGCGGTGCCATCGACCGCGCGGGCCTGCGCGACGGCCGCGGCCAGCTCGCCCCGAGAGGCGACCCGCTGACCGTGGACGCCGAAGGCCTCCGCCAGCTTCACGAAGTCCGGCGACAGGATGGGCGTGGCGGCGTAGCGGCCCTCGTAGAACATGGCCTGCCACTGGCGCACCATGCCCAGGTACCCATTGTTGATGATGGCGATGTTCACCTTCACGTGCTCCTGCACGGCGGTCATCAGCTCGGCGAAGGTCATCTGGAAACCGCCGTCGCCCGCTACGACCCAGACTTCGGCCTCGGGCCGGGCCACCTTGGCGCCGATGGCCGCGGGCAATGCAAAGCCCATGGTGCCCGCCCCGCCGCTGGTGACGAGGCTGCGCTCGCCGTCGTGCTTGTAGTACTGGGCCTCCCACATCTGGTGCTGGCCCACGTCCGTCACCACGATGGCCTCGCCCTTGGTGAGGCGCCAGAGGTCGTGCATGACATGCGCTGCATAGAGGTGGCCGTCATCCGGCAGGTTCTTGATGTCCCGCACGGCGGAATCGCCGCGCCACTCGCGGATGGTGTCCAGCCAGCCCGACCGATCCGCCACGGGCAGCTGGGGTAGCAGGGCCCGCAGGACGTCACCCAAGTCGGCGGCGATGGCCACGTCCACTGGCACGTTCTTGTTCAGCTCGCTGGCGTCGATGTCGATGTGGATCTTTTTCGCATGGGGCGCGTATTCCTTGAGCTTGCCCGTCACCCGATCATCGAAGCGCATGCCGAAGGCCAGCAACAGGTCCGCCTCCTGGATGGCGCGGTTCACCCAGGCCTCGCCGTGCATGCCCATCATGCCGAGGCTGAGGGGGTGCGTGGCGGGCACGGCGCCCAGGCCCAGCAGGGTAAGCGCGAAGGGGATGTCGGCCCGCTCAGCCAGGGCGAGCACTTCGGCCCGGGCGCCCGAGAGCTGGATGCCATGGCCCGCGAGGATGATGGGCCGCTTCGCATTTCGGATGAGTTCGAGGGCCTCGGCCAGGGCCTCCTGATCCAGGGGCGCGGGCAGGTGCCTTAGGTGGCGCTGGGGCACCGCGCCCTCCCAGTCCAGCGCGGCTCGGGACTGCTGGGCATCCTTGGTGATGTCCACCAGCACGGGGCCGGGGCGGCCGCTGCGGGCCACGGCGAAGGCCTCGCGGATGGCGGGGACGATGTCCTCGGCGCGGGTCACCAAGTAGTTGTGCTTGGTGACGGGGATGGTGATGCCGGTGATGTCAACTTCCTGGAAGGCGTCGGTGCCGAGGAGCGCGGAACCCACCTGCCCCGTGATGGCCACGAGCGGTGTGGAGTCCAGCATGGCGGTGGCGAGGCCCGTCACCAGGTTCGTGGCGCCGGGGCCGGAGGTCGCCACCACCACGCCCACCCGGCCGCTGGCGCGGGCGTAGCCATCGGCCATGTGGCAGGCACTCTGCTCGTGGCGCACGAGCACGTGACGGATGGGGTAGCTCACCATGGCGTCGTAGGCGGGCAGGATGGCGCCGCCGGGATAGCCGAAGACCGTGTCCACGCCTTCGCGCAGCAGGCTCTCCCAGATGAGCTGGGCGCCGGTGAATGTCGTTGCATCTGACATGGCGACCTCCCTCAGCCCGCGACCGTGATGGCGCCTTCGGAGGCGCTGGCCACGGTGGCGGCGTACTTGGCGAACACGCCCCGGCGGTAGCGCGGCGTCGGTGCCTTCCATTCGGCGCGGCGCTGGGCCAGCTCCTCGTCGGAGACCTTCAGATCGAGACGGCGGGTGGGGATGTCAAAGATGACGGTATCCCCCTCGCGCACCAGCGCGATGGGACCACCCACAGCGGCTTCCGGGGCCACATGGCCCGCCATCAACCCGCGCGTGGCACCGGAGAAGCGACCATCCGTGAGCAGGGCCACGGTCTCGCCCAGCCCGGCGCCCATGAGCGCCGCCGTGACGCCCAGCATCTCGCGCATGCCCGGGCCCCCGCGGGGCCCCTCGTAGCGGATCACCAGCACGTCGCCATGATCGATGCGACCTTCCTGCACGGCGGCGAAGGCCTCATCCTCGGTCTCAAAGACGCGCGCGGGGCCCGTGTGATGCAGGCGTTCGTGCCCCGCCACCTTGATGACGCAGCCCTCAGGTGCGAGGCTGCCCTTCAGGATCACGAGACCGCCGCTGGGCTTGATGGGGCTGGCGAAGGGGCGCACCACCTGCTGGCCCGGCGTCTCCTGGGCCGAGGCCAGCTCTTCGGCCACGGTGCGCCCCGTGACGGTGCGGGCGCTGCCATGAAGTTTGCCGCCCTCCAGCAGGCGCTGGGCCACCAGCCGGATGCCGCCCGCGGCATGCAGGTCCGGCGCCGTGAAGCGGCCCCCGGGCTTGAGGTCCGCCAGCAGGGGCGTGCGGGCGCTGACCTGATCGAAGTCGTCGATGGTCAGGGGCACATCCGCCTCGCGGGCCAGGGCCAGGTAGTGCAGCACGGCGTTGGTGGAGCCGCCCGAGGCGGCCACGGAGGCGATGGCGTTCTCGAAGGCCGCGCGGGTGAGGATGGCGCTGGGGCGGAGGTCGTTCCGGACCAGGTCCATGACCAGGCGACCGCAGGTCTCCGCCGCCTCACCCTTGAGCGGATCCTCGGCCGGAATGCCGTTGAGGCCCATGGGGCTGAGGCCTAGGAGCTCGAGGCTGGCGGCCATGGTGTTGGCGGTGAACTGGCCGCCGCAGGCCCCCGCGCCGGGACAGGCGGCATCCTCGACCTTCTTCAGGCCCGCGTCATCCAGCTTGCCGGAGCTGTGGGCGCCGACGGCCTCGAAGACATCCTGCACGGTGAGATCCTTGCCGTCGCATGCGCCGGGAGCTGTGGAGCCGCCGTAGAGGATGAGACCGGGGATGTCGAGACGGGCCAGGGCCATGGCCACGCCGGGATTGGTCTTGTCGCAGCCCGACAGGCACACGAGGCCATCAAAGGCGTTGCCCCGGGCCACCAGCTCGATGGAATCGGCGATGACTTCGCGGCTCACCAGGGAGGCCTTCATGCCCTCGGTACCCATGGTGATGCCGTCGCTGATCGAGACGGTGTTGAACTCCATGGGCGTGCCGCCCGCGGCGCGGACACCCGCCTTCACCCGCTCCGCCAGCTCGCGCAGGTGGTAGTTGCAAGGGCCGATTTCGATCCAGGTGTTCGCGATGCCGATGATGGGCTTGGCGAGATCCTCGTCCGTGAAGCCGATGGCCTTCAGCATGGCGCGGGCGGGGGCGCGATGGGCGCCCTGGGTGATCACGCGGCTGCGCCAGTTGAGCGGCCGGCTGAGGGGCTGATCGTGGGGTTGTCCTGCGTCCGTCATGGTCTTCCTTATTGGGGAAGGCCGCCGACCTCGTGATGGCAGGACCGAATCGAAAAGGCCCCGCATCGAGGAGGTGCGGGGCCGGTTTCGGTGTCAGTTCCGAACTAGGGGGCCCCCACCTCGCCGCTAATAATCAGCACGGCGGGAATGGTCACCAGGCTTACCACCAGGCGTACAGACACGGGCGAAATCGCCGCGGCTGCCAGGTGGTTGGGGTGATGGGGGTTCATAGCGCTCGAGTGTCCGTGGTTGCATGGGGGCTGTCAAGGCAGGAGTCGGATCGTCATTCCGAATCGCGTCCCAACTCATGGTTGGGACACGGCAGCGCCGAGGCGCTGAAGGATGCAGGCACCCAGGCCGCGGGTTCCCTGGGGGTGGCGGGCGCCCTTGAGATCACCCGTGCCATGGCCCTCCTGAAGGGTCTGGTGGACGGCGGTTTCAATCTCCTGGGCCTCGCTGGAAAGGTTCAGCGCATGGCGCAACAGCATGGCGGCCGAGAGGATGGTACCGATGGGATTGGCGCGATCCTGGCCCGCGATGTCGGGAGCGGAGCCGTGGATGGGTTCATAGACGCCCACGCTCCCTCCCAGACTCGCCGAAGGCAGCAGCCCCAGGGAGCCCGCCAGCACGGCGGCTTCGTCGCTCAGGATGTCGCCGAAGAGGTTCTCCGTGAGCACCACGTCGAATTCCCGGGGCTTCGTGATGAGCGCCATGGCGAAGCTGTCCACGTAGGCGTGCTGGACCTTCACCTCGGGATAGAGCGGCGCCATGTCATCGACCACCTGCCGCCAGAGACGCGAGGTCTCCAGCACGTTGGCTTTGTCCACGGAGACCAGGTGGTTTCGGCGGCCCAGGGCCAGCTCGAAAGCCACCTTGGCCACCCGCTCGATCTCGGGGCGCGTGTAGGGCAGCGTGTTCACCGCAGTCTGGTCAGAGTAGGAACGCGGTTCGCCGAAGTAGAGTCCACCGGAGAGTTCACGCACGAACATCACGTCCGTGCCGCGCACCACCTCAGGCTTCAGGGGCGAAGCATCCTCCAGGGCCGGATGCACGGTCACCGGACGCAGGTTCGCGTAGAGCCCCAGGGCTTTGCGCAGCCTCAAAAGGCCCGATTCCGGGCGCTGGTGGCGGGGATGTTTGTCCCAGGCGGGACCACCCACGGCGCCCAACAACACGGCATCGCTGGCGCGGCACAGCTCCAGGGTGGCCTCGGGCAGCGGATCACCCGTGGCATCCACCGCGGCGCCACCGATGAGAGCTTCCTGGAAGTGGAAGCGGTGACCAAAGCGCTCGGCCACGGCCTTCAAGCAGGCCACGGCTTCGGCCGTAACCTCAGGGCCCACGCCGTCGCCCGGCAGAACGCAGATGCGCGCTTCCACGATCACACCCCCCAGCCGTACTGATCCGGGTTCGCATCGGTTCCCTCGACGGGGAGGATGGCGGGTTTCGGCGCAGCCTTGGCGGGTTCCGCCGTCTCGATTTTAGGTTCGGGCATTCTGTCCTCCATTTACGACCTCGCCTCAGCAGGCACGGGAGTGGCGAGGGCCCGGCGAGAGAAAAGCACCTTGTTGGTGGCGTTGAGGTAGGCGCGCACGCTGGCCTCCACGATGTCCGTGCTGGCGCCTTTGCCACCGTGGGCCACGCCATCGAATTCCACCTGGATGAACACCTCGCCCACGGCATCGGCGCCGCCAGTGATGGCGTGGATGCGGAAATCGAGCAGGCGGCCCTTCAGGCCCGTGAGCTTGTCCACCGCGGCGAACACGGCGTTCACGGGGCCATCCCCCATGGCGGTTTCCGTGTGCTCGCCTTCCTCGCTGGCCAGGGTGACCAGGGCCGTGGCCCACATGGAGGTGCCGGCGGTGGCTTGAAGGGCTCGCAGCTTAAACGTCTCGGGGATGTGCGTGAGGCCATCGCGGACGATGGCCAACAGATCCTCGTCGAAGATCTCCTTCTTCTGGTCGCTGAGCTTGGTGAAGAGCTTGTACGCCTTGTCCAGCTCGGCCCGCTCCAGCGGGTAGCCCAGTTCCTCGAACCGCTTGGCCAGGGCGTGGCGGCCCGAATGCTTGCCCAGCACCAGGTGCGTCTGTCGGACGCCCACGGATTCCGGCGTCATGATCTCGTAGGTGGAGCGATGGCTCAGCATGCCGTGCTGGTGGATGCCACTTTCATGGGCGAAAGCGTTGCGCCCCACGATGGCCTTGTTGGGCTGAACTTCAATGCCCGTGATGTTGGCCAGGGTCTGACTGGTGCGGTAGATGGCTTCCTGGTTCACGCCGGTGGTGTAGGGCATGGCGTCGCGGCGCACGGAGAGCGCCATCACCACCTCTTCGAGCGCAGCATTGCCCGCACGCTCGCCAATGCCGTTCATGGTGCATTCCACCTGCCGCGCCCCGGCGGACACCGCCGCCAGGGAATTGGCCACTGCCAATCCCAGGTCGTTGTGGCAGTGCACGCTGATGGTGACGTCCTCGATGCCCGGCACCCGCTCCCGCAGGTAGGTGATGAGCTTCGAGTACTCGTCGGGAACGGTGTAGCCCACGGTGTCCGGCACGTTCAACACGGTGGCGCCAGCCTCGATGGCGACGGTGAACACCTGCACCAGGTAGTCCCAATCGCTGCGGGTGGCATCCTCCGCAGAGAACTCCACCTCCTGGCAGTGCGACTTGGCCCGGCTGACGCCCTCACGGACCATCTGGAGGGCCTCTTCCCGGGTCTTCTGAAGCTTGTAGGCGAGATGGATGTCGGAGGTCGCCAGGAAGGTGTGGATGCGGGGCCGGGCCGCCTCGCGGAGGGCCTCCCAGGCGCGGTCGATGTCCTTGGGGATGGTCCGGCACAGGGCCGCAATGATGGGCTTGCGGCACTCCCGGGCGATGGCCTGCACCGCCGCGAAGTCATCGTCCGAGGCCACGGGGAAGCCAGCTTCGATCACATCGACACCCAGAGCTTCCAGCTGCAGGGCCATCTGCAGCTTCTCGTCCAGGTTCATGCTGCAGCCGGGTGACTGCTCGCCGTCGCGAAGCGTGGTGTCGAAGATGGTGATCCGCTGGTTGCCCATGGTTCGGGGTACTCCTTCGTCCGGGCTGGCCGGAGGGATCACCTGAAGATGGCGCCAATCGAGTCATAAATACATTTAATTTTTTTTATCATTCCATAAGATATGCTTCTAACCCTACACTTCACCACGGAGCAGCCATGGACCTGGGACAGCTGGAGACTTTCCTGGTGGTGGCGCGGGAGAAGAGCTTCTCGCGCGCCGCGGAACGCCTGTACCGCACCCAGCCAGCCATCAGCCTGGCCATCAAGCGCCTGGAGGACGAGCTGGGCGAGACGCTGCTGGATCGCACCACCAAGGGCGGCACGCTGACCGACGCAGGCGCCACGCTGCTGCCCATGGCCCAGCGCATGCTCGACCTGCGCAAGCAGGTGCTCGATACCTTCGGTTCGCTGAAGGGCCTGCAGCAGGGCCGCCTCAACATCGGGGCCAACGAAAGCGTGTCGGAATTCCTGCTGCCCAGCGTCCTGCTGGCCTACCAGCAGGCCCACTCATCCATTCGCATTCAGGCCTACCGCCAAAGCTCCGAGCGCATCCCCACCGAGGTACTGGAGCGCCGTCTCGACATCGGCTTCGTCTCCTACGACCCCCTGCATCCTGAACTCCAAAGCGAAGTCATCCTGCGCGACCACATGGTGCTGGTGGTGCCGCCGGACCACCGCTTGGCCCGCAAGAAGGAAGTGAGCCTGGAGGTTCTGGGCAAGGAAACCTTCGTGGCGCACAACGCCATCACGCCCACCCGCAACGCCATCATCGATCTCTTCGCCAAGTGCGACACGCCCCTGCGCATCACCATGGAACTGGGCTCTCTGGCCACCATTCAGGACTTCGTGGCCCTGGGCGCCGGCCTCGCCATCCTGCCCCGCATGACCGTGCAAGGGGGCGTCCGCCAAGGCAAGTTGGTGGAGGTGGCCGTGAAGGAACTGCAGGTGGAAAAGCTCATCCGCATCGTCACCCGAAGGGAGGAGGCCATGTCCCACGCGGCCAAGGCCTTTCTCCAGCTCATCCGAACCACTGATTTCACCCGCAGCGCCGCTCCCCCCAGGAGGAAGAAACCATGAGTCCCCGCACCCTCTACGACAAGATCTGGGATGAACACCTCGTCGCCACGCGCACCGATGGCACCAGCCTGCTCTACATCGACCGGCACCTGGTCCATGAGGTCACCAGCCCCCAGGCCTTCGAGGGCTTGCGGGAAGCGAAGCGTTCACTCCGCCGACCCACGGCCATTCTCTCCGTGGCGGATCACAACGTGCCGACTCTCGACCGCGAGAAGGGCATCGCCGACGAGACCTGCCGCCTGCAGGTGGAGGCGCTGGAGAGCAACGTGAAGGCCTACGGCGTGCCCTACCTGCCCCTGCTGGATGAACGCCAAGG
Organism: Geothrix sp. PMB-07; assembly: GCF_030758935.1. NCBI lineage: Bacteria > Pseudomonadati > Acidobacteriota > Holophagae > Holophagales > Holophagaceae > Geothrix > Geothrix sp. PMB-07. Next base: position 2,445,350 of record NZ_CP132333.1, read on the forward strand.
CATCGTCCACGTGGTGGGGCCCGAACAGGGCTTCACCCTGCCCGGCACAACCATCGTCTGCGGCGACAGCCACACCAGCACCCACGGCGCCTTCGGAGCCCTGGCCTTCGGCATCGGCACCAGCGAGGTGGAGCACGTCATGGCCACCCAGACCCTGCCCCAGCGCAAGTCGAAGAACCTGCGCGTGCGCTTCGAGGGAACCCTGCCTCCGGGCCTCGGCGCCAAGGATCTCGCCTTGGCCCTCATTGGCCGCATCGGAACCGCGGGCGGCACGGGCAGCGTCATCGAATTCACTGGCGATGCCGTACGCTCCCTCTCCATGGAGGGCCGCATGACCCTCTGCAACATGAGCATCGAAGCGGGCGCCCGGTCGGGCCTCATCGCCCCCGACGACACCACCTTCGCCTACCTGAAGGGTCGCCCACTCGCGCCCCAGGGTGAGCTGTGGGCGCAGGCCCTGGCCCACTGGCACACGCTGGTGTCGGATGCAGGCGCCCACTTCGATTCAGAAGTGACCATCGATGTCTCGAGCCTGGCCCCCCAAGTCACCTGGGGCACCAGTCCCCAATGGGTGACCGACATCAGTGGCCGCGTGCCCGACCCCGAAACCGCAGCGACAACCGAAGATCGGCAGGCCATCCAGCGGGCGCTGGAATACATGGATCTGAAACCCGGCACCCGGATCGCAGACATCCCCTTACAGGCCGTGTTCATCGGCTCCTGCACCAATGGGCGCATCGAGGATCTCCGCGAGGCCGCCGCCGTGGCCAGGGGCCGCAAGGTGGCCTCCGGCATCCGCGCACTGGTGGTGCCTGGCTCAGGCTTGGTCAAGCGGCAGGCCGAGGCCGAGGGGCTGGACCGCATCTTCCTCGAGGCGGGCTTCGAGTGGCGCCAGCCCGGCTGCAGCATGTGCCTGGGCATGAACGATGACCGGCTGGCCGAGGGCGTGCGCTGCGCCAGCACCAGCAACCGCAATTTCGAGGGCCGCCAGGGACGGGGTAGTCGCACCCACCTCGTGAGCCCCGGCATGGCCGCCGCCGCCGCGGTGACCGGCCACTTCACCGATGTCCGCAGCCTGATGGGAGTTTGAGATGGAGCCCTTCACCACCCTCACCGGCACCGCCGCACCCCTGCTCCGCGCCAACATCGACACCGACCTCATCATCCCCAAGCAGTTCCTGAAGACGCTGGTGCGTTCAGGCCTGGGCCGGAACCTCTTCCACGAAATCCGATACGACAATGCGGGTGTAGAGCGTCCGGACTTCGTGCTCAACCAAGCGCCCTACCGTGGCGCTTCCATCCTGCTTGCTGGTCCCAATTTCGGGTGCGGCTCCAGCCGTGAGCACGCGCCCTGGGCCCTGAAGGATTTCGGCATCCGCGCCATCCTGGCCCCCAGCTTCGCCGACATCTTCTTCAACAACTGCTTCGCCAATGGTCTGCTCCCCCTCATCCTCCCCATGGAAGCCATCGAGGCCCTCGCCGAAATCAAAGGCCCGCTCACCGTGGATCTACCAGCCCAGCAGGTGCGCGGGGGCGACCTCTGTTTCGCCTTTGCCATCGAGCCCGCCCGCAAGGCCGTGTTGCTGGAGGGCCTCGATGAGATCAAGCGCACCGAGGCCAACCTGGAGGACATCGCTGCCTATGAGTCCCGTCGCCGTCTAGAGGCGCCCTGGTTGGAGATCCAGGCCCACTAGGCTAAAGGGCGTGACCGCGGTCGAAGCCGAACGCCGCGCTATTCTGGGAGAACTGTTCCCTGGATGGTGCTGATGAAATCCATGACCGCTTTCGCCGAGATCGTCCGCCCCCTGGAGGCCGGACAGCTGCGGCTCACCCTTCGCAGTGTGAATTCGAAGACGCTGGACCTGAGCCTGCGGCTGCCGCCTGCCCTGTTCCCGTTGGAGGCGGGCCTTCGCGCGCGGGTTCGCGAGGCGGCCCAGCGCGGCAAGCTGGATCTGGGCATCGAGGTGCAGGACGAACCCTCGCTGGAACCGCGCATGAACCGGGCCCTGCTGCGGGCCGTGGCCAAGAGCTGGCAGGAGGATGCGGAATGGCTGCACCTGCCGCCGCTGACCGCCGAGGCTTTCTTCCGCCTACCTGGGGCCTTCCAGGCACCTGCCTCGGATCTGGCGGAACGGCTTGAAGGCCCTGTCCATGAGGCTCTGAGCACCTTGCTGGGGACCTGGAACGAAGGCCGCAACCGGGAGGCGGAGCGCCTCCGTCCCTTCTTCGCCGACGGACTGGCCCGGCTCCAGGCGCTGCGCGAAAAATTGAAGGCCGAGGCCGAAGCCCAATCCGCAGAGCTGCCCGGCCTCTATCGCCAGCGCATTGAACAGATTCTCGAGGAAGCCCGCCTCGCGGGGGCCCTTCCCGCGGAGCGGCTGCTGGCCGAAGCCGGAGTGTTGGCCGAGCGACAGGATGTGCGTGAGGAATTGATTCGTCTTGCCGCCCACCTCGAGGATTTCGCCGAGCGCCTCGCCAAGGGCCGCTTGGAAGGCAAGGCCGTGGACGTGTGGTGCCAGGAGGTGCTCCGCGAACTCAACACCACGGGCAGCAAGTGCAAGCGCATCGACATGACTCGCGCGGTCATGGAGGCGAAGGGTGTGCTGGACCAGATCCGCGAGCAGTCTGCCAATCTGGAATGAGGATTCGGGAGATCATCCCGGACAGCCTCGGAGGAACCATGCGCCTGCCGCTGCACCAGATCGACGCCTTCGCCTCGCGTCCCTTCGAGGGCAACCCCGCAGCCGTCATGCCCCTCGACGCGTGGCTGCCCGATGCGCTCCTGCAAAGCATCGCCGCGGAGAACAACCTGTCCGAGACCGCCTTCCTGGTGAAGGAATCCTCAGGCTGGCGGATTCGCTGGTTCACGCCCGCCAACGAGGTGGATCTGTGCGGCCACGCCACCCTGGCCAGCGCCTGGCTCGTCCTGAATGAATTGGAGCCGGGTTCAGCCCGGGTGACCTTCCAAAGCCAAAGCGGGGTTCTCACTGTGGATCGTCAGGGCGAAGCCCTTGTCCTGGACTTCCCTTCCAGGCCCGGGCGCCCCGCCCCGGAACGGGTAGACCAAGTCGCCGCAATCCTCGGCTGCCGTCCCTTGGAAGTCCGGCAGGCCCGAGACGTGCTGGCCGTGCTGGAGGATGAGACTGCCGTTCGCGCCGTGGCGCCCGACTACGAGGCCATGAAGGCCATCCCTGGCATGGGCCTCCTCATCACCGCCCCGGGCCGTGAACACGACTTCGTGTCCCGGTGCTTCTTCCCAGCCGATGGAATTCCCGAAGATCCGGTCACGGGCAGCGCTCACTGCACGCTGATTCCCTACTGGGCCGAGCGCCTTGGCAAGAACCGCCTGCGCGCATTCCAGGCCTCTCCACGGGGCGGTGAACTGACCTGCGAGTTGACCGGGGAGCGGGTTCGCATCGGAGGCCAAGCGGTCAAGGTGCTCGAAGGGCACTTCCTTCTCTGATGACGTTTCGCGTTCAATCGGGAGGGATGCACCGCGGAGGGTGGACGCAGATGGAATGGTGTGAATCCGCGGCTTCCATCGCTTTTCATGACGATCCTGCCCCATGAAATGGGGGCCATGGGTGCCAAGCCTGGACACAAGGGAAAGACGCTCAGACCCACCCATGCCATCTCCGCGGTCTCGGCAGCCGTGATGGATCTCTATCGCCGAAGGTGAATGGGGACGGAAATCCTCAAAGCTCCAGCGGCCCTCAAAGACCCAGGGGATCGTAAGGCAGGTCCATGGCCCCCTTCCACACACCGAAGAGTCGGGTGCGGGTCCAGTCGTCTGTTTGGGGCCTTAAGCGCCGCAGGCGACGGGACAGGAACCAGACGCTGCCGTCCTTCAGGCGCAATTCGTCATAACCGGCCAATCGCACCTTGGCCATGTCCTCGGGCGCGATGTGGCCCGGGAAGACCGCCCAGGCCCAGCGGCCCGAAGTCAGGCCCTGGGCCCACGCGTGGCTTTCCAGGAGGGCCGGATCAGAGACAACGGACAGCCCCGCGATGCCGCTCCGCCCGGCTGTGAACCCCTCGAAGCGCGTGAGGGTGTGATCCCGCCGGAGGAAGGGCCCGCTTCCGGGAATGCGCCACCGCGCGAGAAGCTGTGGCACGTCCTCGCGGCGCTGTTTGAAGCGGAGCTCAAGCGTGGCGGAATCGATGACCCGCAGGTCCGCACCCACACCAGCAGCTTCGCGGGCCAGGACCTCGCCCACGCGAGAAGCCTGGAGCTGGCTGCCATCCTGCAGGCGCCAGGGGGATCGCAGGGTCATGCGCCAGCGGCGACCGTGCCGCGAGGTCTGCAACGCCGTGAGCAACTGGCCGACCCAAGCCTCTGCCGCATCCTTCTCCAGCAGCGTGAGGTCGGACTGGTTGGCGAGAAAGGCTTCCAGGGCCGGACTCGCGGGAAGCAGTGCCTCCAACTGGGCGCTATCCTCGCCGAACTCGGGATTGGCCGGAACGAACAGCCCCTGCCCTGTTGCAAGAGGCACAGGCACGAGGGTGTCTTGATAGAGCACGAAGCCGCCCACCCCCAGCAGGACAGCCAGCAGGACGGCGGCGACGGCCAGGCGTGCTTTCATGGTCAGGCGCTCCGCAGAAGGTGGGCCACGGGTTCCATGCGGCGAAGGGCCTCTTCGATGTCAGTCAGTGCCAGATCGCGGTGGGGGATGAAGCGGATGGCCGAGCCCACGGGCAGCGTGCGCACACCCACGGATTCGAGCGCCGCGAGGGCCGCAGCGGCATCGGGCACCGGTACCAGCAGGATGTTGGTCTCAGGATGAGGGGCCTGAACGCCCAGATTCCGCAAGCCCTCGGCCAGGCGCTGGGTCTTGGCGTGGTCTTCGGAAAGGCGCGGCAGGTACTCCAGGGCCACGAGCCCTGCAGCGCCCATGACGCCGCCCTGGCGCACGCCGCCGCCCAGCATCTTACGCAGGCGCCGGGCCTCAAGGATCGCGGGCTTCGAGCCACCCAGCAGCGACCCCATCGGGGCGCCCAACCCCTTGCTCAGGCACACCTGTACGGTGTCCACGCCTTCCGTGAGCGCTGCGGGCGGCAGGCCCTGGGCCGTGGCCGCGTGCCAGAGCCGGGCCCCATCCAAATGCACCGCCAGCTTCGCCGCCTTGGCCGCTCCCACCAGGGCCCGGTGTTCGCTCCGTGGTGTCACGGTGCCGCCAGCGAAATTGTGGGTGTTTTCCAGACAGAGCAGCGTGGTGCGAAGGGTGTAGTACGGGCCCTGGGAACCGGCGGCCTTCGTCACCTGGGCTGCGGTGGGCCGACCCGGGCCGCCCTCCCAGGCCAAGGCTTCGGGCATGCCCCCCGCCAGCCAGGCGCCGGTGCCCAGCTCCGAACCCAGCACATGGGCCTGGGCGGGCGCCAGGAAACGGTCGCCTCGCTTCAGGTGCAGCATCAGGGCGATGAGGTTGCCCATGCAGCCCGAAGGCACCCAGAGGGCGGCCTCCATGCCCAGCAGATCGGCCACCCGCGCTTCCAGGCGGGCCAGGGTCGGATCCTGCTCCAGCACATCATCGCCCACTTCCGCAGCGGCCATGGCGGCACGCATCTCCGGGGAGGGCTGGGTCACGGTATCGGAGCGGAGATCGATGGATCGCATGGGGAGATTCAACCATGCATGGCACACTCTTGGCACAAGGAGCCTTGAATGAATCTGCTGCACGCCATCCTCCTGGGACTCATCCAGGGCCTGACGGAATTCCTGCCGGTGTCTTCGACGGCGCACCTCACTCTGGCGGAACACCTGATGTTCGGTGGCCGCCCCATGCCCCTGGCCTTTGATGTGCTGCTGCACGTGGGCACGCTCGTGGCCCTCATGATCTATTTCCGGCGCGAGCTCATCCAGGTGGCCATGGGCTGCTTCGGCCGTGATAAGGAGGGCCGCCGCCTGGCCATCTGGCTCTTCGTGGCCATGATCCCCACGGGCATCTTCGGCATGGCCACCCGTGGCATCAAGGAAGCTGCCAAGGAGCACCTGTGGGTCTACGGCATCGGCCTGCTCTGCACGGCCGTGCTGCTCTTCATCGCCAACCACCTCAGCCGCGCGCGGGCCAACCTCAACCAGGAGGATCTCGCCGGTCGTGACATCCAGGATCTGCGGGCGATGGATGCCCTTGCCGTGGGCACCATCCAGGGCATCGGCGGCGGGTTCGGCCTTTCGCGATCAGGCTCCACCATTTCCGTGGGCGTGTTCCGCGGCCTCAAGCTGCCGGCCTCGGCCCGCTTCAGCTTCCTGCTGGGCATGCCCACCATCGCCGCCGCGGCGGTGGTGGAACTGCGCGGTCTGCTGAAGCCCCTGCTCAAGCACCAGCCCCTGCCCGCGGACATGGCTTTCCCGGCGGGATCCGCCGCGCCGGTGCTGCTGTGCGTGGTGGGGGTCGTGGCTGCGGCCATCTCTGGCTACCTGGCCATTGGCCTGCTGGACCGCTTCACCCGCAAGCCCCGCCTGAACGGTTTCGCAGTCTACTGCCTCGGCGCGGGCCTGGTGATGCTGGCCCTGGGCCTGACCGGAGCCCTGAACCACCCTTAGAACGGACGCCTGCAGAACAAGATCATCCTGAGCTGTTGTCTCCGCTTTTCGCTGATTGATTCTTTCTTTTCGACGAGTTTGAACGGCGTGCTTGGTACGGGAGCCAACCTCTCGATCCCCGCCTGTTCCCGTTCGCCGGTGCCTCCCCTCCATTCGCCGATGGACGGGGCGATTCTCCTGAACCCATCCGTAAACTGTTGCCTTCTCCCCCGGAGGTCCTGGTGATCCAGCTCAACGAGGTCCACAAATCCTTCAGCGTGAAGGATCGCAAGACCCGCACGAACAAGCGCATCGACGCCGTGCGCGGCATCTCCCTGACGGTGAAGCCCGGGGAGATCTACGGCCTGCTCGGCCCCAACGGCGCCGGCAAATCCACCACGCTGCGGATGATTGCCAGCCTCATGGATCCTGATAGCGGCAGCATCCAGGTCTGCGGCCTGGACACCCGGCAGCAACCCGAGGCCGTGCGCGGCTGCCTGGGCTACCTCAGCACAGACATGGGCGTCTACAACCGCTTCACGCCCCGGGAACTGCTGCGCCTCTTCGGCGAGTTCCAGAGCGTGGATCCCCTCGTGGCCGAGCGGCGCGGCCTGCACCTGTTGGAGAAGCTCCAGCTGGCGGATTTCGCCGACGTCAAGATGGATGGCTTCTCCTCCGGTCAGAAGCAGAAGGTGAGCATCGCCCGAGCCCTGCTGCACGATCCCAAGGTCGTGATCTTCGACGAGCCCACCACGGGGCTGGACGTACTGACTGCCAAGACCGTGCTGGACCTGCTCCGCATCATGAAGGAGGAAGGCCGCACTGTGATCGTGTCCACCCACGTCATGCCCATGGTGGAAGACATCTGCGACCGAGTGGGCATCATCTTCGACGGCAAGCTGCACGGTGACGCCCCCCCGCACCAGATCCTCGAATCCCGACGCGCCAAAACCCTGGACGAAGTCTTCTTCCAACTTGCTGCTGAATCCGAAGGAGGCCACTGATGCGCGGCGCCCTGCTCATCGCCAAGAAGGAGTTCCTGGAGCTCTCCAAGGACCGGAAGACCCTGTTCATGGTCTTCGTGCTGCCCTTCTTCATCTATCCCGCCATCTTCACGATGATGTCCAAATTGGGCAAGCGAGACGAAGCCCAGAACCGCAACAAGGCCAGCCGGGTTTATCTCGTCGACCCTTCCAGCGCCCTGGCGCCCATGTTGAAGGCCGAGCCCAAGCTGTTCGAGCTGGTGGCCAAGCCGGAAGGCGATCTCAAGCAGGCCATCCGCGATCAGAGGCTGGAGATGGCCCTGGAGGTGGCGCCGGAAGCGGCCACCGCCCTGCAGAAGCACGAGACCTTCAGCGTCGCGGCCACCATGGATGAGAGCGAGCGCGCCTCGGAACTGGCCCTCAAGCGTCTCAAAGAAAAACTTGAACCCCAGAAGAAGGCCTGGGTGCTGAGTCGACTTCAAAGCCTGGGCGCTTCCACTCAGCTGGCCGAACCGCTGAAACTGGATGTGAAGAATGCGGCGGATGACGCCTTGGAGATGGGCAAGGTCATCGGCATGATACTGCCCTACATGCTGATGATCATGATGTACACGGGCGCCATGCAGCACGGCATCTACGCCACTGCCGGCGAGAAAGAGCGCAACACACTGCTCAGCCTCATGGCCACAAGGCTGCCCCGGATCCAGATCATCCTTGGCAAGCTGCTCTACATCTTCTGCATGGGCGTCATTTCCGCCCTGCTGAACCTCACGAGCATGGGCCTCTCGCTTTCCCTGATGGGCAGCGGCAGTGGCAGTGGCGGCCTCATGCAAGCCATGGGGACCATCGCCAACCCCATGACCCTGGGCCTCACCTTCTTGATCATGGTGCCCCTGGGCCTCTTCTTCGCGAACTTCATCCTGTTGATGGGTGTCCAGGCCAAGAACACCATCGAGGCGGGCACCTCCATAACCCCGGGCATCTTCCTGGTGATCATCCTGGGCATGTTCAGCTCGGCCCCCGGTGTGGACAAGATGGCCTTCCTGGCCTACGTGCCGGTGCTGAACGTTTGCATGACCCTCCGCAAGCTGTTCAGTCCACAGTTCAGCTGGCTGGAATACCTGGTGTCTTTCGGGATGACGGTGGGCCTGGCTGGCGTCATGACCCTGGTCTCCACCCGCATCCTCAACAAGGAAAAGGCCCTGTTCAAGATGTGATAAACGTCCCCGTCGCCATGCGGACCCGGATTTGCGGGAGAAACCCTGTCACTCTATAGTTTCTCAAAAGCATCCAGAGGATCCCGCATGGCGACGAAGGCCAAGACCGATACCGCACCCAAATCCGCCCCGGCGCCCGCCCAGTCCGCGCCGTCCCCGCTGGCCCTGGCTTTCAGCAAGGCTGTGAAGCTGGTGGATTCCGGCAAGCACGCCGAGGCCGCCACCGCCCTGGAAGCCCTGGCGAAGGATGCCGAGGCCGCCAGCGACTGGACCATGAAGCGCCGGGCGCAGGTCTACCTCTCCTTCACCGATGGCAAGCTGCATCCGGCCAAGGCGGCTGCCGCTGATCCCGTGACGGAAATCCAGGCCTGCCTCAACCGCAACGAGACCGAGGAAGCCCTCAAGCTCAGTGAGAAGGCCATCAAGAGCCACCCCACCATGGGTTCACTGCACTACCTCCGTGCCGTCGCCTTCGCCCAAGTCGAGAACGTCGAGGGCGCCGCCGAAAGCCTGAAGAAGGCCGTGGAACTCGATGGCGATTTCGTCTACCAGTGGCACATGGAGCCCGATTTCAACGCCATCCGCAAATCGCCCCTCTTCGCCTTCACCGAAGGCCGCTGAGCCAGGAACCCACCCGTGGCTGCGCAGGAAGGCCCCCAGGCTGGCCTCATCGGTGGCCTGAGCGCGGACCAGCCGCTTCGGGTGGCCGCCCTCGGGGGCGGCACCGGGCTGGCCGCCCTCCTGCGTGCCCTCAAGCGGGAAGCCGGGCGGGGCCGTGATCCCTGGAAGCTCACGGGCATCGTCACCGTGTCCGACAACGGCGGCTCTTCGGGCCGCCTGCGGGAGGAACTGGGTGGCCTTCCCCCCGGTGACCTGCGGAACTGCCTCTCGGCGCTGACGCTGGAGGATTCGGCCCTATCCGACCTGCTGAACTATCGGTTCCAAGGCGAAGGCAGCCTCGCAGGCCACTCCCTGGGCAACCTCATGCTATGGGCCCTGGCCGATCTCACCGGCGACTGGGTGCGGGCCATCCGCCAGCTCTCGGGCATTCTGGTGACCCAGGGACGCTTGTTCCCCTCGACAGTGGTGCCCGTCACCCTCTGCGCCGAGGATATGGAAGGCAAACGCTACGTGGGTGAGACATCCGTGGGCTCCTGCAAACCGCCCCTGGCCAAGCTCTGGCTGGAGCCCCAGGATGCCGATCCTCTGCCCGAAGCCGTGCTGGCCATCCTGCGCTCAGACCTCATCCTGCTGGCGCCGGGGAGCCTTTACACCTCCACCATCTCCAACCTGCTGCTGCAGGACCTTCAGGAAGCCATCGAATCCTCCGGTTCCCCCGTGGTCTACGTGGCCAACCTCATGACTGAGCCAGGCGAGACCTCCGGTCTGGATCTGGAAACCCATGTGGCCGCCATCTCCGCCTTTGGCCGAACCCGCATTTCCGCCATCATCGCCAACGCGGCCACCCTGCAGCCCGATATCCTGGCCAGGTACCGGGCCGAGGGCGGCGAGCCGCTGCTCACGGCAGCCCACCACATGCTGGGCATCCCGGTCTACCAGTTCCCCTTGCTGGATCCGGAAGAGCCCAAGGCCCGGCACCACCCCGACTTGCTGAACCACGCGATTCGGGAAGTGCTGCCCAACCTCTGAGGCCAAACCCACCCAGTCCATGCTCCTTTTCTTTGTTGGAAGGAAGGTTCCGGAATGGGCTACAGGAGCCCCGTTCCGGTGCCGATAAAACTCCCAGGGTGGTCCGGGCGATTGTATTTTTCTGAGTATCTGGCATTCAGGACAAGGATCGGGTTAGGCTTGATCTGATGGGAGGCGGCACTTGGCGCTGAGCGGCGATCTAGGCACCATGGGGTTGGAAGACATCTTCCAATGGCTTGCCGTGGGCAAAAAGACCGGCGTGCTGGAACTCAAGGGCCCCCTGCACACCAAGCGCGTGGCCTTCCACGAAGGACGCATCACCAGCATCTGGTCGTCCGATCCCCGCGAGTATTTGGGCCAGTATCTCCTCGCCTTCAACCGGATCACCGAGGAGCAGCTGCGCGATGCCCTGGCCACCCAGGAAGATGAGCAGCAGCTGCTCGGCCGCATTCTCATCAACCGGCAACTTGTGACGGAGGCCGAAATCCGCCGCATCGTTCAGCTGAAGGTCGAAGAGAGCATCTTCGACACCTTCCTCTGGAATGTGGGCAGCTTTGAATTCCACGATGGCGCGGCCTCGCACCAGAAATCCATGCTGCTGAGCCTCGATGTCACCGGCATCGTCCTTGAGGGCGCGCGGCGCCTGGACGACTGGAAGCGCATCCGCCGGGTCATCAAGGGCGGGGATGCGGTGCTTTCCGCCATATCGGAAGCCATTGCCGAACGCCTGCCCCTGGCCCCTGAGGACGCGGACATCCTCGCGCGGCTGGACGGCGCCAAACGCGTGGACCAGCTGGTCATCGACATGCGCTTGCCCGAGTATAAGATCAACAAGCTGCTCTTCGATCTCCACGAGAAGGGCCTCGTGCGCATCGTGAACGCGGGCGGCAACCTGGGCGAGAACCCCAGCCTCCAGCTCCAGCGGGCACGAGCCCTGGTGGAGAAGCAGAAGCTGCAGGAGGCCCAGGAGGAACTGCGCCGCATCCTCAAGGACCAGCCCCGCCACCTTGATGCCAACAAGATGATGGCGGTGGTTCAGGACATGCTCGAGGAGAAGAAGCTCGACCAGGACCTGGTGCCCGATCTGGCCGTGAGCCTCGATGAACTCATGACCACCAACCTGGGCCCCAACGAGGCTTTCCTCGCCAGCCGTGTGAACGGCCTCTGGACCATTCGCGACATCCTGTCCATCGCACCCTTCGAGCCCACCGAGTGCCTCGCCATCTTCTCCCGCCTGCTGAAGCGTGGGATTCTCAAGGCCTCGAAACCCGCCCAGGGAGGCGATCAGCCCATGGCTCCGCGCTGAACCCTCCCTTTTCCGGAGGTCTCATGCGCCTTGCCCCATCCATGCCTCTCGTGGCCCTGCTTCTGGTGGCCCTGCCCCTCGCTGCCGCGGCCCCGAAAAAGCCCACCGCCGCCCAGCTTCAGGCGCAGGTCAAACGGCTTACGGAGGAGCGGGACGAACTCAAGCTGCGGCTGGCCTCCACCGAGGAACTCCAGCAGGAAGTCGCCAGCGCCAAGAAAGCCAGGGAACTGGCCCAGTCGGAATGCGAAGCGGCCCGGAAGGAAAACGATCAGCTCCGTGCCGCCCTGAAGGAAAACCAGGGCGGCAGCGACACCATCCTCAGGGATCTGCAGGAATCCAAGCAGGCCGCCGAAACCGCCAAGGCCGAGGCGACCCGCCTGCGCTCAGAGAATGAGGCCCTCCAGCAGAAAGCGAACGCCGTTCCTGCGGAAGGCGACCTGGTGCAGTTGAGCGAGGACATCCTCCCGGCCCGGGCCATCAACCTCAACCGTGCCACCCCGAGGATCAAGTCCGGCAGCTTCCTGGGTGGGCGACCCAAGGGCGTGGTGGTGGTCCACGTCCTCGTTAGCGAAAAGGGCGACGTCCTCGCCGCCCGCCTCATCCAAGGCCTGCCCGGCGATTCCGCCGAGGCCAAGGAAGCCGGAGAGGCCTGCGTCGAAGCCGCCAAGCGCCTTGTCTTCGACCCCGCCACCTCCAAGGACGGCAAGACCAAGTTCAAGGTGTGGCAGGGGGTGGGGTTCTACCTGGACTAAACCAGGGGAGCGGTCGGCAAACCACACCCAACGACCGGCCCCACACCTGCCGACAAACCCAATCCCCGCTCACCACTGGCCACAACAAGCGCCAGGGACGAGCGGGGATGATCACATCACTTCAGCACCGGCCCAGGGCTGAAGCCCTGGGCCGATGAGGCATCCATCAAGGCAACTGCAGAACCACGCGGAAGCCGGCGTTGTTATTTAAAGCATCATTATGGTTGTAAGGCCCACGGAACTTGGACTGGGCCTGCCAAGGTGCGCCGGCCCAGGATCCACCCCGGTAGACACGACCCGCGGCACGGGGGGAATCCACCCAGGCCGAACCATTGACGGGAAGTGCAGGAATTCCAGGTCCAGATGCCGCGTAGTCGGCATGCCAGTCGTCCTGGCAAAGCTGCCAGATCAGGCCAGACATATCGTAGAGACCCCAGGCGTTGGGCAGCAGAGCACCAACAGGATGAATCGCCCCAGCACTGTTGCTGTTCGACCATACAAAGGTGTCCACCACCGACTGATCCGCGGGAACCCCCGTGTCATAGCTTCCGAAATAGAAGTTCGTGGTGGTTCCGGCTCGAGTGGCGTATTCAAACTCGGCATCCGTGGGCAGACGGAAGGTGCTTCCCGTCGGCTTGGCAGAAGCGGCCGCGTTCAGACTGTCCAAAAAGCCGGTGGTCGGCGCCGTGATGTCATCGAAAGACACGTTTGTCACGGGGAAGGTCGGGCCAACGAAATCCGACGGATTATTCCCACTCATCAGCGCACTCCATTGGGCCTGAGTCACGGGAACCTTGGCCACATAAAAAGCCTTGGCCAGGGTTACGGAATGCGGTGGCAACGCCACTGCCTCAGAACCGATAGTGGTCTCCGATTCACCCATCGTATACGTGCCGCCGGGCACCAAAACCATATCGATGGAGGTACTGCCCGCAGCCACTGTCAGGGTCGCAGCTGGATAGTTCGCCACAAGGGTGGCGGTGGCCGGATCACTGCCGGCGGCGCTCAGGGCCTGAGTCTGCACACGAACCAAGGGGTAGCGCTGCAGGTGGGCGGAACCCAGCGCGCCACCGAGACCGGGCTGGCTGAGATCGGTCACCGTCGCAGCGGTGATGGTGTAGGTGCCATCCTCCAGCCCATTGAAGGTCTGATTGGCGGTCAGGTGCTGATTGAAGCCATTGGGCCCCGTGACGGTCACATCGCCAGCCAAGGCGCCAAGCCCCGTGATGTTCACGGTGAGGTCGTTGCCCACGGTCACGGTGGCAGTAGGATGAGAGACTGCAGCATCTCCGGCCGCATTCGTCACCGTTAAGGTGAAGACAGTCGTGGTCGAAAGTGCGTTGGTGGAAAGAGGGGTGCCGTCTCCGACGATGGCGCCGAGGCCACTGACGGAACCGGTTCCACCCGTGAAATTGGCAATCAAGGTCGTGCTACCGGAAGGAACAACACGCGAGGCAGTGGCGCTGAAACTTGTGATGCTCGGGAGAGGCACCACAGCACTGGTGTGCGTTCCAGCGGTGGCGGCATCGCCGGCGGCGTTCGTCACCGTGCAGGACAGCACGACGGAACCGCTTGCAGGGGCAGTCCAGGTAATCGAGTTGGTGGTCGCACCGGCGGTGATCGTCGCTCCCCCGGTCTGACTCCAGGCATAGGTGCAACCCGACTGAGTAGGCACGGAAGCCGTCAGGCCTGTCTTGGAGGCCGTCACATTGGCAGGAGCCGTTACCGTAGGCTGGGTGGCAGCCGCCACCACAGCACTGGTGTGCGTTCCAGCGGTGGCAGCATCACCTGCAGAGTTCGTCACTGTGCAGGAGAGCACCACGGAACCACTTGCTGGGGCAGTCCAGGTGATCGAGTTAGTGGTCGCACCGGCCGTGATCGTCGCGCCGCCGGTCTGGGTCCAAGCGTAGGTGCAGCCTGTCTGGGCAGGCACGGATGCCGTCAAGCCCGTCTTGGAGGCCGTGACACTAGCCGGAGCAGTCACAACCGGCTGGGTGGCGGCCGCAACCACCGGAATGGTGGCGGTACCAGGCGTCGCGGAAACACCAGCCGAGTTGGTCACGGTGCAGGAGAGCGTCACGGAACCGCTCGCAGGCGCAGTCCAGGTAATTGAATTGGTCGTCGCGCCTGCAGTGATCGTTGCACCACCGGTCTGGGTCCAGGCGTAGGTGCAGCCAGCTTGCGTCGGCACAGAGGCCGTAAGCCCCGTCTTCCCGGCTGTTGCTTTGGCGGGAGCGGTCACCACCGGCGTGGTGGGCACAGCCACCGCCGCCAACACGGTGACCGTGGTTGTGGCCGTCTTGGTGGGATCATCCACGGAGGTGGCTGTGATGGTGACCGTTCCGGGCGTGGCGGGTGCCGTCCAGACATTGCCGGCGAAGCTGCCCGCGCTGGCAGACCAGGTTACGGTGTTGAGGGCGCCACCGGTCACAGTGCTGCTGAAAGTCTTCGTGGTGGAAACCGTCACGGAGGGCGCCGCTGGGGTGATGGCCCCCACGCTCACCACCTGAGGAGTCACCACGGCGGTGGTCGTGGCGGTGACATTGGCCGAGTTCGTCACGGTCAGGGTGAAGGTCTTCGCGCCTGCCCAGTTGGCCGTGATCGCTGCAGAGGGCACACCCGTGGCTGGGCAGGTCACGCCGTTGTCGATGGCCCCCGTTCCCGCGGTGTAGACAGGGGTAAGGGTGAAGGTGCTGCCGAAGGCCGGAGCCGCGGCACTGGCGGTCAGGCTGGTCGCCACAGGTGGGGGCACCACGGGAGTGGTGCTGCCACCACCGCCACCGCCTCCACCGCCGCAGGCCAGGGCCAGAATCAGGGCCGAAACCCCGAGGAATGCCTGTGCGAAACGCGAACGAAGGGTGGCTGGACCACTCCTGATGGACAAAGGTGGGGCGAGTACTGCCAGACTCATAAGTGTCTCCTTGACCTTGTGGATAACAGTGATGAAACCCTCGAGTTCGTGTCAAGAAGTGTTAATAAAATTAATAAATTATAGATGGCATGAAATTTCCTTGCATACCAATAAATCATTTGGAAGTATTTTGTAATTCATCGACCTAAAATGCTCTACGGCCGGATTTTAAGCCTCCGCCACCCGGCCAAGAATGCCGCCTCAAAAGAGGTTTCAGACGGCCAAGTCCCCATATCCCGACCCTGCCTCGAAACATGAATTCGCCCCTCATCCGGGGTCTGCCTCTCAGAATCTGCAATCCCCCCGCATTGACATGGACCGAGGTTCCTGAGGATTCTGACGCCAGACTCGAGGGAGGGCGGTTTTATGCTTGGGGCAAGATTGCGCAATTGGGGTTTCTGGGCTCAGGACAGGTTCCACGGCTCTCCCATTCGGCGGCACTGCCAGGACATCGAAACCCGCCTGAGGTCAGGCCAGCCTTCGACAGACCTCCTGGAAGGCATTCTCGGCTTCGCCGTCAAACACACACCGTTCTATGCACCCTGCAAGGGGTTCAGCTCACTGCAGGACTTTCCTGTCATCAACAAAAACACCATCAAAGGGCACTATGCAGACTTCAAGTCTGACGCTTTCCCCGGGGTCCACCTGCACAGCATGCACACCAGTGGGTCAACCGGAACCCCTTTCGAGGTGCTGCAGGATCCTGAGAAGCGGCGCCGTGTGCAGGCGGAGGTCATTGTTTTCGGGCAGAGGGCTGGCTACGAATTGGGAGATCGGTTCGTCTACACGCGCGTTTGGACGGACCTCAACCGCAAGTCCTGGAGTTCGGCCCTGCGGGACAACATGATCCCCTTCGACATTTCCTCCATGGAGGATTCGCGCCTGGAAACTCTGCGGACCCTTCTGAAGAAGAACAAGAACATCAAAAGCATGCTTGGCTATCCATCCACCTACGGGCCACTGGCCTGGTACCTCGAACGCATGGGGGATTCGCCAGACGCATTCCATTTGGAAACCATCATCGCCATTTCCGAAAAGCTCCCCACGCCGGTCCGGGAGTCCCTGCGGGCACGCTTCGGCTGCAAAGTGGTGGCCCGGTATTCCAACCAGGAAAACGGCATTCTCGCGCAGCAGTGCCTGGACCACGACGAGTACCACCTCAACACTGCGAGCTATGCCTTCGAGTTCCTGCAGCTGGATTCAGATCTTCCCGCGATGGTAGGTGAGCCTGCGCGCATGGTGGTCACCGACCTATTCAACCGAGCCATGCCGATGATTCGCTACGACACGGGAGACGTGGTGATCCGCCAAGCCTCATCCACCTGCGGGTGGGCGACTGAAACCCTGAGCGACATCGAGGGCCGCCGGGAGGATTTCATCTACGACACCCAGGATCGCCTTCTCTCTCCATCGGTACCGGGTCTGTACTTCTGGCGCTTCACTCAGCTGAAGCAGATCCAGTTCATTCAGGAAGGCAAGGGGCAATACCGGATCATGCTGAATGGGGCCAGCGAACATTACCGCGACCAGGAGTTCATCGACCTCGCCAAGGGGTTTCTGGGCCAGGATGCGGTTGTGTTCGTGACGCATGTCGATGAGATCCCCATGCTCGCCTCAGGGAAATTCAAGGCGATCATGAGCCGGTATACGCCCACCGCGGAGCCATCCACCCTGGCAACCTCGTCTAAGTAATCAAAGAAGGATCAGGTTCGCGCGCCAAATGGGGAGATTTCTCCCAAACCCCATTTTGCCTCATACCAGACCTTTTCCAGGCAGAGCCCGTGCGGCGGCGCGGTCGGCCCGGCCAGCCGCCTGTCTTTGGCCTGCAACAACCCGGCCAGCGAATCCGGTGACCGTCGACCTCGGCCCACATCCACCAACGTGCCGGCCATGATGCGCACCTGATGCATGAGGAAGCTGCTGCCTTCGAACACCAGATCAATACCACCTTCCACGTCCACCAGCCCAATGCCGTGGAGGCTGCGGATGGGTGTTTTCGCGACGCACTCGACACACCGGAAGCTGGAGAAATCATGTGTCCCGAGGAGAGGCTTGATCGCCAAGGCCATGGCATTCAAATTCAGAGGCATCGCCTGGTAGATGTGCCAGCGGAAGGCCGCTTGCAGCGGATCCGCTGCCGGTCCGAACCCGAGCCGATAGACATAGCGTTTGGCCACCGCATGCTGGCGGGGGAAAAAACCCGGTGCTGCGGGCCGTGCCTCCATGACCCGGATGTCATGGGGAAGATGGGCATTCAGGGCGGCCAGCAAACGGTAGGGCTCCCATACCCTGGTGACATGTATCAGAACACCCTGGGCCCTCGCGTGTACCCCGGCATCCGTCCGGCCGGTGCCTTGGGGCAGGGGCGCCTCTGGGTCCAGTCGGCGCAACGCCTCCCATAGCACCCCCTGTCCGCTGCGCAACGTGGACTGGACCTGCCAACCATGAAACCCCGCCCCGGCATAGGCGACGGTGAGGAAGAAGGGGATCGACATGCTCCCATCTTAGGATGACAAGGCCCTGTCTGGCCTTGGCCCCAGCGAACCGCCTTACACTCAAGTTCTACAAGGATCTGAGCCATCCATGGGACTTACAAACGAGATTTGACAGTGGTTTCCATGTTCCATGGTTCCTCAAACCCCCTACCTGTGGGAATCCGCCTTTTTTTATGAAAGAAAAACCCTTGACCACACTGGATCTGCGGCGTAGTTTCTTGGCAGTTTAGAAAGCACCAGGATTCATGGGCTTCTACCGGCCCCTTTGTCAGTAGGACCCTTTGGCGATCAGTGTTCGCACTCAGGGAATCCTTTATTTACCATCCACGGGGAACCAATCCCCCTTTTTTGGAGGTTTTCATGAACAAGGCTGAACTGGTCAGCTCCGTTGCCGATAAAGCCGGAATCACCAAGGCTCAGGCTGCTGCCGCACTGGATCAGGTGCTGGGCGGTATTGCTAACGCTCTGCGCACTGGCGACAAGGTCACTCTCGTGGGTTTCGGAACGTTCTCCGTGGCCAGCCGCGGCGCCCGTACGGGGCGCAACCCCCGCGATAACAAGCCCATCAAAATTGCCGCCAAAAAGGTGGCCAAGTTCAAACCCGGCAAGAAGCTCGCCGATGAAGTCAACGGCAAGGGCGGCAAAAAACGGAAGTAGCATTTAATTCATGATTTGATCGACAATTCATAGAAGAGAAGGGGCCCATTCCCGTGGGCTCCTTCTTTTGGTAAATGTCCCCATTTTTACTTTATGAGATAGGCCCAAGCCAACCCATCCAAGGATCATTTGGAGCGACTCTCCGCCCATTCACCCACGGTAAACCCCATGTTTCCTGGGCAGCGCGATCACAACCCGGGTGCAGTCCCCGATTCAGGGTCTTCTGCTAGCCTTCCGATGAAGGAGCATCCAACGAGGTTGCCATGTCCGACGAAGCCGGTCCGAAGAAGAGCCCCATGAAGCTGATCATCATCATCGTTGCAGCCCTGGTAGTCCTCGGCGGCGGCGGTGCCGGAGCGATGATGTTGATGAAGAAAAAGGCCGCCGCCAAGACCGCCGAGGAGGAGAAAACCAAGGTGGCCGAGGCGAAACCCCATGAGGAAGCCGCTTCGGAAACGCCTGCCCATGGGGGGGAGGATTCCGAGGACTGCGAAGACACCGGCGAGAAGCACGAAAGCGGCGGCCACGGGGGCCCGGAAGCCGCCCCCGTCATGGTGCTGACCCGCACCGTGAACCTCACCGGCCCGCGCCGCAACGCCTTCCTCCGCTGCGAACTGAACATCCTCTTCTGCGACAACGAACTGGGCAAGCTCGTCTCCGGCGACAAACCTTCCCCGGAGAAGAGCCTCATTCAGTCCATCGTGCTGGGAACGCTGTCCGGCAAGAGCGTGGAAGAAGCCACCGATGCCGAATCCCGCGAGGCCCTGCGCAAGGAGATGCGGGACAAACTGAACGAGCAGTTCAAGCCCCATCCGCCCAAGGCGGGGGAAAAGGAAGATCCCAAGCACAAAAAACCCAAGAAACCCATCAAGAGCGTGCTCATCGTGGATTGGGCCATCCAGCAGTAGGCGCCTCGGGTTCGGGGCCACTGGCATGGCCGTTGCGATGCCAATGGCCTGAGTCCATGCTTTGACAGGACCGGCGGGAGGAACATGGCCATCAAGCGGGGGGATCGCATCGAGAGTGACCGCGTGCTCAGTTTCGAGCAGGTGGTGGCCGAGGTCATGCCCTTCATTGACACGCCCCTGAAGCTGGAGATCCAGCTGGGCCAAGCCCGCATGACCATTCGCGACCTACTGGAGCTGGAGCCTGGCTCCCTGGTGGAGCTCAAGAAGAGCGCAGGAGAGCCCATGGATGTCCTCTGCAAGGAACGGGTCATCATCCGCGGAGAAGTGACTGTTCTGGAGGACAGCCTGGGCCTCCGCGTCACGGAGATCGTGGATTCCGATCGGAGGGTCTAGGCCGCAACCTATGGCATTCTGGGAGTTCCCATGAGTGCCCCCCGCCCCGACGTTCCGCCGCTCACGCCTCCGCTTGGTCTTTGCCTGGGCGGCATGGATCCGTCAGCCGGAGCGGGCCTGCTCCGCGATGTCCAGGCGCTGGCTGAATTGGGCTGCCAGCCCATGGCCGTGAGCTTGGCCGAAACCCTCCAAAATGGCCTGGGCTGCACCCGCATCGACCCTCCGGCCATGGATCCCATCACCCGGGTGGAGACTCTGGCACCGCATCTGGTCGGCCGCTGGGGCCTCAAGCTAAGCCTCTGCGCCATGGAGGCCGCCGCCTTCCGGCGCCTGTGTGCCACCCTCCGCCACTTGGCGCCGCCACGATGCATATGGGATCCCATCCTGGCGCCCAGCGCCGGGGTGGGCCTCCATGACGGGAGCGATCTCCGACGCATGGCCGCAGACCTCCTCCCCACCGGCCGCTGGGTGGTGAGTCCCAACCGGGGCGAAGCGGCGGCTTTCGCTGGATTGCCCCCGGAGGCCATACGGCATGCCTCGGTGGAAGCCCTCACCAACCCCTGGCTGGAGGTCGGCGCCGAAGCCGTCTGGCTCAAGGGTGGCCACGCCAGCGGAGACCAGGTGCAGGACGTCTGGGTCACCCAGCAAGGTGTCACGCTTCTTCCGCCATCCCCCAGGCTTTCTGGTGAGCGCCGAGGCACCGGCTGCCTCCTGTCCGCCACCTGGCTGGGACTGCGGCTGCTGGGGCGGGATGACCTTCAGGCCGCCGCCGAATCCGCTCATCGATTGAGGGAGCGGTGGGACCGGGCCTTCAGTCCGGGAGGCATCGGGCGGCCCATGTTCTCGCCAGCGCCTGTCCTCGTGGAGCCATCGTGACCGCACAGGAGGGACGGGGCTTTGTGCTGCGGGCCACCCAGGACTGTCCTTGGGCAGGCTGGGCCGGGTCCCGTTTCCTGGAGGAGGGCCTCGCCTCGGTCCACGCCGCCCCGGGCCGGGCCCTGGCCCGGCTCATGAACCTGGCCGCCCTGCTTCCTGGTGGCTTCGGGCTCATCTGGGACCATCCTCCAGCCTGGATGCAATCCCTGCCCCCGGAATCCCGCCAGGGCTGGTGGGAGGCCATCACGGCCATCCCGCACCTCACCCTGCATCTCGGCCCTGAAGCGGCCCAGGCCCTGCCCGGGGGCGCGTTCCGCGGCTGGGTGCACGCGCCAGACATGCCCGATGGCAACCTCGGTGAACACTGGCGTCAGGGCGTGCTGGGTTGGGTGCCCGCCACCGGAAAGACTTGGCAGCTTCCCGATCTGGGTGTGACGGCCGCGGGCGACGAGGTTCCCCCAGGTTGGCTCTGGGGCGAGGTATCGCTCGCCCTGGGTGCCCTGTCAACCTTGGGTTCGGGCGAGGCCCTGGTCGCGGCCATGTCCGAAGCCCAGGGCCTCGCCGAACGTGGCCTTGCCCAGCGCCTGTCCTCGGGCGCCTGGGTGGACCTGCCCTTCTCCCGTCGTGCCGTGGGCTGGCGGCTATCGCTGGTGGGAGGCGCTGAATTCCTGCGGGCCGGTGGCACCTGGCCCCAGGCCCTGGGCCAACTGCGGGCCCTCAAGGCTCTGCTCCAGGAACGCCTGCGCACACCGATCCATCTCGGCGCCTGCAGCTCCTTCCAGGTGGCAGCCCAGTTGGGACGCCAGGCCCTGCGCGAAGGCCTGCCCTGGCGGGCCAGCCTGCCCCTTCCGCCTGCACCTGGCGCCTTTACCCCTGGACTGGCGGCGGATCCCCGCGACCCTGTGCCCCTGGAAGCCCGGACCATGCAGCCGGCAGCTTGGTCGGCGACCCTGGATCACCCGCCGGTGGCTCTGCTGCGGGTGCCGGCGGTGCCCTCTGAAGCGGGCGCCCAGGCGCTGCTGGGCCAGATTCAGCCAGCTCCGGCCTGGCGTTGGTTGCCTCCAGACCTGCCCCCTCCCGGCCCCTTCGATCCCGATCGGCCCTGGACCTCCGCCGCTGCTTTCCCCTTCCCCGCCGATCCCGGCAACGGTGTCCAGCGCGGCCTCTTCGAGGACTTCGGCTGATAACCTCTAGGTGAGGAACTGCCATGTCTGCCGCCGAGCACCTTCAACAAAAAGCCAGAATCCGCCTGGCCCTGCTATCCATCGCAGCCGGAGCCGGGCTCCTGGGCCTCAAATACCTGTCCTTCGTCCTGTCAGGCTCTGTGGCTTTGAAATCCGATGCCATTGAAAGCATCGTCAACGTGGTGGCGGCGGTCTTCGCCCTGGGCGCCGTGATCTTCGCTGGTCGCCCCGCCGACAAGGAACACCCCTACGGCCACGGCAAAATCGAGCATTTCAGCGCTGCCTTCGAAGGTGGCCTCATCTCGCTCGCGGCGGTGTTCATTATCCTGGAGGGCGCCCGAGGCCTCATCTATGGCGTGGAACTGAAAGACCTGGGCAAGGGCCTTGCCGTGAACTTGTTCGCGGGCAGCCTCAACGGGCTGCTGGGCTGGTACATGCTCAAGCAGGGGCGGAAGACCCGGTCCCGGGCCCTGGAGGCGGACGGCCACCACATCCTGTCGGATTTCTGGACCACCATGGGCATCGCCCTGGGCCTCCTTGCCGTCAAGCTCACGGGCATCCACTGGCTGGACCCGCTCATGGCCCTGGCCGTCGGCCTGCTGCTGGCCCGCACCGGCTTCCGCCTCGTGAAGGAATCCTCTCAGGCCCTGCTCGACATGGAAGATCCAGACGTACTCCACAAGGTGCTCACCGCCATGAACGGAGTCCGCACCTGGGACATCCTCGCCGTCCACGAGATGCGCACCTTCCGCAGTGGCCGCTACACCCACGTGGACGTGCACATCGTCGTGCCGGAGTTCTACCCGGTGCGCCAGGCCCACGATCTCTGCGAAGGCTTCGGCGAAAAGGCCCTGGAGGCCGCGGCCATCGAAGGGGAAGTCCACACCCATGTGGATCCCTGCGGGCGCCTCTACTGCTCACGGTGCCCTGCAGAGCCCTGTTCCATCCGCGTGGCGCCTCGGTCCACGGATGCGACCTTCACCCTGGAAGAGGCCACGGCCGCAGGGCCTGCCTGACCTGCACCGACCCTAGGGTCTGTTTTCAAAGTGGGGTGTGGCCGCGCAAGGGGCGCCACCCAAGCGAGGCCAGGAAAGCGACGAAGGCGATAGAGGTGCTATCGACGAGGAGCTTGACGCAGCATCGCGCCGGGCGCCGCCCCTTGCCCTCCGGGACGTCGCCCAGCCGCACCCCTGGCTGCGTTGGCGGCCTCGAACGATGTCCCGCATCGCCCTTCGGCCCCCGCCTTGCCAGGCGCGCGGCTGGACGGCGTCGCGGCTCGCATCCACTTTGAAAACAGACCCTAGGCCGCCCCGGGATGCCTCAGGGCATCGATGGCTGTCATCAGGGCCTGGGCATCGCTGGCAGCGTGCAGGTTCTGGCGGAAGCCACTGCCGCCAGGCACCCCCTTGGTGAACCAGGCGCCGATCTTCTTGATTTTGTGCAGGGCTTCCCGGGGCTCCAGCAGATCCAGCAGGATCTGGAAGAGCCGCAGGGTGGCGTCGATGCGCATTTCCGTGGTCACGGCGAACTCGGGGTCCACGATCTGCCGGAAGAGGAAGGGATTGTAGAGGGCGCCCCGCCCGATCATCACGGCGGCACAGCCGGTCTGCTCCACCATGCGGAAGGCATCAGCAGATGTGTTCACATCGCCATTGCCGATGATGGGGTACGAGGTTCCCGCATCGACGGCGCGGGCGATGATACTCCAGTCGGCGTTGCCTTCGTACTGCTGGGCGCGAGTGCGGGGATGGATGGCCAGCGCCTGCACGCCCACGGCCTCGAACATGCGAAGGAAGTCGAGGAATTCGCCGCGTTCCTTCTGCGAGGCATCCCAACCGGCGCGCATCTTGACCGTCACCGGCACCTTCACGGCCTTCACCATGCCTGACACGCAGCGCTCAGCCAGGCGGATGTCGCGCAGCAGCGCCGATCCGGCGCCGCCCTTGGTGACGTTGCTGGCGGGACACCCCATGTTGAGATCCACCAAATCCGCACCCGCGGCCTCGCACAGCACCGCCCCCTCGGCCAGGGCCTCTGGGCGTCCGCCAGATATCTGCATGGAGAGCGGCCGCTCGCCCGTGGCGGCCATCATCCGTTCGGCCTTCACCGCGTGGCGGATCAGGGCCTCGCTGCTGATCATTTCCGACACCACCAGCCCCACCCCGCCCACCTCGCGGATGAATTTGCGGAAGGGCTGGTCGGTGATCTCGTGCAACGGGGCCATGACGAGGCGGTTGGGCACCTCGACGTCGCGGATTTGAAATGGCGTGTGGGGAAAGGTCATGGTTTGGTCCGACCTTCCAGTTTAACCGCTGGCCCGGATTCAGCCTGCTGCGAAATTCAAAGGGCCGGGTTCAGCGGTCCCGTCGCGCCAAACGGGATTCGTAGAGGCGAGCCAGGAATTCCATGAGCACCCACTCGGTTTCCCGGTGATCCCTTCGCAGCAGTCGGTTGAGGTGCATGTGGGCGAGGCTTCCCGCCAGGCTGGGCAGATCCACCTTCAGCTTCCCCTGATCAAAGGCCTCCCGGATTCGGCCTAGACCGGCGCGGTTTGGAGCCTCTGAGCTGGGGATCAGCGATTCCAATTCCTTTCGCCGTGGCCGGAAAGCGGCGCCGATCCGCACGGCCCCCTCGCCCGCATCACCGAATTCCTTCCGGAACGCTTCTCGGGAAGCCTGAGCCAGATCTCTGCGCGCCTTAAGGTCCAGGCCCAGTGAGCCCCAGATGGCGTCCACCTCCGCCAGGCCCGCCTTCCAGCGCGCCTCCAGAGAAACGCCCGCCACCAGGCGGTCCAGCACACGCCCGCTGTCCTCGTGGAACCACGCCTCCGCCAAAGAGAATCCCACCTCGCCACCGTAACGCTCCAGCTCCGGCATGAAGGTGTCCACTTGCCATTTCCAGAGCAGCCCCTGGCCGAGGCCTTCATCCAGGTGCCGGGCCAGACGGGGCAGCAGCTCCGTGGTGAGGCACAGCGGTCGGCCATGGAAGCGCAGGCGAACGTGATGATCCGGATCGCGGTAGCGGACGAAGTGCCAGCGATCCCAAATCGCCTCTTTGCCCGTTTCATGAAGGAAGGTCTCCAACTCGACCAGGAGCCGATCCGCGCTGGTTGGGCCGCAGTAGATTTTGAGGTAGAGCCATTCGGAGCCGGGGGCATGCACGCGAAGCGAGGTTGGCGCACCCAGCAGCGCCAGTGGAGCAGCCTGTGGCAGAGCTGGCTCCGTGGCCTCAAAAGGAATCACCAGCTCGTGGGCAAAGCCCCCTTCGGGTGCCGTGACCAGGGCCTGGTCCGGATCCGGAAAACACTCCGTGAGCGTGAAGGCCGACCGCCCCGAAACGAGATGATGCAAAGCCTCCACCCAGACCGCCTGATCCAGATCCACCAGCAGGCTGTTGTCCGCATCGGCCAGCACCACGAACCGGGGCAGGCCCCGCTGTTCTCTCAATCGCTGGAAAGCAACCCAGGCATTCTGCCCCGAGGCTGCCAAGGCCTGCGCCAATTCAGCCTTTTCAATCCGCCAGCGGGCCTTGCACATCACATGGCGACCACGGGTCACCCGCGGCAGGAAGGACAGCTCGTCCAGCGCACCCCAGGACCACCCGCCCGAACGCCCGTCCTGGTCCTGCAGATGAGCCAGGAATCGGTACACCGCTGGCCCATGGGCAAAGTTGTGGGCGGAAGACAGTCGCGGCACCACTTCACGCCGCAGGCTCGCGGAGGCCAGATGGATGCGATCACCTCTCACAGCCACCTGCAAGTCGGCGGGCCAAATGGTCTTGCCTGGCGCCACCCCCGGCGCCGCGAGAAATGGAATCTCATACTCGCGAAGCGAGGGCCGGGCCAGCACATTGCCCATGCGACCTTCGGGCACGTGGACCACTTCCGCAAACACCACCTCGGGGCGCAGGGCTTCTTCCTTCAGCAGGTGCTGGCAAAGCGAAGCCTTCAGATCCGCATCGCCGGAGGCGAAGCGCCCCAGCCACCGCGCGGCGGTGGGGCCCGAGTGGTGCTCCATCCAGAAGTGGAAATCGCCCTGGTCCAGGGCGGTCACGCTGTCAGCGCCCAGTACCGCCAGGGCTGCAAAGGAATGAGGGAACGGCTGAGGCCGGGGATTGGCCAACGCCTCGAGGTCCGCATCATCCAGCTCCCAGGCCTGAGAGCCCTGCCATTTGGGGAGACGTGCCAACAGGGCGCGATCCCGCTCCGTCAGTTGGCGCGGGCCCGCGAACCCCGGGAAGGCCAAGCCTTCGAGCAGGGGCGATTCCATCGGCGTTCCACCGTCAAACCCGATGCCGCTCTCCTCGTCCAGCACCTCCAGAAGCGGCATCCATCGGGCCTCATAGCGTTCCAGGAAGGCGGCGCGGAAGCGGTCCAAGGGCCCTTCCAGCGGGGCAGGTGTGAGTCGACGGAGCGTCTCTGCACCCTCCTCCAGAGCACGACGAACACCTGCCGAGAGCGCCAGCCCAGGGCCCGGACGGAAGAGGTCCACCTGAAGGACATCCCGCATGCCGGGTGGGAGTCCTGCGGCGACCAGCGGAGGGATCAGATCCAGGTAGCCCTCGGGATGGGCTCCGAGCGGTGCGACCTGAATGGCCTCCAGCGTGTGGTTGAGGGCCACCAAGGGTGTGGCCTGGATGGCGGTCTCTGGACGGGATTGAAGGATGGCGATCAGCCCAGCCAGAGGATCAGGGTGAGTCAACGCAGGCGCCAGATCTCCACACAGCAACTGGGAAGCGATCACCTGCTCCAGGAAGTCCCGGGCCTCGGCCTGATCGGCCCCAACCTGCCTGACGAGACCAGTACACAGATCGTCAAGGTGCGCACCTTCCTTTGCCTGGTGCAGCACTGAATCGAGGTGGGCCGTGGCCTCCACCGCTTCCAAATGGTACGTCCGGGCCTGGGCTCCGGCCTGCTGGCGGCGCTCCATGTACCGGTACCAGCCGCCGCGGGCATAAGCGCTCGTATTCGGTCGATAGGTCCGCGCACTGCGTACCTCAGGTTCCTGTTCGAGGCGAGCCACCAACTCTTCCAACACACCCCAATCCAGGCGCACCGATTTGCGAGATGCCCGCCAGGACCCCACGGCAAGGGAACTCACAGAACCCCAACGCCCCGTGGAAACACCCGCAAAAAGGCCAAAGGGCGTCGAGCGGCTGCTCAGCCGACTGAGGTACTTCAGCAGGGCGCGTTCCATATTCTGGGCCGCGGTGCGATCCAGGGAACCGTCCAGCCATGCATCAATCCTTGTCGCCAGATCCGGCGACGCCAGGGCCAGGGCTTCCCGCACCAGTGCATCCTGCGCCAGATCACGCAAGCGCTGACGGGTTGCCCCGCGGTCTCCTGCCGCCTCAGCCTCCGAAGGCGACGTATTTTTCTGGGTATAACGTTGAAGGAGCACGGCCTGCGGCAAGCCGGGGCTGCGGAGCACAAAAAAATCAGCAGTCTGGCAAGCGGGCCGGCGGGACATACAGGGGCTTCATCCTTGGATGCTGAAGCATAGCAAACCAAACATTCCTCATGTCTTGCGCGGCCAGGAAACCCTCGAACGGTATCAGAAATGGGGTTTAACGGTTGAAGGTGTGTTTAGATACCGTTCATGGAAAGAGCTTGGTTTTCAGCTTGGCAGGCCTCAAAACCAGTGTCGCGCCGCGTGGCGCTACCTGGGAGCCCCCGTGAACAGCAGCCTCTCCTTCCGCAAAGAATCCATTCAGCGCTCCAGCAGCGCCAGCGAGACCATGAACCGCGCCCTGCAGGCCCAGAATTCCGGGGCCACCCGTGAGCAGCGGCCCATCTCCATCACGGTTATTTCGACGCTCACCATCAAGTAGGCATGACCAATCAAGAATCGCTGCATTCGACATTGAACATGCCCCCACATCGGTGACGCCCTGGCTATCGTGGTTTCCGCTCGTCAAGAACTGGCGATCCATCGGGGTTTGTTACGCCCTTTGGGTGCTTTCGTTCCTATATGAGCATTTGACATCACATCACCTTGGACTGGCGTGGGTCTGGGCCTACTCACTTCTTTCTCCACTCGCACACATTGGTGCATTTGCCTTTCTTGCCCCACTTGCCTGGATTCTTCCACGTCGAATTTCTTCCCCTTGGAATTTCATCCTCGGGTTTGTTCTTTCGGTGATTGCTTGTGAACTGGTCTCAGCGCTTCTTCCGTACATCGATGCCTGGATGCTTTCCCATGGGGACCTTGAATTCAACCTCAGTAAGTTGGTGGGTCTCTACATCTCCTTCGTGGGTCCAACCATGATTCTGGTCGGTGGATTGGTCGCTTCCCGGGCTCATTCTGATGAGCTCCGGGAGGCATCCGAAGTGGAAGCCCAGATCGCCAAGAACCGATTGCTCCAAAGCCAGATCCATCCCCATGTGCTGTTCAATGCGCTCAATGGCCTGGCTGAACTCGTCTACAAGAACCCCAAGGCGGCTGAACGGGCCATCCGTCACCTATCCGACCTGCTCCGGCGCATCATGCGGGCCTCTGAGCACATGCGCCTGCCCCTGGGGGAAGAACGGAAAATCATCTCAGACTTCCTGGCATTGGAAGCCATTCGCCTGGAGGGCCGACTCCGGGTGGTTTGGGACTGGGACGAAGGGCTGGATGCCATCGAAGTGCCTCCTCTTCTTCTGCAGCCCTTGGTGGAGAACGCCATCAAACACGGCATTTCACCCAGCATTCCCGGTGGGGATCTGGTGCTTCGCGCCAGAGCTGAAGACGGCGTGATCCTGCTGGAAGTCTGGAATTCCGGCGAACCGTATCATGAGCACCAGTCGCCAAGTGGCATTGGTGTGAAGAACCTGTGTCTGCGGCTGGCTCTGCATTTCGGCAGCGGAGCTACCTTCTCGGTAGGCCCTTCGGATCACGGCACGCTCGCCTCCATCCGGCTTGAGGCGATGCAAGTAGAATGAGGCCATGAAAGCCCTCAAAGCCCTGGTGGTCGATGACGAGCCCCTCGCCCGGGAGCGGCTGTCGCGGCTGCTGCAGGAGGCTGGCTGCGACGTGATCGGCGAACTTGGAGATGGTTTGTCCCTTCTGCGCTGGCTGAAGGAGCCCCGCGCAGTCGATGTCATCTTCCTGGATATTCAGATGCCAGGGCCCAACGGCATGGAAGTCCTGGCAGAAGTGTCGGACTGCCCCCCGGTGGTGTTCGTCACGGCCCACGCCACCTATGCCGTCCGGGCCTTTGAACTCGCTGCGGTGGACTACCTGCTCAAGCCGGTTTTCGACGACCGCCTCGCCAAGTGTTTGCAGCGCCTTCAACAGCAGCTGGTCCGCCGTCTCAGCCCACTGGAGCTGAAAACCCTCCTCCCGCCCCCGACGAGGTTTCCGATCCGTGCCGGAGATGGAGAGGTTTTCATGGAGCTGGAGCTCATCACGCACTTCGAACTGGAGAATGAACGCGTCTGGGCCTGCCGGGGCCTGAACCGATACGTCACCCGCTGGAACACCCTGGCCGAAGTGGAACAGGCCTTCCCCGAGGACGGCATGATCCGGATCCAGCGCCACCTCCTGCTTCGCCCCCAGATGGTCAAAGGGATCCGCCCCACCAGCGTGGGACGCATCAAGGTCATGATCGCCCCCAAGGTGGAATTGACTGTGAGCCGCGCCATGACGCCACGGACCAGGGACTGCCTCCGTGCCCAGAACATCCCCATTTGAAAACAAAAGGCCGAAGGCCTAACCGTTCGGAGGTGAAAATGACACCGTTCGGCGGAATCAGGAACCAGAACTCCGCGCCACGCCTATGATTCCTGGATCTAGACCCTTGCCTCTCCTGCAGGCCGCGTCGAGATCCAGGAGCCATTGATGGGAACCCCCGTATTGAACACCTGTCCGGGCATCGGGGTTTCGCACACGCCAATAGTCAGAGGTGTCTCGCGTGGTTCGCAAAGCCAGCCGGATCCTTGTGCATGGAGGCCCAAGCCATGGGACCTCGCGGCATGAGCGGCAACAGCATCGACCGGCTGTCTCAGGCTGTTCTGCCGGAACGCGCACTCATGGCCGCCTTGGACCAGGCCTTTGAGGCCATCGCCCTGCTTGATGCGAAGGACGGAACCATTGTCCACTCCAATGCTGCCTTTGCCAGAACCTTCGGTGATTCCAGCCAGAAGGCCCCTCGTCAGCGCCTGCTGGATCTGTTCCAGCTGGACGAGGCGGGCCAGGTATTAACCACAGCCCTCCAACAGGCGCGCTCTGGCCAGACATGGATGGGTTGCACCCCACTGAAGACCCTCACGGGCAAGGCCATCCACTTCGAGGTGGCCCTGTCTCCCGTTCGCGGCGACGATGATGCCGTCCGGTCCTTGGTGGTGAGGCTCAGGGACCTCACCTTGGATGTGGAAACGAATCGTCACCTCCGCCTGGCCCAAAAAATGAACAGCCTCGGTGTCCTGGCCGGGGGCGTTGCCCACGACTTCAACAATTTGATCGGAGCCATTCTCAACACAGCCGAACAGATCGAGATGCAGGTCGAACCGGACAGTCCCGTGAGGCGGAAGCTCGAGACCATCCAACGGATCGGCGACCGGGCCAAGGGACTAACCTCGCAGATCCTGAACTTCAGCGGACACTCTGAGGGCAAATGGTCCCTCATCGACCTCTCCGACCTGATCATCGAAGTCACCAATGTGCTCAAGACCACTTTCCCTGAAAACGTGAAGGTGCGGACCGATCTGACCAAGGGGACCAAGATCTATGGCGATCCCTCCCAGTTGCACCAGGTCGTCTTGAACCTGGGCATCAATGCGAGCCAAGCCATGCAGCCCGCGGGCGGCATCCTTTCCATCCACCTCCAGCCAGCGGTCGAGAACCACGGCACCTCCCAGGGATCAACGGAACCCTGCGTGCTGTTGACCGTGGAGGATTCCGGCTGCGGCATGGATTCCCGCACCTTGGAACGAATCTTCGAACCCTTCTTCACCACCAAGGAAGCAGGCCATGGAACAGGCCTGGGCTTATCGGTGGTGTACGACATCGTCCATGCGCATGGCGGCAGCCTGCAAGTCTCTAGCAAACCCGGACAAGGGAGTTCCTTCCAGATCCTGCTTCCCCTCAATCATGGGAAGGTCAAGGTTTGGGCTAGTTGAGGCGGGCAATCGATCGAAATTGATCTGGCGCCTAAGGCACACACCCTGCGCGCCAAGCCACTCCTGCCAGATCGCCACCCCATCCTCGCTCCCCGCTGACACCGCCTTTGCAGCGACAGATTGGGCTCGGCGCGGCGCTTAACGCTCGCGGCATGCACCGCTACCCACTCATGCCTGATAGCCGCTCCATCCTCGCTCCCCGCTGACACCGCCTTTGCAGCGACAGATTGGGCTCGGCGCGGCGCTTAGCGCTCGCGGCCTGCGCCGCTACCCACTCATGCCTGATAGCCACCCCATCCTCGCTCCCAGCTGACACCGCCTTTGCAGCGACAGATTGGGCTCGGCTCGGCGCTTAACGCTCGCGGCCTGCACCGCTACCCACTCATGCCTGATAGCCGCCCCATCCTCGCTCCCATTTGACGCTGCCTTAGCAGCGTCAAATGGGGCTCGGCGCGGCTAACGCCGCGGGGGCGGCTCCTGTAGGTTGGCGAGGAACTCGTCGTTGGTTTTGGCTTTGCCGAGGCGATCCACAAGCAGCTCCATGCTTTCGCTGGGGCCGCTGGCGGTGAGGATCTTCCGCAGCACCCAAATCTTCGCGAGCTTGGCGGGTTCGATGAGCAGGTCCTCCTTGCGGGTGCCGGACTTCTGGATGTCCATGGCGGGGAAGATGCGCTTGTCGCTGAGCTTGCGGTCCAGCACGATCTCACTGTTGCCGGTGCCCTTGAACTCCTCGAAGATCACATCATCCATGCGGCTGCCGGTCTCGATGAGGGCCGTGGCGATGATGGTGAGGCTGCCGCCCGCCTCGATGTTGCGCGCTGCGCCGAAGAAGCGCTTCGGTCTTTGCAGAGCATTGCTGTCGACACCACCGGAAAGCACCTTGCCGCTGGGCGGCACCACGGTGTTGTAGGCGCGTCCCAACCGGGTGATCGAATCCAGCAGGATCACCACGTCCTTCTTGTGCTCGACCAGACGCTTGGCCTTCTCGATGACCATCTCGGCCACCTGCACGTGCCGGGTGGCGGGCTCGTCGAAGGTGCTCGATACCACTTCGCCCTTCACGCTGCGTTCCATGTCGGTGACTTCTTCCGGGCGCTCGTCGATGAGCAGCACGATGAGGAATACTTCCGGGTGGTTGGCGGTGATGGAATTGGCGATGTTCTGCAGGAGCACGGTCTTGCCCGTGCGCGGCGGCGCCACGATGAGGGCGCGCTGGCCCTTGCCCAGCGGCGTCATCAAATCCATGACGCGGGTGCTCAGCTCCTGCGCATCCCGCTCCATGCGGAGGTGATGCTTGGGATACAGCGGCACCAGGTCATCGAAATGGGCGCGCTCCTTGGCCGTGGCGGGCGGATCGAAATTCACCGCGTCCACGCGCAGCATGGCAAAGAACTTCTCGCCCTCTTTCGGCGCGCGGATCATGCCCGAGAGGGTGTCGCCCGTGCGCAGGTTGAACTTGCGGATCTGGCTGGGCGAGACGTAGATGTCCTCGGGCCCCGCGAGGTAGTTCTGATCAGGGCTTCGGAGGAAACCGAAGCCTTCCGGCAGCACCTCCAGCACGCCCTCGGAGAAGAACTGGCCTTCGCGTTCCGCCTGGGCCTGCAGCACCCTGAACACCAGTTCCTGCTTCCGCATGCCGAGCGGATTCTCGATCTGGAGTTCCTTCGCCAGCTCGGCAAGCCTGCCGATAGAAAATTCCTTGAGCTCTTGCAAACTCAAAACGGTCGGAGGCTGAGAAGGGGTGGCCATAGGTCACCTCAGGGGCTGGCGAGTCAGGAGTGGCTCGGGGATTCTGAAAGGATAGGTCAGTTTCGCTTATCGGCCAAATCCCGGAGCGGCTTCAGATATGAATTCGCGCACCCGGGCGACGAAGCGCTTGGGCGCTTCCACGGGGAAAGCGTGGCCGATGCCCTGGATCACTTCGAAGCGGCTGTGAGAAATCCGCCGTGCCGTTTCGAGGCACTTCCAGGGAGGGGTGAGCAGGTCCTCAGCGCCGCATAGAAGCAACAGGGGGGCTTCGATGCGGCCCAGGCGGTCGCGGATGTCCCATCCCTTCGTGCCCCTGATCTGGTGGAGATTCCCGTGCTGGGGCCGATCCGCCCCCGTCACCACCTGGTGGTAGGCCCTCAGAACGCCATGCCGCGCCTCCAGGAAGCTGTCGCCCCAGAGGAACGGCGCGACCGCATCGAATTGCATGAGAGGCCCTCCCACCTCCAGGCAGTGGGCCCAGTGTTCGGCCTTGAGATTCAGGGCGAAATCAAAGCAGGGCATGGCACTGGTGAGCACGGCGCCCGCGAAGGCATCCGGACGTCCGCTCAGCAGCTCCAGGCTCATGGCGCTGCCGTTGGAAAGGCCCACGAGCCATGGCCTCACCACGCCCAGGACTTGGAACAGCTCCCAAGCCTCCTCGGCCAGGAGCGCTGTGGCATAGGGCCCTTCCAGGGGCGCATCCGAGCGGCCCTGGCCCCGGCTGTCGAAGGTGAGCACGCGGAAGTGATCCGTGAGGCCCGGCAGAACGCCCGCCCACATGGTGGTATCGGAAAGCAGGCCGTTGAGCAGCACCATCCAGGGGCCTTCGGGGTTGCCCTGAACGCGGTAGTGCAGTTTGACGCCGGAGGCCAGCGTGGCGAAGGTGGGCTGGGCACGCATGTCAGGCCCTCAGTTCCGAGGGCTGATACTGCCGCTCGAAGCGCCAGGCATTCCCCGCCCATTGGATCACCGTGCAGCTGGCCTTCTTCACGTCCATGTCGCGGCCGGTGAGGTGAAAGATCAGATCACTGAGAAAGGGCTGATGGCTGATGAGGGCCAAAACGTCAGCAGCTCCCGCCTCAGCCACGAGTCCCCGCAGCCAGAGATCCGCCTGGGGAGGATGGCCTCCCGGCACCAGTTCCAGGCTGGTTTCCATGGGGAAGGCCCCCGCCGCCTCTTGTAGGCAGGTCATGGTCTCCGCAGCACGCCGGTACGGGCTGTTGAAGCCCCGCGTCGGCACCTGCCCCAGCGCCACCAGCCCCTTCATGGCCGCACGGGTTCGGAGCCAGCCCTCCTCGGTGAGGGCCCGGTCCATGTCCCTCTGCCCGGGCCTGGGGTCCTCGGCGATGCCGTGGCGGATGAGAAGCAGCGTCGTCATGCCTTGATGTTACCGCTGGCGGAATCAAACCGCCGCCCCATCGACGCAGCAATTTCCCTTGTGTTTCAAGGGCTTCCGCGCGATACTTTCCGTTTGGGCCCCTCCCGGCTGGCGCTGTTCGCCATGAAGAGACTGCCACTTCGGCACACTCACGCAGGGATAGCCCCGGGAGATACCAGTGAGTGATACGACCTTTGCAGCCCTAGGCTGCAGCGAAGCCCTGTTGGCCGCCCTGGCCAAGCGCGGCTTTGAAGCCCCCATGCCCGTCCAAGAACAGACCTTCAAGCCGGGTCTCGAGGGACGCGACCTGCTGGTGCAGAGCCGCACGGGCTCGGGCAAGACGCTGGCCTTCGGCCTGCCCCTGCTGCACCGGCTGACAGAAGCGCGCCATCCCCAGGCCCTGATCCTGGCCCCCACGCGCGAACTGGCACAGCAGGTGGGCGCCGAGCTGCACAGCCTCGTTCCCAAACTGCCCATCGCCTCCCTGGTGGGCGGCGTGGCCTATCCACCCCAGATCCGCTCGCTTCAACTGGGCGCCCAGGTCGTCGTCGGCACCCCCGGTCGCATCATGGATCACCTGGAGCGCGGCACGCTGGACCTTGGCAAGGTGAGCATGATCGTCCTCGACGAGTGCGATGAGATGCTCAACATGGGCTTCCTCGAGGATGTGGAGAAGATCCTCTCCAAGGTGCCCGCGGGACCCCAGACCTACCTGTTCTCCGCCACCCTGCCCGCCCCCATCGCCAAGCTGGCCAAGCGCTTCCTCAAGAACCCCGTCCAGATCTCACTGGCCGAGGCGGGTGAGCATGCCGTGCATGCGGACATCGCCCACACGCCCGTCCTGGTGCCCGACCATCAGCAGGTGCGCGCCCTGGTGAACATCCTCCTGAAGGATCAGCCCAGCGCCGCCCTCATCTTCACCAAGACCAAGGCCCAGACCGAGGAAGTGGCGGAAGAGCTCACCGTGTCGGGCCTGCCTGCGGCGTTCCTGCACGGCGACCTCGCCCAGGCCACCCGCACCCGCATCCTCGGCCAGTTCAAGGAAGGCAAGTTACGCTACCTGGTGGCCACGGATGTCGCCGCCCGCGGCCTCGACATCGGCGGTCTGCCCCTCGTCGTCCACATGGGCATCCCCACCCAGCTGGAGAGCTACATCCACCGCAGCGGCCGCACCGGCCGTGCCGGCGCCAAGGGCAGCAGCATGGCCCTGGTGGGTTGGAAGGAAAGCCGCATCCTCCTGGCCTGGAGCCGCCGCGGCGGCCTCACCCTCGATTGGCGTGCCGTGCCGACTCCAGCCGAAATCCGTGAAGCCCAGGCCGCCAAACTGCTGGATGGCATCCAGGGCTCCGCCAGTGCCGCCCTGCTCCACCAGGCCACCCAGATGCTGAAGGATGCCGATCCCGTGCGCCTCGTGGCGGGCCTCCTGGGCCTTGTCCAGGCCGATCAGGCCTCGGGATTCGACCTGCCCAATGAGCCGGAGAAAAAGCCCAAGTCCCGCTTTGATTCACCCCGAGAGCGCAAGGAAGGTGGCCCCCGCCCCCAGCGCACGTACGCCGAGCGCGCTGCCGCACGGGGAACGGATCGCCCGGATTCCGCCTTCTCCAAGACACGACCCGATGGCAGCTTCAAGCCCCGCAGCGAATTCGAGGACCGGCCCCGGCCCTACGCCAAGCCGACCAAGCCCCGCCCCGACAGCGCGGAACGGCCCCGGAAAACCTGGGAGGATCGCGCCGCCAAGCCTGAGGTGAAGGACACGCCGCGCCCCTGGAAGCCCAACAAACCCGCCGCCAAGCACGCGGAGGACAGGCCCGCAAAGACCTGGAAGAAGAAGTAGTCCAGACGTGCCTACTTCCAAAACGAAGGGCGCCTTTTGGCGCCCTTCGTTTTGGAGCAATCGACCCTCTCGATCCGTGCTAAACCGGCTCAGGCGTTGGGATCCGTGGCGTTCAGGTCCACGGGTTTGGGCTCTTCCACCTGCTTGGGTCGACCCCACACCTTGTTCTCCATGGGCTGGCTGGCAGCCTTGTCGCGGGCCTCCTTCACCTTTTGGATGGCCTCGGCATCGCTGCCGGATTTGGGTACCGTGCCGGGCTTGAAGGCCAGGTGCAGCACCCGGTCCGCCGTGGCGGAGGTCGCCAGCAGGCCCGTGTAGCGGTCGACGTCCGCCCACTCCATGCCCTCCGGCGCCTTGAATTCCTCCTTCTCGCCCGTGGTGGGAAGGGCCGCCTTCATGAAGTCGATCCAGATGGGCAGAGCCACCTTGGCCCCATCGGCGCCGCGGAAGATGGTCTTCTTCTCATCCAGGCCCACCCACACGCCGCAGACTACCTTCGTGGAGAAGCCGATGAACCAGCCGTCGGTGTGATCGTCCGTGGTGCCGGTCTTGCCCGCGATGGGCCACTGCAGTTCCGCGCCCGCCCGGGCCCCGGTGCCCGCATAGGCAACCCCCTGAAGGCACTGGATGAGCTGGAAGTTGCTCATGGGATCCAGCACCTGTTCGGTGGCGGCGCCGCCATGGGTTTCCAGCACACGGCCATTGCGATCCGCCACCTTCTTGATGAAGAAGGGAACCGGCGCCTGCAGGCCGCCATTGGCGATGGTGGCGTAACCCCGGACCATCTCCCTCAGGGTGAAATCGCCGGAGCCCAGGGCCATGCTGGGATAGGGCGGAATGCTGCCGGTGAGGCCGCATTTCCGCGCGAAATCGATGACATTCAGCACGCCGGTTTCCTCGAGCGTGCGCACCGCGGGCACATTGCGCGAATCCCGCAGGGCTTCCCAGATGGGAATGGGGCCCCAGAAATCGCGCTCATAGTTCTTGGGCTCATAAGGTTTCACGCCGGGCCGCAAGGGCTTGAAATCCGTGGTGCCATCGGGGTGCGTGACGGTCAGGTAATCCACGGTATCAAGGAAGCGGGTGGGCACATCCTCCACCATGGTCGCGGGCGTCTTTCCGGCGGTGAAGGCCGCACCGTAGACAAAGGCCTTCATGGTGGAACCAACTTGGCGCAGGGCCTGGGTGGCGCGGTTGAATTTCGAGCGGTTGAAATCGTAGCCGCCCACCATGGCGCGGATCTCACCCGACCTCGGATCCACGGCCATCAAGGCGCCTTCCACGGATGGATCCTGGTCGAGCTCCAGGGTTTTCGGAGTGCCATCGTCAGAGGTCTTCACCGTGAACAAGGGCGCTGCGCCCCTGGGCAGCAATTTCTGGATATCCTTCCCCGCCCAGGCGAAGGCGCTCTCAGGCACATCCAACTGGGTCTTGCCGATGCGCACCTGGGCTGCGCCGGCCTTCCAGCCAAGGATCACGCCGCGCACGCTATCGCCCACTTCAAAGTAGCGCTTCCAACCGTTGAGCTGAGTCGTCTCCGGGTCGCTGACGAACTGCACCGCCTCTTTGCGGAAACCCCGGCGGCGGTCCACGGCCTTCAGACCTTTGCGCACAGCCTCGTTGGCGGCCTCCTGCCAGTAGCTGTCCACGGTGGTGGTCACCTCGAGGCCGCCGTTCAGCACCTGTTCACGGCCGTATTTCTCGTAGAGGTACTTCCGAACTTCCTCCACCACGTAGGGCGCCACCGCTTCCTCGTGGGCATTCTCCCGGGCCAGCCGGATGGGTTTCTCCACGAGCAGGCTGGCCTCGGCCGCCTTCAGGTAGCCCTCTTTCACCATGCGGATGAGCACGTGGTTGCGCCGCGCCTTGGCCGCAGCCCGGGCCTTGGGATCGGGGTTGTAGGGGTTGTACCAGTTGGGATTCTGAACCAGGCCCGCCAGCATCGCGCACTCTTCCGTGTTGAGCTGCGGAGCGCTCTTGCCGAAGTAGAATTCCGCCGCAGCTTCGATGCCGTAGCGCCCGCCGCCGAAGTACACCTCGTTGGCGTACATCTCGATGATCTGTTTCTTGGAGTAGGCCTTTTCGATCTTGCGGGCGAGGATGATCTCCTTCAGCTTGCGGTCGAGGCGTTTCTGCCGCTTGGCCGTCACCGTGCGGATGAGCTGCATCGTGAGGGTGGAAAAGCCCTCGCGGCGGCGGCCGAAGCTGGTCACCAGGTTCTTCACGGAGCGGAGGGCGCCCCAGGCCGAAACCCCGCCGTGCTCCCAGAAATCCGCGTCCTCCGTGGCCACAAGCCCGTTGATGTAGGCCTTCGGGATGTCGCCGTAGGGGATCACCACCCGGTGCTCTTCAGCAAAGATGCCGATGACGTTGCCGTTCTGATCCAGCACCTTGGTGATGGTCTTGGGCACCCGCATGGCAAACAGGGTGAGGAAGCTGTCCGCGTCCCGCGACAGCACCGACCAGGACACGGCAAGGGTGGCACCCCCCAGAACCACCAGGGCCAGAAGGGCCCAGGCGGCGCGGCGGAACCAGCTGCGGCGGAACCAACTGCGGATGGGAGAGGAAGCCGTCTTGGAAGCCATGGCTCTAGGATAAGCGGTCACCCTCGAACCACCCTTCCCGAAAATCAGGCCCGCCTGCTGCCGCGCCTCTGGCCAGTGGCGTTAGAGTGGTGCCATGCCCCAGCGATTGATTCTCGTGGCCAAGGTCAAATCCCCGCACCTGGGTTCCACCCTGCGCGAAGTCATGCCCCTGTTCCTGGACCGGGGCTGGAGCGTCACTGGAGAACCGGGCCTGGAAGAGGCCTGGCGGCTGGCCCGGCTGGACCCCGCGCGGCTGGCCATCGACCTGGACCTGGGCATGGCCGAGGACCGGGCCGATCTCTGCCTGGTGCTGGGCGGTGACGGCACGCTGCTCTACGCCGCCCGCCGGGTGGGCCAGCGGGGCACGCCGATTCTGGGCATCAACCTGGGCTCCCTGGGCTTTCTCACGGCCCATCCCGTTTCCGGGGCCAAGCTGGCCGTGGAGGCCTTTCTGGCGGGCACCCTCGTGCCCGATGTGCGGCCCCTGCTCGAAGTGGAACTGTGGCGCCAGGGCCTGCTGCTGGCCCGCCAGAACGTGCTCAATGATGCGGTCCTGGCCAAGGGCGCCCTGGCCCGCATCATGGACATGCGGCTGTCCATCGGCGATCAGCAGGCCGGTCCCATCAAGGCCGATGGGCTCATCGTCTCCACGCCCACGGGATCGACCGCCTACGCCCTGTCCGCAGGCGGCCCCATCATGCATCCCAGCCTGGAGGCCTTCGTCATCGCCCCCATCTGCCCACACACGCTCACCCTGCGCCCCTCGGTGGTGCCTGCGGCCATGCCCATCACCATCACCCTCATGGATGCCGAGGATGCCCATCTGACGCTGGACGGCCAGGTGGGACATCGCGTGGTGCCCGGGGACGAGGTGAGGCTGCGCCAGGCGCAAACCCGCATCACGCTGCTGCAGAGACCGGGCCTGGATTTCTTCGCCCTGCTCCAGCAGAAGTTGCACTGGGGTGATCGCTGAGCGCCTGAATCCGCAATCGAGGCGGAACGCTGCGCAAACCGCGCTTCACTTCGGGCGATTCCGCCGGTCCAGGGTCCGAACCAGCCCTTTTGGCGGGCCTCAGGGTCTTTCGCGGTTCACCGGGATGACAGACTGCCCATCCCGCAGACCATTCCAGACCTATTGGTCGGCGGCGGTCTGCGCCAATCCCCGCTTGTGACCCCAGGCACATGGGGCCAGGGCGACACTTCACCGCAAGTAGGACTTGTGTCCCTTCATGGAGGCCCCATGGCCCTCAAAGAACGACCGAAACCGTTCCTTCTCCCAGATTTTTGCAAGGGCTGCGGCCGTTGCCTCGACGCCTGCGCCAAGGACTGCATCACGCTCAGCGATCAGATCAATCCCACGACGGGTCTGATTCCCGTGGAGCTGGATCTGGCCAATTGCAATGCCTGTGGCATGTGCATGGACGCCTGCCCTGAGCCCTACGGTCTGCGCCCCACCCACGAGGGCGAGATCCAGGAGTTCGAGCTGGAGGATCCCGCCCAGCTCTTCGGCGTGAAGCCCAGCGATGCGCCCGAGCCCACGGACATCCCCAACGAAGTGCTGCCCCTGCCCCGCACGGAGCCCCTGGTCATCAAGGGCACGTACGCTTCGGCCGTGGGCGCCATCCTCGCGGGCTGCCGCCACGTCTACGGCTACCCCATCACGCCTTCCACCGAGGGCGCCGAGCTCATGGCCAAGTTCCTGCCCAAGCTCGACGGCACCTTCATCCAGGCCGTCTCTGAAGTGGCCGCGGTGAACATGATGTACGGCACCGCCGGCGCCGGTCTGCCCACCATGACCTTCACCTCCTCGCCAGGCTTCAGCCTCATGCTGGAAGGCGTCTCCTACATGATCGGCGCGGAACTGCCCGGCGTGTTCGTGGACGTCATGCGCGGCGGCCCCGGCCTGGGCAACATTGCGCCCGAGCAGTCCGACATCAAGCTGGCCTGCCACGGCCTCGGCCACGGCAACACCCAGGCCATCACCCTGGCGCCCTCCACGCCCCAGGAAATGCTGGACCTCACCATCCTGGCCTTCGAGCTGACCTTCAAGTACCGCAGCCCCGTGGTCCTGCTGGGCGACGGCTACCTGGGCCAGATGACGGGCAAGGTGCAGCTGCCCGAGACCATGATCAAGCCCGGCATCCCCAAGTGGGCGGTCTACGGCGACGCCATGCACCGCAAGAACCTCATCTCCTCGATCTTCCTCACGGAAACCGAGCTCGAGGCCCACAACCACC
This sequence comes from Geothrix sp. PMB-07, assembly GCF_030758935.1. Classification (NCBI taxonomy): domain Bacteria; kingdom Pseudomonadati; phylum Acidobacteriota; class Holophagae; order Holophagales; family Holophagaceae; genus Geothrix; species Geothrix sp. PMB-07. The sequence continues at coordinate 2,486,088 of NZ_CP132333.1, forward strand.
ACCTCAACCGCAAGTACGAGGCCATGCAGGTGGAGGCCCGTTCCGAATCCTTCCTCTGCGACGACGCCGAAGTCGTGCTCATCGCCTGCAACACGCCCGCCCGCACCGCCAAGGGCGCCGTGCAGGATCTGCGCAACCAGGGCATCAAGGCCGGCCTCTTCCGCCCCATCACCCTCTGGCCCTTCCCCGTGGAAGACCTCAAGAAGGCCATCAAGAACGCCAAGCGCATCGTGGTGGTCGAAGCCAGCGCCGGGCAGCTGGAGGATGAAGTCCGCCTCGCCCTCAGCAAGGCCGGTGTCCGTCAGTTCCCCGAACTCGAGAACGTCCGCCGCATGGGCGGTGTGCTGCCCCAGCAGACCGAAATCATGACCCGGGTCCTGGGCCAGAAGGAGGTGCTCGCATGAGCAAGACCAGCGTCATTTACGACAAGTTCGAGCGCCATGCCCAGGGTCAGGGCCTGAAGGGCCACGCCACCCACTACTGCCCCGGCTGCGGCCACGGCCTCGCCCACAAGTTCCTGGCCGAAGCCATCGACGCCCTGGGCATCCAGGACCGCACGGTGGCCGTGAGCCCCGTGGGCTGCTCCGTGTTCCTCTACTACTACTTTGATGTGGGCAACACACAGGCCGCCCACGGTCGCGCGCCCGTGGTGGCCCTGGGCCACAAGTTCGCCAACCCCGAGAGCGTGGTCATCAGCTACCAGGGTGACGGCGATCTGGCCTCCATCGGCCTGGCCGAAACCGTCGCCACGGCCCAGCTCGGCGCCCCCATCACCGTCATCTTCATCAACAACGCCATCTACGGCATGACCGGCGGCCAGATGGCCCCGACCACCCTGATGGGCCAGCAGAGCTCCACCAGCCCCGCGGGCCGCGACCAGTACAACGGCCAGCCCATGAAGATGGCCGAGATGATCGCCGGCCTCGACGGCCCCGTCTACGTGGAGCGGGTGGCCCTCTTCGACGCCAAGCAGCGCATCAAGGCCAAGAAGGCCATCCAGAAGGCCCTCAAGCTGCAGGTGGAAGGCCGCGGCTACTCCTTCATCGAGGTGCTGGCCGAGTGCCCCACCCACCTGAAGATGAGCCCAGAGGAAACCGAGAAGTGGGTCAAGGAATGCATGGAGCCCATCTATCCCCTCGGCGTGAAGAAGGACATCACCGTCGAGCCCTGGTTCGACCGCAAGGCCCCCTGCTTCAAGGGCGAGAAGATCCTCTCCCTCACCGGCGCCACCACCGAGCACCCCGAGCGCTTCTGCAAGGGCTTCCCCACCCAGCTCGACCTGAATGACGTCTCCCTGAAGCTGGCCGGTTCCGGCGGCGACGGCGCCCAGACCGCCGCCATGCTCATCGCCCGCGCCGCCATCAGCGAAGGCTTCGACGCCACCCACATCCCCAGCTACGGCCCCGAAAGCCGCGGCGGCACGTCCTACGCCGACGTGCATGTGGCGGAGACGGAAGTGCTGAATCCCGGTTCGCCCGATCCCCAGATCCTGCTGGCCTTCAACGCCCCCAGCCTGGCCAAGTTCGGCCCGACCGTGCGCAAGGGCGGCTACGTGATCTACGACAGCTCCGTGGTCACCGAAGCCCCCGTGCTCGATCCCAGCATCAAGGTCTTCCCCGTGCCCTTCACCGGCATCGCCACCGACCTGGGCAAGGCCGTGGTGAAGAACATCGTGGCCCTGGGCGCCCTCCAGGCCGCCACGAACATCTTCCCCAAGGAGACCTTCCTCAGCGCCATCGGCGTGGCCCTGAAGGACAAGTGCGCCCTGATCCCTCTCAACGAAGAAGCCTTCGCCTGGGGCGTCAAGTCGGTGGAAGCGCTCAACAACTGATTCACCACGGAGACACGGAGGGCACGGAGAGTGCCGATTGCTTTCTTCTCCGTGATTCCTTCGTGCCCTCTGTGCCTCAGTGGTGAATCCTTTTCTTCTCGAGGAGCCCCATGATGGACACCACCATCCAGACCACCCTCAATGCCGAGGAATGGAAGATCATCATGGCCCTCCGGGAGATCCCGGACAGCCCGCTGCGCAAGAAGGTCTCCGGCCTGCTGGGCGAACTGGCCCGCTTCATCCAGCAGCCCCGCTGCCTGGGCATGCAGGGTGATGGCTTCCCCTGCGGCACACCCCACACCAGCTGCGAAGAATGCCAGCACATGCTCAAGGTGCTGGATGATCTGGCGGCGCGCCTTCCCCAGGAATCCTGAACCTCCGAACCCGCCCTTCGTGGCGGGTTCTCCGTTAGGCTTTTGGTGGCCGTTCCTCGAATCGACGAGGAACGGCCACCAAACGTTTCCCCTCTTTCCGACGGTGTGATGAGATCTCTGAAAGCCATGGCCCAGACTGACGGCCTGCTGCTCCTGGTGGCCATCATCTGGGGCTTCGCCTTCGTGGCGCAGCGCAACGGCATGGAGGCCATCGGCCCCTTCGCCTTTGGCGCCGCGCGGTTCGCGCTGGGCGCGCTGTCGCTGATTCCGCTGTTGATCCTCCAACGCAAGCGCGAGGCCCGCAAAGGCGTGCCTTCCCCGCGGCTCAGCTTTCGACAGCGAAGCCTCTGGGCCCTGGGGGCCGGCACCGTGCTGTTTGTGGCGGCCTCCCTTCAGCAGGTGGGCCTGGTTCACACCACCGCCGGCAATGCGGGCTTCATCACCTGCCTCTACGTGGTGCTCGTGCCGCTGGCTGGGCGCTTCCTGGGGCGTCCGGCGGGCTTCCATATCTGGCTTGGCGCGGGACTGGCCTTGGGCGGGCTCTACATCCTCAGCATCGGCACGGGCTTGAAACTGGCTCCTGGCGATTCGCTGGAACTGCTGGGCGCCTTCTTCTGGACCCTGCACATCCTGATCATTGCCCACGTGGGAGCGCGCATCGACACCCTGGAACTGTCCATTGGGCAATTCGCCACCTGCGCAACGCTGAGCTTCTTCGCGGCCCTGGCGCGGGAGCCCCATGCCTTCCGGGGCCTGCCTGCAGCTGGCCTTCCAATCCTCTACGGGGGCCTGCTGTCTGTGGGCGTGGCCTACACCCTGCAGATCGTGGCCCAGCGCAGGGCCCACCCGGCCCACGCCTCCATCATCCTTTCCATGGAAGCCCTCTTCGCGGCGGTGGGTGGCGTGCTCCTGCTGCACGAACCCCTGTCCCTGCGCCTGATCCTCGGTGGCGGGCTGATGCTGGCTGGCATGGCGGCTTCTCAGCTGGCGCCCAAGAAGGCGGCCTAGGGGCGCTTCTCCGCTGAGGTGCGCAGCAGCGCCTCCATGCGGTCCAGCCGTTGCCGGAAATCATCGGAGAGTTCCTCCACCTTTTCGTGCAGGTGGGCGATTTCCAGCTCGGCCTTCACGTTGATTTCGTATTCCACATCATCGCGGATGTGGTCTTTGGCCGCCTGCCGGTTCTGGGCCAGCAGCACGAGGATCGACAGGATGATGGCCTCCAGTGACACCACCATGGTGAGGAATCCGAAGGGATAGGGATCGAACGAGGCCCGGCCGCTCACGTTGAGGTAGATCCACACCGCGAACCAGCCCGCATTGATGAGCAGGAAAGTCATGCTGCCCGAAAAGGCGGCGATCCAGTCGGTGAGTCGCTCCAGCAGTGAGCGTTGGTCGTCGATCTCATCCTGCACGTTGCGGGCCACGCGGGTGCGCAGCAGCAGATCGGCTTTGCGGGTCATGGCGCCCATGGCCCCCAGCAGGTGCAGGGCTGCTTCGGGTTTCCGGGTGACCAGCAGCAGCAGGTCCGCACGGTCCAATTCCAGCAGGTCCGTGGGGATGATGGCCGTGGCCGTGGCCGTACGGGTGCCCTCATCCAGCATGGCCAGTTCGCCGAAGACATCGCCGCGGTGGCGTCCCGTGAGCACGATCTTCTGCCCGGCCCGGTCCACGACTGAGATTTCGATTTCGCCGGAAACCACGATGTACATGGCCTCGCCGGGATCCCCCGCCTTGAAGAGGGTCTCGCCGGGTTGGAGGCGCCGCAGATCCACTGCCTGGGCCAGGAGGTCCAGTTCCTCGGGCCTCAGGGCTGCGAACAGGGGAAGGTCAGCCAACAGGGCGGCATCGGCGGCCATGGGTGTCTCCAAAAGGGGATGGAGCCAACCTATCGCACTCGGGGCCTCTCTGCCGATCCAAAAGACGCGGGGTTCAGTCTATTCGGCTCGAGGAATGGCGCAGTCACCCATCGAGGGCATGGAGGCTGAAGCAGACTTCATTGCCCGCCTCGTTGAAGGTGAGATCCTGGCCCAGGGCCTTGAGCAGCAGCAGCCCCCGGCCTGAAAGCTTGTCCGGGGTGTCCGCCATGTCGGCAAGGTACTGGCGCCAATCGAAACCCCGGCCTGGATCCGCCATGCGTGCCAGCAGGTGGGAGCAGACCCCATCGGGCCGGATGTGCAGGCTAACCTGGAGCTCAAGCGCCTCATGGCCACAAGCCTTCAGGCGGGACCTGCGCTCCAGGTCGTAGCGCTCGAAATCCACTTCCTTGAGAGCGGAATCCAGTTGAAGCACGCCGTGATCCACGGCATTGATGATGGTTTCCGACAGCAGCAAGGCCAGGTTCTGGGCCATGCTCCTGGAAACGCCATGGCGCCCCAGGAAGCCCACCAGCGTCGAGCCCATCTCCTGGTAGGCCGGTACGTTGGGGTGGAAGCGCAAGCACAGATCCAAGGTCCGTCCCTCAAGAACCTCAGGGGTCGTTCTCTGCTCGGATGCAGCGGGAACAGCCCAATCGGGTTCAAAGGGCCAAAGGCACCAGCTCACGTCGTCGGCAAGATCGAGGTTCCCGATCCTCTGTTCCACCAGGGCGCGCAGGCGGCCGGTGAACCCTTCGAGCCCGCCGGACCGGAAGGTATCCAGGATCTGCGCTTCGTCCACGATGTCGGTGAGGCCATCGCTGCAGGCAAAGAAGCAGTCGCCAGGGGCCATCCGGACCCGCCCCACCGCGGGTGCGCCAAGATCCTTCTGGATGCCCAGAGGGATGCCCGTGGAAGGGAATTTCACCACAGCGCCATCGCCACGGAGCACAAAGGCATCGGGCATGGCCGCGTTGATCACGAAGAACTCTCTCGTATGCCAGTCCATGCGGAAGAGAACGGCGCACGAGAACCGCCCCAGGGGAAGCAGGTGGATCAGCTTCTCGTTGATTTCCTCAAGGATGCTCAGAAGCGGGAAATTCCTGGCCGCCAGCGCGTTGAACACATCCAAGGTCGGAATGCCGGAGATGCCCGCCATCAGCCCGTGTCCCATGGGATCGCAGACCATGCCGAAATGGATGCCGGGCGCACCCGCCCGGTAGGTGCAGATATCTCCATTGATGCGGCGGGTGGCCAGGGTCTCCATCACAAAGCCCCGCGGCAGTGATGCTTTCCCTGGCTCCAGCAGCCGGTTCAACACATGCTTGACCACGGCGATTTCATCACGTTCTTCGGCCTCACGCGCGGCCTGGCTCGCATGGGCCGCCACCAGCTCCGCCGTGGCCCGGATGCGGATGCGCAGTTCCGGGATGGTGAAGGGTTTGATGAGGAAATCCTCGGCCCCGGCTTCCAGGCAATCCTTCAGCACCTCCACCTCGCCATGCCCCGTGAAAACCACCACGGGGACGGTGGTCCGCGTCTGGCCCTCGGCCGACAAGGCGCGGATTCTCTGCGTAAACTCGGCGCCGCTCATTCCCGGCATCGAGTAGTCGGTCAAGACCAGATCAGGAGCCTGGGCCTGGAAGAACGCCAACCCTTCTTTGCCGTCCCGGGCCAGGATCACCTCGAACCCATCCATTTCCAGGGCCGCCCGGACAAGCCTGCGCGTGATGGGATCGTCATCCACCACGAGGATCTTCAGGCCATGCGCAGCATTGAGAGGGGCAGCCGTCATGAATCGCCTTTCGGCGGCGGGAGGCGGGTTCGGCGCCTCGCCAGGCCAGAGGTCAGGAAAGAATGGGCACCAGCTTGCTGAAGTTCACGATCTTGAGCACTTCATCCACCTGGGCCGAGGGCCGGACAATGGCCAGTTCCTTTTGAGCCGCCTGCGCCCTCTGCCTGAAGTAGAGGATCATCCCCAACACGCTGGAATCCAGAAAGGTCACGCCGGACATATCAAGCTGGATGCGTGTGGTGGAAGGGTGATCGAGCGCGGCGAGGGTGGCGGCCCGGAATTCGGGGTAGACACCATAGGCCAACCGTCCGTCGAGGAAAACGGTGGCGCAGCCTGCATCCACCACAGTCTTGTAATCCATGATCCCCCCTCAGAACAATTCGACGTCGCCTGAATCCATGGATGCGGCTTGCACGGAGTTGTGGGCATTCACCCCAAAAGCCTCGAACTCCACCGCGGCCTGGGTGAGGAGATCCACCAGTGGCAGCTCGCCCCGGTCCACTTCGTTGGCGAGGGCTTGAAGCTTCGCTGCAAGCACCGCCAGCTGCCCCGACCCCACCCCCACGCGCTGCAGGATCTGGCGCACCATGTCCTCAAATTGCAGGGCCTGGATGGAGCGCCCCACTTGGGCCGTCACCGCCTTGCCAATGTCTTCCATGCGGGCCACCAGGGCCTGGGCTCGGATCTCACTCTGGCTGATGGCGGTCACCATGGTTTCAGCCAACTGCTTGGACCGGATGATCTCGTTGAAATCATTGGAAGCGATGAGACTGGCCTGGGCCGAGGCGCGGCTCAGGACCTCCTCGGTTTCCCGCACCTGTGCGGAGATCTGATCGCTGATCCGCCCGCTGCGGTCAGCCAGCTTCTGCACCTCGCCGGCCACCACCGAAAACCCCGCGCCGTACTTCCGGGCGTGGGCCGCTTCAATGCTGGCGTTGAGCGCCAGCATGTGGGTGCGGGTGGCCACTTCTGCCAGTTCGCCCAGCGACCCGCTCATGGAGGCGGAACGCCCCCGGATGCCTTCCATTTCATCCACCAGCTGGAAACTGGATTTGCCGATCTCCATCATCGCCTGCACGAAAAGATCCAGCGTGCCCCGAATGGTCGTGGCGAAAGCCTCCACGGATTGGGTTTCCGTCTGGCCTTCCAGGCTCACCTCCAGCACGCGGTGAAGCTCCATGGCCAGCTCGTACTGATCGCGGGCGAGGACATCCAGCTCTTGAAGGGCTTCCCCAAAGCCCCGGACGGCCTCTCCCATCAACCCTTCGGCTTGCTGGAGTTTGAGACCCTGCTCCCGAACAGCCTCCTCAAGCACCCCTGCCTGAATTCTCAGAAAGGCCGCAAGGGGCCCGTTCAGCGTCTCTGGCGGATTGCCCTGGGATGGCGGCGGGAAGTCCACGGCCTCTGCCCCTGCCACCTTGCTCCGGAAAAATCCCACGCCAAACTCCAAATCCTTGCGGTTGATGGTTTCCCGGGTAGCCCCGGACAGGGCTCGCGGGCCAGGACGGTTCCTCTTCATCGGAGGTTTCCATCCTCGGCATGAAGATGGAGAAGGCTTAAAACCCCGGTTTCGCCATCAGGTCCGTCACCATGCGCAAAATGGTGAATGCCGGAGTGCCCATGACCAAGTCTGCCCCCCTGCGCGTCGCAATCGTTCAACAGCCCCCGGTCTTCCTCAACCTGGAGGCCAGCCTGGCACGGGCCGAGACCCTCGTGGCGGAAGCAGCCCGGGCCGACGCCAAACTCGTCGCCTTTCCCGAAACCTGGCTGCCCGGCTACCCCGTGTGGCTGGATGAGGCACCCGATGCCGCCCGCTGGGACCATCCCGGCGCCAAGGCGCTGTACCAGCTGCTGGCGGAGCAATCCCTGCAGATCCCCGGTCCCCATGTCGACCGGCTGCGAGCCCTGGCCGCCCGGTATCGGGTGGACCTCGTCATGGGCGCCCACGAGCGCCGGGGCGGCACCCTCTACAACGTGATGCTCTTCCTGTCCGCCGACGGGGAGCGCCACGCGCTGCACCGCAAGCTCACGCCCACCTACACGGAGCGTCTCATCTGGGGCCAGGGCGATGGCAGCACCCTGGCCACCCTCGACACGGACCATGGCACCCTGGGCGGGCTCATCTGCTGGGAGCACTGGATGCCCCTGGCCCGCGCCGCCATGCACGCCAAGCACGAGGTGGTGCACGTGGCCCAGTGGCCCGCCGTGGGCGAGTTGCACCAGCTGGCAAGCCGTACCTACGCCTTCGAGGGCCAGTGCTTCGTGCTGGCGGCGGGCTGCGTCCTCAGCAAGGCGGATGTGCTCGATGGCCTGGCCAGTCTCAGCCAGACGTCAGGCCCCGCCTTCGAGATGCTGGCCAGCATGCCCGGGGATGCCGGGCACCTCTACAAGAACGGCGGCAGTGCCATCATCGCCCCGGATGCCAGGTACCTGGTGCCCCCCAGCCATGAAGCCGCCATCCTCCATGCGGATCTGGATCCCAGCCTCGTGACGCAGGGGCACCTGGTGCTGGACACCGCCGGACACTACGCCCGCCCCGATGTGTTCCAACTTAGTGTGGATACCCGATCCAAGGAGGGCGTGACTTACACCGCATAGAGGAAGTCACGGATTCACATAGACGGACACTGATCAGACTTGCTCTTGCCCCTTGTTCATCCGTGGCCGAAAAATAAAGGAATTTTGAAAGCGGAGGTGAGCGGAAGGGCTGAGGAAAGCTGAGAAAACCACATGCAGTTCTCAGCTCTCCTCCGCCCCTCGGCCACCCTCCGCTTATTCCATTCCTTTTCTACCGGTGGGTCCGAAGGAAACGCATGAGCCGCGGGTTCACGCGGATGGAACCAGACCGATATTCATCCGTTTTTCATCCGCGTGAGCATTTGGATCATCATTCCCCGTGAGTGGAACCGCCGAACCGCGGCACGGTGCGGATGTAGCTCCGCTTGGCGACGACCAGGCCCTCGCGCAACTGGATGTGGTCGATGCCATGCCGCACTTCACGCACCTCGGGCCGATCCCCCGGCGGCACGGGCCAATCCAGGGACCACTCGAAGCTGAAGGCCTGACGAACCTGATCCACGCAAAGCGCCTTCAGGTCGAAGCGGAAGTCCCCGTGCGCCTCGAACCAGGGCCCCCACGCCTTGACCAAGGCCGCCTTGCCCCGTACCACGCGGCCATTCCAGTGCTCGAACACCACCTCCTCGGCCATGCTCTGCAGCACGCCCTCCAGATCATGGCGGTTCCAGGCCTCCAGCCAGGCACGCAGGAAGGTTTCGATGCCGCTGGCGTCAAGCTCCTTGCCGGCCATGGGGTCACCTCCAACGGCGCGCTACAGCCCGCCGCGCAAATTGGCGAAGGTGCGCCATCCATCCTCGACGGGCTTCAGCAGGGCCACCAGGCGCCCTTCATGCAGGGCCCGCAGCGGCGCACCCGGATCAGGGAAACCCTCCGGCAGCGTCCAAGTGGGAGGATGGGATTCGCCTGCACCGATGGCCCGGCCGTGGCCCAGATGATCCGCCTCGTCGTCGGTGAGTTCCCGGAAGGGGCACCATGGCAGCAGGTCGGTGCCCTTGATCAGCCATTCCGCGCCTGCTCCGGGGTCGGTCCAGGGGCCGATGGCCGTGCGGCGCAGGGCCGAAAGGTGGGCTCCGCAGCCCAGGGCGCGGCCCAGGTCCCGGGCCAGGCTGCGCACGTAGAAGCCACCCCGGCAGGTGATCTCCAGGCGGCTGGTGCGCGGCAGATCGTGGCTGAGCCAGCGGGCCGACAGCAGGAAGACGCGGCTGGGCTTCATGAGCACGATCTCGCCGCGGTGGGCCTTCTTGTAGGCGGCCTCTCCATCAATCTTCTTGGCGCTGGTGGCTGGGGGCACCTGGTCGGTCCAGCCCAAGAAGGGCGCCAGCGAGGCATCGAGGGCCTCGGGGCTCAGCTCAGGCAGCACGGGTTCTCCCAGAGGCAGCCCCTGATGGTCGCAAGTGTCGGTCTCCTGGCCCCAGGCCACTTCGGCCACATAGGCTTTTGGCAGCGGATGCATGAGCTCCATGAGCCGCGTGGCCTGGCCCGCCAGCACCAGCAGCAGGCCATCGGCAAAGGGATCCAGGGTGCCGCCGTGCCCCAGGGCCAGCTTCTTCTGCCCGGCCTCGAAGGCCCGGCGCTTGAAGCCCCGGATCACGTCAAAGCTGCTCTGCCCCACGGTCTTGTGGACGAGGTGGATGCCGGATTCGATCATCAGGCTTCCGGTTTTCCCGAGGTGGCTTCGGTTTCTGCTTCAGGTTCCACCGGCCGGGCGGCCCGCTCCTTCTCGATTTCCGAAAGGAGTGTCTCCATGTGGTTGCCCTCTTCCAGAGTGCCGTCAGGGAAGAAGCGCAGCTCGGGCACCCGCTTCATCTTGAGGCGCGAAGCCAGCTGGCTGCGGAGGAAGCCCGCCGCGCGGCCCAGGGCCTTGCGGGTGAGGCCATCCTGGGCTTCCTGGTCGCCGCCATTGGCGGGCAGCACGGTGAAATAGACCCGGGCCACGCTGCGATCCGGCGAAAGGCGCACCGCGGTGAGGGTGAGGAAACCCAGTTCCGGGTCGCGCAGCTCCCGCTGCACCAGCGTCGACAGAAGGAAATGGATTTGGTCTTCAAGGCGTTCAGGGCGTTGCATGAGGTTCCTTTGCAACATCCATTCTACCCGACCCGTCCCCCTTCCCCTTAGGTGGAGCGCCAGGCCGCATCCTTGGATACCCTGGGGTATTCGAAGGGCAGTGACTTGGCCGAGTGGTTTGAAGGGTGGTTTGACGAGGACTATGCGCAGCTCTACGCCCACCGGGACGCTGAGGAGGCGCGGGTGGCCGTGGGCCGCGCGCTGCGGGTGGCCCCGGAGCTGAGCGAAGGCCCCGTGCTGGATCTCGCCTGCGGGGCGGGTCGCCACCTGGAGATCCTGCGCCGGGCCAACCCCCTGGCCTTCGGCATGGACCTGTCCCGGGTCCTGCTGGGCATGGCGCCCAGCGGCCTCCGGCCCTGGCTGCTGAGGGGCGACATGCGGCATCTGCCCGTGAAGCCCGGCTCCCTCCGCGGCATCTGCCTCTGGTTCACCCCCTTCGGCTATTTCTCAGATGAGGAAAACCGGGCCCTCATGTTGAACCTGGGCGCCACCTTGGGGGCTGGCGGGGTGCTGATCATGGATTATTTCAACGCCGACCTGCTGACGCGGACCCTGATTCCCGAAAACACGATTGAGCGCGGCGGCATCCGTGCCCAGAGTCGGCGCACGCTGGAAGGCAACCGTCTGGTGAAGCGCATGGTGCTCACCCGCCTGGACACGGGCGAAGTCCGCGATGTCCAGGAGAGCGTGCGTCTTTACGCTCCCGATGAGCTGCAGGAAATGGCTGTCCGCGCGGGCCTGCGCCTGCGCCGCGTCCTGGGCACCTATGCGGGCGAGGCGTTCACGGAAGACAGTCCACGCTGGATCGGCATTTTCGAAAAGGCCTGGTGAGGTTTCCCGCCTGCCATCCATAGCCGACCCGCCGATCTTCCGTCAGAATGGAACCAACCTTGAACTCAGGAGCAGCCATGGGCTTCCAATCGGTGCGTGATCTCAATGTGAAGGGCCACCGGGTCTTCCTTCGGGCGGATCTGAACGTGCCCTTGAAGGAAGGGAAGATCACCGATGCCACCCGCATCAAAGAGACCCTGCCCACCCTAAAGTGCCTGCTGGATGGCGGCGCCTCCGTGGTGATGGCCTCCCACCTGGGGCGCCCCGAGGGCAAGGGCTTCGAGGCTGCCTACAGCGCCGCCCCCGTGGCCGCCTGGTTGAAGGAGCAGGGCTTCGACTGCACCCTGGCCGCCTACGTGAACGGCCCCGAGGTGGAGGCCCAGGCCGCGGCTTTGAAGCCCGGCCAGGTGCTGCTGCTGGAAAACCTGCGCTTCGAGAAGGGCGAGACCAAGAACAAGGAGGACTTCGCGGCGGACCTGGCCAAGCTGGCCGACACCTACGTGAACGACGCCTTCGGTTCGGCCCACCGCGCCCACGCCTCCGTGAGCGGCATGGTGTCCCACTTCCCCAAGGACCGCGTGGCCGCGGGCTTCCTCATGGAGAAGGAACTGAAGGCTCTGGGCAAGGTCACCGACAACCCCGACAAGCCGTTGGTGGTGATCTTCGGCGGCGCCAAGGTGAGCGACAAGATCGAGCTCATCCAGAACTTCCTCGGCAAGGCCGACGCCATCCTCATCGGCGGGGCCATGAGCTACACCTTCCTCAAGGCCCAGGGCTTCCAGATCGGCAAGAGCCTCTGCGAGGACGACAAGCTGGAGATGTCCCTGGATCTGCTGAAGCAGGCCCAGGCCAAGGGCACCCGCCTGCTGCTGCCCCTCGATCACGTCGCCGCCAGCGAGTTCAAGGAGGATGCGGACTGCGCCATCACCACGGATCAGAACATCCCCGCGGATCGCATGGCCCTGGACATCGGCCCTGAAACCGTCGCCGCCTACGCCGCGGAGATCCGGGCCGCCAACACGCTGCTATGGAACGGCCCCATGGGCGTCTTCGAGATGGCGCCCTTCGCCAGCGGCACCCTCACCATGGCCGAGGAACTGGCCGAAGCCGCCGGACGCGGCGCCTTCGTGCTGGTGGGGGGCGGCGACAGCGTGGCCGCCGTGAACAAGGCCGGCGTGGCCGCCCGCATGAGCCATGTGTCCACCGGCGGTGGCGCCAGCCTGGAATTCCTCAGCGGCCTCGAGCTTCCGGGTGTGGCCGCGCTGCAGCGCTAAGCCGCATCAACCCATCATCCCAATACGCACTGCTCGAACCGCCATCAAGGCGCCTCGGGCAGTGCGTATTCCAGCACATAGCTGTGCTGTCCGTCCTTGATGGTGATGGTCAGCTGTCCGCTGAGGCCCTTCAGCCCCTCGGTGCCGGAATCCGGGATCACGGCGACTCGCCACTCTCCGGGCACCCCCTTGGACATCACAGCGCTGTGCTGAAGCAGGAAGGATCCGCTGCGACCCTGCAACGTTCCGCGCACCTGCTCGATGGCCGTGTAGCCGCCGGAACCCTTCACCTCGGTCATGGCCGCGATCATTTCGCCCTGGCTCGTGCCCTCGAGATCGCCCTGGAACCGCTTGTCGATGGACATGCGCTGGGGGCTCCATACCCCACTGCGAACGCCTTCTGTGAGAGGAACCACTTTCACGTCAAAGGTGCCTTTAGCCAGGTGATTCACCTGGACCTCCTTTCGTTGGGGGATGGGGATGTGGGCCGAGAGAGCCGACACCATGAGGGGGGAGAGCGGCCACAGACAGGCAGCCCGGAGAAGGGTTCTGGCCGGCATGAAAACTCCGTCGAATGGATTTCCCCTCAAGAATGAGACCGAGGATCGAGGCAGTATTGTAGAAACGCGACAGCTGGAGAATGGGCCGGAATCAGGGAGGATCCAGGGTGGTAAAGCCTGTGGCATGGCAGCCGAGAGGGGTGGTGGGCGCCGAATCCGTGCGACACCAATCCCCCGTGGAGCGGTTCCTGCCCGAAGGCCCGCTTGCGGCCGTGGTGGAGCGGTTCTGGACCATCTCCTGGGATCTCCGAGGAAAGCCCACCCGAACCGGGGAGACCCTGCCCCACCCGTCGGTCTACCTGGTGGTCGAAGCTGGGCGATCCGGTCTCGCAGGCGTCAACACAGGCCGTTTCCAACGCCTGTTAGAAGGCAAAGGGCGCGTCTATGGCGTCAAGTTTCATCCCGGCTGCTTCCGCCCCTTCTGGCCCGGTCCCGTGCGAACCATCACAGACCGAATCCTCCCCCTGGAAAGCGCCTTCGGCCCAGAGGGCGCCGAACTCGAGGGGGCGGTCCTCCGCTGTGGGGATGATGTCGGCGCAGCGGTGGCACTTCTGGAGGCTTTCCTCCTGAAGCGCCTCCCCCCGCCCGATCCCAGGGCCCAACTGGCGCGGCAGGTGGTGGCCCGGATTCTCGAGGACCGGAACCTGATCCAGGCAGAAGCGGTGGCTCGGGAAGTTGGCATGAGCCTTCGCTCCCTGCAACGGCTCTTTCTGGATTATGTCGGCGTGAACCCCAAGTGGGTGATCGAGCGGTACCGGTTGCACGAGGCCATGGAGCGGCTGGAGAAGGATCCCTCGCTGGACCTGCCGGGATTGGCCCTCGCTTTGGGCTACTACGACCAGGCCCATTTCATCCGGGCCTTCAAGCGTCTCTTGGGGAGAACGCCCGGCGGGTATGCCAAGGCCTCCGAAGGCTGATAGCCTCAAGGTTTCCGCCCACGGACCGCGGCCCTGCCAACGGCTGGCGCTGGTGCGGCCCATCAGGAGATTCTATGCGTTGTGTCGTCGCCAACTGGAAGATGAACCTGGCCTCTGAAGAGGCCCGCTCCTTCTGCGAGGATCTGCTCGCGCACTTCACACCGAGTGCAGGGACGGAGGTGGGCATTGCGCCCCCGTTCACCCTGCTGCACCTGGTGAGCGGTCTCATGCGCCCCAAGGGCATCATGGTGTTCGGCCAGAACGGCCATGCGGAAGCCAAGGGCGCCTTCACGGGCGAAGTCTCCATGCCCCAGCTGCGGGATGCGGGCTGTTCCGGCGTCATCCTGGGCCACAGCGAACGCCGCCAGTTCTTCGGCGAAACCGATGCGGCCCTGGCCAAGAAGATCAAGGCCGCCTGGCAGTGGGACCTGCTGCCCCTGCTTTGCATCGGCGAAACCCTCGACCAGCGCGATGCGGGCCAGACCCTGCAGGTGCTTGGACAGCAGCTGTCCATCCTGGCCGAGACCGGCCCCGGCCCCCTGTGGGTGGCCTACGAGCCCGTGTGGGCCATCGGCACCGGCCGCCGTGCTGAAGCCGAACAGGTGCGCGAGGCCCACGCCTTCATCCGCGCCGAACTGAACCGCCACTTCGCGGGATCCGAGTACCAGGTGCCCATCCTCTACGGCGGCAGCGTCACCCCCGAAAGCTTCCCCGAGCTGCTGGGCATTCCCGAAGTGGCCGGCGGCCTCGTGGGCGGCGCCAGCCTGGATCCCAAGAAATTCGCGCAGCTGGTGAAGCAGGCGAGCTGACCTCAGCGATTTCCTTGGCCACAGATGAACACGGATGAACTCAGATCAGGTTCGCCCCTGACCCGTGTTCATCCGTGTTCATCTGTGGCGAAAACTCACGTCCGATCCAGGAACAGCTCCGCCACTTCCGCGGCCAGTCCCAGCAGGCCCACGGTGCTGAGCCAGTGGCCCTGCGCGTTCATCTGCTGACGGAATTCGTAGGAGGAGGAGGGGTGCAGGGGCACCTGCACCGCCGCCTGGCGCTTGGCCTCCTTCAGTTCTTCGAGCTCCAGTTCCCGGGCCCGGTCCAGGCCGCCGTCGGCGACAAAGGCCAGCACGCGCCGCAGCTCATCCTTGTCGAACCACACGCCATGGGCCTTGCAGACATCCAGCACCACGCCGGAGCGCCGGGCATAGTTCACGCGGTTCATGCGCTGGGCGCAGGCGGGACAGGGGCGATACTGCACGGCCTCCAGGTGGGTCACCGGCGGGGCCGCGGGCGCTGGCAGCGCGCCCAGCACCGCGCCCTGGCGCTCCCGGCTGGCGCCCAGCTGCTCGAAGATGGTCCGGTCCAGCCAGAGACCGCCGCAGGCCAGGCATTCCTGCAGATCCAGTTCCCCCACCTTGGCCGAAGCCAGAGGCTTGGCGCAGGCAGGACAGGCCGCGCCGGCCGGAACCGCACTGGCCCGAGGCGCCACTGCGGCGCCACAGCCAGGGCAATGGGTGGCCGAGAGTGGCACCAAGGCGAAGCAGGAAGGGCAGGCCACGGTGGCCAGCTGAGCTTGGCAGTAGGGACACTGGATGGCATCCGGGGGGACCGAAGCGCCGCAGCCGGAACAGCGGAGGACCTGGGCTTCCATCAGTCGTTTTTCGGCTGGACCGGGGTGCCTGGCGCGGGCGGCGGGGGCGGGTCCACCGGGGGCGGCGGAGGCGTCATGCTCGGCGCGGGGGTGGGCGGTTCCGCTGGCCTGGCCGGGGGTTCCGCGTCGCGCGGAGGGGCTGGCGCAGACGAAGCATCGCCATAGAAGCGCTGTTCCGTGAACCGCGTCCACTGGAAGTAGGCAGACAGCTTCTGCACCACCACCCGGGCGAAGCCCTTGGCCTCTTCTTCCCGGATGCGCCCATCATCGTCACGGTAGCCCCGAGGCAAAGGATCCATGGCCTCCACCACCTCGATGGGCTCGATGGATTCCACCCAGAGCGGCTCGGGATTGCCCTGCTGCCGCAGGCTCACTTCAGCCCGCACCACCTGGGGCCGGTAGCCCAGCCGGTCGCGGACCCGCTCCTGATGCATGGCCGCGTGGCTGCCTGCCCAGAGACCCCAGAAGAGGCCATCCACGGCACCCCAACCCCGGTTGCCGGAGATGGCGCTGAGGGTTCCCACCGCAATGCCCGTGGCCACCCCGACGGCGGCGGGGGAGGCTTCGCCCGCCGCCGGGGCGATCTCACGAATGACCACCTGAAGTTCAGCCGCGCCCACGGGAGGAGTCACCCCTTCGGGCACCACCACCACGCGGGTGGCCAGTCGGGCCCGCAGCGCCGAGCCGTATTCCTTCTGGTAGCCGTCACGATCCTGAAGCTGGGCGGGCATGGTCACGGACACGCGCACCGGCGCGGGCCGCTGCCGGAAAGCCTCCACATCAGGCCGGGTGCAGCCAAAAGCCAGAAGGATGGGGATGACAAGCAACCAGGAAGCGCGCCTCATGGGAGACCTCCGGGGCCTAGTGTGCGACCGGGGGCAGGGGGTGTCCAGGACCCCCGCCGTGCTCCCGGTAGAATGATGACCCGAGGCCCACATGCTGATTCTCATGGAACCCCACGCCACGCCGGACCAGGTGCAGGAAGTCCTGGCCCTGATGGAGGCCTCGGGCATCCGCTGCCAGGTGAACGAGACGCCGGAATCCCTCAGCATCGTGGCCCCCAACGCTTCCAAAGCCCTCAAGCCCGACCGCATCGAGCCCATGGCCGGGGTGAGGCGCGTGGTGCCCATCACCAGCCCCTACAAGCTGGCCAGCGCCGATGCGGTGGCGGATCGCACCGTGGTGCACGTGCGGGGCGTGAAGATCGGCGGACCGGACCTGGCCCTGGTGGGGGGCCCCTGCGGCGTGGAAAGCCGGGAACAGCTCTTCACCGTGGCCCGCTACGTGGCCGAGGCCGGTGTGAAGCTGCTGCGGGCCGGCGCCTACAAGCCGCGCACCAGCCCTTACGCGTTCCAGGGCCTCGGCCTCGAAGGCCTGCGCCTCCTGGAAGAGGCCCGGGCCGAGTTCGACCTGGGCATCGTCACCGAGGCCACCGAGGTGGAAACCTTTGACGCTGTGGAGCGCAGCGCGGACATGGTGCAGATCGGCGCGCGCAACATGCAGAACTTCGCCCTGCTGCGCCGGGCCGGGCGCTGCGGCAAGCCGGTGCTGCTCAAACGCGGCCCCTCGGCCACGCTCGAAGAGTGGCTCTACGCCGCCGAGTACGTGTTGGGCGAAGGCAACCGCAACCTGGTGCTGTGCGAGCGCGGCATCCGTACCTGGTCCGATCATGCCCGCAACACCCTGGATGTGAGTGTGGTCCCCGCCGCCAAGGCCCTCACCCATCTGCCGGTGATGGTGGATCCCAGCCACGCCACAGGGCGCCGGGATCTGGTGATCCCCTGCGGCCTCGCGGGCGTGGCGGCCGGGGCGGACGGCCTGCTGGTGGAGACCCACTGCCACCCGGAGAAGGCTCTCAGCGATGGCCCCCAGGCCCTGCTGCCGTCGGACTTCATCCGCCTGGTGGCCCAGGCCGGGGCCGTGCATCGGGCCCTGCAGGCCCCCAGCCTCACTGGGCTCTGGATGTAAAGCTCCGCCCATGGCAGACTAAGTGGTTCGGAGTTTCCATGAACGGCCTTGCCATCACGTTCCTCATTCTTTTCGGCGTCCTCCTCATCGGGACGGTCCTTCTGCAGCCCGGCACCAAGGGCGGCCTGGGGGCTTCCTTCGGTGGCGGCGGTGCCAACTCCGCCTTCGGCGCGCAGGGTGCCACGCCCTTTCTGTCCAAGGCCACCTACTGGCTGGCCGGTGGCTTCCTTGCCACCACGCTGATGATCGAAGTGCTGATCATCCGCCAGAACCGTTCCGTGCTGGAAAAGACCTCCGACAAGCCCGTGGCCGCGGCCCCCGCACCTGTGGTCCCCACGCCTGCCCCGGCCACCGTTCCCGTCCCCGCTCCCGCGAAGAAGTAGTCACCGCGAAACGAGTCATTGACCGGCTCCGCGCTTTGCGAGACACTTGGTATTCCACGTTGCCCGCGTGGTGAAATTGGTAGACACGCCATCTTGAGGGGGTGGTGGCCACAAGCCGTAGCAGTTCGAGTCTGCTCGCGGGCACCAAACGAAAGAGCGCCGGAAACGGCGCTCTTTTTTGTCTTCATTTGTGAAAACAGCAGGAACGCAGAGATCACAGAGAACCGCCACGAGCGATTCCATCCATTTTGCGGCTCTTTTCCTCTGTGGCTTCTGTGTGAGCTCCGTGCCCTCTGTGTTCTGCTTGTTCTGCTGCGAGAACTGATAGCGTCAAAGCATGTCCTGGCCTCTCGCATCTGACCTTCTGGCTCCACTGGCACCCTGGTTTGATCGGGTGCGCCGCGACCTGCCCTGGCGCGCGGCAGATCTGGATGTGCCCCATCCAGATCCCTATGCGGTGCTGGTGTCGGAGCTGATGCTCCAGCAGACGCAGGTGGCCACGGTGGTGCCCTATTTCCACCGCTGGCTGGAACGCTTTCCCACGGCCCGTTCCCTCGCCGAGGCGGAGGAAGACGCGGTGCACAAGGCCTGGGAGGGACTCGGGTACTATCGTCGGGCCCGTTTCCTGAAAGCCGCTGCGGGTACCATCGCGGCCGAGGGTTGGCCCACGGACCTGGAGGGCCTGACCGGACTGCCCGGACTTGGTCCCTACACCGCCGCGGCGGTGGGCGCCATCGCCTTCCAATGGGCGACCCCCGCCCTGGATGGCAATGCCTTCCGCGTGCTGGCCCGTCTGCTGCTCCTGGAGGGAGATCCCAAGGAACGGGCGGCGGAGCTGCGCACCTGGCTCAGCCCAGCCATGGCAGTCCTCGGCCCCTCTCGCCTCACCCAGGCCCTCATGGAACTGGGCGCCACGGCCTGCCTGCCCAATCCAACCTGTGCGCAGTGCCCGCTGAGCCCATCTTGCGAGACACGCCTCGCCGGACGCACCGCCGAGATTCCTCCTGTGGCCAAGCGGGCCAAACCAAAGGCAGCGACGCTCTGGTTGCTGGCCATCGAGGCCCAGGGCCACTACCTGCTGCAGGCACCGTCGGCCAAGGGACTGCTGGCGGGTCTCTGGCGCTGGCCCACGGTAGAGGCTGCCGAGGCGGCACCGCGACCCCCATCGCCCAGTGATTCACCCATCCTCGCCTGGCCCGGTTGGACCCAGGTCTACACCCACCGGCGGGAGGCGGTCAGCCCCCTGCACCTAAGGCTGGGAGAGCGCTTTCCCGCAGCCGAAGGCCTGCAATGGGTTACTGGCCCCGATCTTCCTGCCCTGCCCCTGGGCAAACGCGATCAGCGGTTGCGGGACCTGCTGGAGACCCCAGGCCAAGTGCCATTGGAGATCCCCGATGTGGAGTTGATCCTGAGGCCATTCCGCACCACCAACACCTGAGTGATCGACTGAACCGGCGGATCAACCTCGAAGGGTATGATGGCGGCGATGATGACATTTTATTAACTACACTTAAAACAAAAACTTAAATGCAAATCATCAATCAGATTGCCTGCCCATGCCTCTTCCTTGAGCGCCCAGGTACAGGCTCACCGCCAGGACACCCAAACGCCAAGAATGGCGAAAAAGTCGCCTTCTGGTTTTCTTCGCGCCTTCGAGTCTCGGTGGTGAACCTTATCTTAATAAATTCAGATCCGGCCCTCAGAGCCCCAGATCGCTCAGTTCCTGCTGGGCGGTGCGGGCCTCGGCGCTGCCTGAGAAGCCGTCCACCAGCTCCCGGAAGGCCTTCACAGCCGCAGGCTTCAGGCCCAGCTTGAGCAGGCACTGGGCCCGCTTCAACTTGGCGGGTAGGAACTGGGGCGAGGCCGCGTGCTCCTTGATGATCCGATCAAAGGCCAACTGGGCCTTGTCGAAGGCGCGCAGGTTGTAGTGACAGAGACCCAGGAAGAACAGGGCGTCCGGCCGCTTGGGACTCTGCGGATAGGTCGTGAGGAAGTGATCCAGGCCTTCGGAAGCCAGTGGGTAGTTGCCGCGGTTGTAGTCCAGCACCGCAGCATTGAAGGCTCGCTCATCTTCCGCAGCGGCTGCGGCAACGGCCGGCTGCGCATCGATGGATGGCCGGGTTCCGGCCTTGGGAAGGCTGGTGAGGCGGTTGTTCATGACGCGGGTGGTCTCCTGCACCTGCCTCAAGCTCTCCTGCAGATCGGCCTGGAAGCGGCGGTCCTGGCCCCGGGCTTCCGCGGCGGCCTGCTGATCGGCCTGGGCCTTCTTGTTGCCCTCTTCCACCACCTGGCGGAGCTTGAAGACCTCCACCTTGAGGTCACCCACTTCCTGCTCAACCCGGCGCAGCTGGTCTTCGGAACCGCAGCCCACGGTCAACACAGCGGCCAGGGTGGTGAGGGCGGGAAGCATCATCGTGCGGGCGCTCATGCAGACTCCACAGCAGTGCTTCTTATCCTAAACGAAAAGCGGGGGCCTTCGCCCCCGCTTCGCGTGATTCCGTGCAGACTACTTGAGCTTGAATTCGCCGCGGCGGTTCTGGCTCCAGCAGGCTTCCTTCGCTTCCGTGCAGACGGGCTTTTCCTTGCCATAGCTGATGGTGGTGAAGCGGGCTTCGTCCACACCCAGAGTCTTCAGGTAAGCCAGGGCAGCGGCGGCGCGCTTGTTGCCGAGGGCGAGGTTGTACTCGTTGGTGCCGCGCTCATCGCAGTGACCTTCGATCTCAACCTTGGCGGCGGGGAAAGCCTTCATGAAGTCGGCGATGCCCTGCAGGATGGCGCGATCCTTTTCCTTGATCTCGGACTTGTCGTAGTCGAAGTGGATGGTGAGCAGGGCCTTGGCAGCGGCAGCCTTGAAGGCAGCGGCCTTCTCGGCCTCGGCGGCCTTGCGGGCAGCTTCCTCAGCGGCGGCGCGATCAGCGGCGGCCTTCGCGTCGGCAGCGGCCTTCGCATCGGCAGCAGCCTTCTCGGCGGCGGCCTTGTCAGCGGCTTCCTTGTCGGCCTTGGCCTTGTCCCAGCCATCGAACCAGCCCTGGGCCTTGTGCGGGTTGTCCTTGTCGTTCACATAGGGATTCGTTTCGCGACCCTTGCCGTCCTTGAACGCCTGGACGCCCTCATTGAAGGCGGCCTGCGTCTCCTGCTTGATCTGCTCAGCCGTCTTGGGGGGCTTGCAGGCCAGGCTGCCAAGGGTGAGCACAATGGCCGCAGGGACGAGGTAGGTTCCGTATCGCATGGGATGATTCCTCCTGGATGTACCTGAGTATAGATGGACGGCGCTCAGGGAATCGCCATTAATTTCAACGTCCGCGGATCCAGCGCGGACTCTGGCAGCCCGGAAGCTCCGTCAAACGGCGGATCTGGCGGCCTGAAAGATCGGTGGTGAACAGCTGCAGCGGGCCGAACCGGTTGCTCGTAAACACAAGCAGACGCTCATCCGGAGACCAGGCCGGGGACTCCGAGGTACTCACCCCGGTGGTGATCTGGTAGGCCTTTCCCTCTCCCAGCTTGTAGACAAAAAGATCAAACTTCCCTTCAAATCGGGAGACATAGGCGATCATGGCGCCGTTGGGACTCCAGGCGGGGCTCCCGTTGTAAAGTCCTTCTCCGGTCAGTCGGCGGAGGTTGGAGCCATCATCCTGCATGAGGAAAACCTGGGGCCCCCCCTCCCGGTCTGAGGTGAAAGCAATCTGACTTCCATTCGGATTCCAGCATGGTTCGGTGTTGATGCCAATGCCATCCGTCAAGCGGCGAACCCGGTTATTGACCATGTCCATGACCATAATATCTGTGTTTCCCCGACGGTCACCCTGAACAAAGGCGAGACGATTACCATCGGGCGACCAGACGGGGGACGAAAGCATGCTGCCTGAAGCACCGCTCGGGTAGAGCTTCTCGTGGGGACCGTCTTTACGACGCTGGCCCCAAATTTCTGGTGCACCACCTTTGTAGGTCAAGTACGCCAGGCGTCCATCTCCGGCTACAGAAGGAGCAAGGGTCAAGCTGCCGTGATGTGTGAGTTGCACCAGGCCCATGCCATCTCGGTCCACCTGGAAGATTTCTTTCACATTTCGTGAAACTTCGCGCACGAATACGATTCGGCTGGAGGCCACTCCCTTTTCACCCGTGAGACGGCCCACCAGATCATCGGCCAGATAGTGCGCGAGGTAGCGCAGAGGCACGATCTTGTTGGCATTGTAGGTGCGCGTGAACACGCCCTTTTCCGCGGCGGTGTCGAGAGCCGAGGCCTCCAACTGCAGATCGCCGTTAGGGGCCTTGGTCAGCTTTGCGCTCAGCAGCCACTGGGCACCCGCTTCCTTCCAGGCCTTGGCCGGTGCCCCATCGGCGGGCAGCCGCTCGGCGAGCACGGCGATGACGCCCGTTTCATCCAGATCCTTCTTGAGCACAGCGGTGAAATCCGAGGCCACGGTGGCACCATCCAGACCCGTGGTTTTGGGCGACGTCATGGCCAGCACAAGCTTGGCGCTGCTGGTGGCGCTCAGCACCACCTCGGTCTGCTGGGCCTGAAGCCCTGTAACCAACCCCGACGCCGCCAGGGCGAACAGGAAGGTCCGAATGAGGAATCGCGGCATGGCATCTCCGGGCCTGGGGGGACTTCCAGGGTATCAGATGAGTGGTTCCAGGCCGTGTCCGGGTTCCCCGTCCCATTTCTTGAGCCAATCAAGCAATGCGACATTCAATGGCGGAATGGGCAAGCGGGCAATCTCAGTGGCGCGGAACCACCCCCAGGCCAGCTCCGTTCCAGGCAGGCCCTCTGCCTCCACGACGTAGGCATGCATGCGCACAGAGCCTTCGAGCGTGGGCCCCGCTTCGAGGCTTGTGAGTTCCGTTCCGGTTTCCTCACGCCACTCGCGACGAAGGGCCTGTTCCGGGGTTTCACCGGTCTCCACCTTGCCGCCTGGGAATTCCCACAGACCTGGGAGCACCGGATTACCGGGGTCGCGGCGCTGCAGGAACCAGCGGCCATCGCTGCACAGCAGCGCCACCGCGACGTCCTTCATGCGTCCTCACCGGCCAGGCCGCCCTCCGCAGCCAGCTGGGCCAGACGATCCGCATAGCGGCGGCGGAGGGTCTCCACCCAAACCGGCTTGAGGCGCCCGTAGGCAGGCCGGAGCTCCGCTTCCACCCAGGCTCTCAGGGCTTCCATGGAGACGCAGGCATCGAGGCTGTGGCGCAGCGAATCCCGCAGGCCTTCGTCCACTTGTTGAAGCGCGGCCACTGGGGCGTAGCTGATGCGATGCACCGGGCTCACACCCAGCGCTGCAATCTGGGTGCGGTGCAGCGCAGTGCCATAGCCCTTGTGCTGGGCGAACCCGTAGCCCGGGTGGCGTTCCTCCAGCTCGATCATCCTCGCATCGCGGTGCGCCTTGGCCAGGATGCTGGCCGCGCCGATGGCGCAGCTGAGGGCATCGCCATCCACCACCAGGCGCTCGGGCAGCCCGGTTTTCGGCCCCCGGTTGCCATCCACGAAGAGGATCCGCGGGCGAAGGGACAGATTCGCCACGGACTGTCGCATGGCCATCAGCGTCGCCTCCAGGATGTTCTCCCGGTCGATGGTCATGGCATCCAGCTCCGCGATGCCGTAGGCGGGCAGGATGGCCTTCAGCTCCTGGGCCAGCACTTCCCGCCGCTCGGGTTTCAACTGCTTGCTGTCCCGCACGCCCCTCAGCACATGGCCCCATTTCTTCACGGTCTCAGCGTCCAGCACCGCGCAGGCCGCCACCACGGGACCGGCCCAGGCCCCGCGGCCGGCTTCATCCACGCCGCCCCAGGCCACGCCGGGCGGCACATTGCCGAGGTCCCAATCGAGGGGATTGATCACGACTGCCATCGTCCCCCCTTCAACATTTCAGGGACTCCCAGGCAATGAGCCAAGTCAACCCGGATCCGGATCGAGCTTGGCGCTGCGGGGCAGCGTCAAGTGACCAGGCCGGACCGGGTTGAAGCCAGTTCAGCATTTCAGGGATTCCCAGGCAATGAGCCAAGTATCCATCACTCCGCGAAAATGGCTGCGGTGCGGCCCAGGACGATAGATGGCCTGGATGGGGATATGGGCCCAGCGCAGCTTCCAGTCAGCGGCTTTCATCGCAATTTCCATCTCGATGGCAAAGCCCGTGGCGCGCAGATCCAGCCGGTCGAGCACCTTCTTGCGGATCAGGCGGAAGCCGCTCTGGCTGTCCTCCCAGGTCACGCCCGCGATGCGGCCCAGGGTCCAGGTGCCCAGGGCATTGGTGCGCCAACGTTTGGCGGGGATCTTTGCGCGATCCAGGAAGCGTGAGCCGATGAGGAAATCCGCGTCGGGGCGGACCATCAGATGATCCAGGAAGCGCTGGAAGTCTGCCGGGTCGTGCTGGCCATCAGCATCGAGGAAGAGGTAGAAATCGAAGGCATCGCTTTTAAGGTGCGCGATGCCGGCACGCATGGCCTGGCCCTTGCCCCCGCCCTTGCCGGGCTCCAGACGCAACACCTCGGCCCCTGCAGCCCTGGCCACGGCGCCCGTGCCATCGCTGGATCCGTCATCCACCACCAACACGCGATGAAGGCCGAAGGGCTTGAGGCCCTCCAGCACCGGAGCGATGTGGTCGGCTTCGTCGTGGGCGGCAATGATCGCGGCGATCCTCACCGGCGACCGCCCCGCTTCAATGGCCCGGGCCAAGGCTGTCCATAGGAAGCCGCGAAAGCCGAACGCTGGCCAAGGCTGGCACGAACCTCCGGCACCAGTCGGTAACTGCGCTCTGGGCTTTCGGCCACGTCCACGGTGGTTTCAAACACGCGTCCCCGATCCGCCGCCAGCACCTGCACCTGGCCGCCAGGACCCGGCTCCGCCAGCCCCCGCTGAACATCCGAGGAAGATGTGGTACGCCAGCCATCCACCGCGAGGATCTCCATGCCGTAGCTCAGTCCGGCTGCGGCGGCGGGGCTGCCTGGAATCACGTTGAGGACGCTGGCGCCCTGCGGGGCCACGACCAGGCCTGTCCAGGCCTTCGCGCGCCGGACGGCGGCAGGATCCTCACGATCTTCGGGAGAGAGCTTCTCCCAGGCGGCCTGAGCCTCCAGCTTTATACCGAAGGCGCGCGTGAGAAGGGCACCGTCCAGTTCTGCGCGACCTGAAATGTAGGCGCTCCAGAAGGGTTCGGGAGCCTTGCCGGAGAGTTCCTGGAAGGCTTTTCGCACATCACCGTCACAGAGGCCGTTTTCGCCATGCCTTGTCCAAAGCAGGCGGAAGAGCTCCGGCAACCCGGCTTTGCCGCGGCTGCCTTCGCGCAGCGCCGCATCCATGAGCCAGGCCACCATCTCGCCCTTGTCGTAGTAGCTGATGGAGCTGTTGGGGCTGAATTCGTGGGCCTTGTAGAGGCGGATCCAGGCGTCCCAGCTGGATTCCTCCAGGCTCTGCTCCAAACGGCCAGGGCGTTGCGTTTGCTCGCTCCAGCAGCGGGCCAGCTCTTTCGAGGTGTGGCTCCATGGCACCACCCCGGCGCGCAACACGATCAGGTGTTCCATGTACGAGGTGAGACCCTCGTGGAACCAGAGCATTTTCGTAGGGTTTTCCTGGCTGTAATCGAAGGGGCCGAGCACGGTGTCGTGCAGGCGCTTCACGTTCCAGGCGTGGAAGAATTCATGGGCCGCCAGCTGGTAGAGGCTGTAGTAGCCCTCGGGCTTGTCGAAGGCGTGGCTGTCGGCGATGAGGCTGGTACAGTCCTTGTGCTCCAGCCCGCCCCGCAGCCTGGGCGTGAAGGTGAAGAGGAACACATAGCGCTTGAAGGGGAAGCCGCCAAAGATGGCGCCTGCGGCTTCCACGATCTTCTGGGTGGCCGTGGTGATGCGGCCTTCGTCGCCGTTATGGTCACCCGTGAAGGCCAGCTCGAAGGTGGTGCCACCGCTCTTGAAACGCCGACTCCGGAACGAGCCCAGCTCAAATGGTGAATCGATGAGGGTGTCGAGGTCCGCAGCCAGGCAGGCGCCCTGCTTCTGCGGGAGCGAGGAAGCCACTTTCCAGTCGGCGGGGAAACCCTCGAAGCGCACCTCGTAGGGCCGGTCCGGCTGCCCCTCCAGGTAGAGGAAGGTCGCGGCGGGGATGATCTGGGCGTGGGTGGCATCCACATGGTTGGTGCGCACGGTGAGGTCGTTGCCGTAGACGCGGTAACGAAGGGTCAGATCGCCTTTTGATGCGGACAGCTGCCAGCGCTGCTTGTCCAGCTTCTCCAGGGGCTGCTCTCGGCGGCCATCCTGGCGACGCACCCGGTCCACAAATCGCGCGTAGTCACGCACCAGGTAGGAGCCCGGCGTCCAGGCCGCCATGGCCGCCACACCGCCCTCCCGCAGGGCTTCCGCGGGAAGGACGAGCTCCACTTCAACCAGATGCTGGGCCAGGTCCAAGGGACGCAGGGTGGCCCGGATGGGCGCAAGTTTGCTCATGGACCGCCTCAGCCCAACGCGCCGTGGAGCCAGCGCCGCGTGGCCCAGGCGATCTCCGCATCGGTGATCTGGTAGTTCGGATCGCGGAGTTTCTCCTCGATGAGCGAACCCACCAGGGACGTGAACAGCAGCACCTCTTTGCGGGCCATGTCCAGACTGGTGCCGAAGACGTGGTTCATGAAGAGCCCCAGGGGACTGAGGCCCCGCTCCACCAGAGGCATGAGGTCGCGGAAGTTGGAATCCGGGGAAGGCACGGCGATGGAGCGCAGAATGAAGCCGGTGAACTCCTGGCTTTCCAGCAGCAGGCCGAGGTAGGAGCGGGACAGCTGCAAGCAGGCGGCTTCAACGGCCTCCCGGCCCTTCACAGGCTCCGCGAGGAGGGGCGCCACCATGGCCTGAATGCGAGCGGCCATGCTGGAAAGCGAGACCAGGCAGAGCTGCCGGAACAAGCCCTCCTTGCTGCCGAAGTGGTAATAGAGGGTCGGCTTGGATACACCGGCTTCCTCGGCGACTTCCTTCACCTGGACACCGTCGTAACCCTTGGCCGCGAAGTGCGACAAGGCGGACAGCAGCAACCGGGCCTTGAGGTCTCCCTGAGCGCTGAGGCGCTCCAGGGCCGCATGGAAGCTGCCGTGGGCGCCCACGCCAAGGGCCTCGGGCCCGAAGACGGGCACCATCTCTTTGAGACCATGGTCTGGAACGGTGGACATAAGCTGCCTCTGAAGTGCCTTCAGCATGCCACGAATGGACTTACTGGGGGTCAAACCACCTAGTGGACCGCAGACCGCCAGGGCAGGGATTGGATGACCTCCGCCTCCCGGTCCAGCCACCAATCCAACCGGGTGGCGGCCTCCGCGCCAAAGCGCTCCTCGGCCAGGCTGCGATAACCCAGGGCGTGCCCGGCCTCGCAGCGCTCCAGTTCCAGCAGAAAAGCCAACCAGGCCGTGGACCCCAGCTCGGGATGGCTGGCTCCGGCCCGTTCCAGCAACCACAGGCGTTCGCAGCTGCGAGCCTCGATGAGGGCGGCGATGAGCAGCCGGTCCAGCAGGCCCTTGGCCGCCTGCTGGTGCAACGCCTTGGCGTAGGCGTTGCCGCCATCGGGCCGCAGCGGCCAGCCGAAGGCCATCAGCGCTTCCAGCACCCGCCGGTAGTGGTTCAGTTCCTCCTCCGCCAGCCGCGCCAGCAGCACCGAGGCGCGCGGGATCTCAGCGAGGTGCAGGCTCAGGTTCAAGGCATTCAGCGCCGCCTTCTTTTCATTGTGGGCATGGTCCGACAACAGGGCGGCGGGATCGGCCAAAGCCGCCTCGGCCCAGGCGGCGGGCGTTTCCGCGCGGAGCGGCAGGGGCGGTTTGAATCCAGTCATGGTCGTTCTCCCAGCACGGCATTCAGACCCAGGGCCAAGGCGATGACCGAGCCGCCCACCATGAGCCGCGACCAGGCCACCGGCTCATGGAAGATGAGGCCCGAAGCCAGAATGGCCAGGGGAATCTTCATGTTGTTGAAGATGGCCAGGGTGCCCAGATCGGTGCGGCGGGCCCCGGCATTGAACAGGAAGAAGCCCAGACCCGAGGCCACCACGCCCAGGTAGACCAGCACCCAGCCCTGGCGGAGCGTCAGGCCCAGCACTTGATGCCAGTGGAATGAGGGCGCCGCCATGGCCACCGCCACCGCGCTCGCCCCCAGGTAGAGCAGCCCCATGAGCTGATGATCCGATTTGCCCGAGGCGGGCGCGACCCGGCGGTAGAGCACCTGGCCCAGGGCGAAGCAGAAGTTCGCGCCCTGCATGAGGAGAAAGCCCCACAACAGGCCAGTGCGTCCCAGTCCCGTCCAGACGCAGATGCCCGTGCCGAGAACGGCGATGGAGGCCACCACGAGGAAGAACCAGGAGCGCCGCCCTTCCAGCAGATCGCCCACCAGGGTGACGAAGAGCGGCGTGAAGATGGTGAACAGCGCCACCTCCGAGGACTGCAGCCAGCGGAAGGAGGCGATGTAGAGCAGGTACATCAGGCCGAACTGCAGGGCGCCGATGCCCAGGAAACCGAGAATCTGACGCGGTTTCAGCCCCCCCACTCGGAGAAAGGGCAGAAACACCAGGGCCGCCAGGAGGGTGCGAGCAGCCGTCACGAAGGGTGCCCCAAGACCGCTTACCTGGGCCGTGAGGCCGAAGGAGAGGGCCCAAAGCACGGAGACGAGAAGAAGCAGCAGCATGATGAATCCGCCCGTGCTAGCCGAGGCTGCGCCCCAGCCGGAGGAAGATCTCCCGCCAGGGTTCCGGCAAGGCCTCGGCATCCCGGGCGATGGTGGCCTCGTCCCCCCGCACAAAGGGACCTGTGCGGCCCGCGAGGCCCCGCTCCGCTACGTTGCGCAGGGTGGCCTCCGCGAGGGGCAGCAGGCCCCGCCCTGGCAGCGCCACGCCCTGGGCGCGCAGGAGCGCTTCCGCCCCGAGCCACAGGGTGGCCGCGTGGCCCGAGGTGAGTACTGCGGCCGCGTGGTAGAGGGGCTTCAACTCCCCGGGCAGGTCGAAGGCTGCGAAGCCCAGGTCGCCAAAGGCCCGGCGCAGATCATCGGGCACGGCTCCGGTCATCGCCACGGGGGTTCCAGTCCAATCTCGGGCGCGACCATCAAAGCTGGTGAGGGGGTGCGCGCAGGGCACATCCGTCAGATGCAGGCTTCCCGCCAGATGCACACAACGCCCGGGGAAGTGGGCCGCCAGTTCGGCCACGGCCCGGTCCGGCACCGCCAGTAGCACCAGGCCCTGAGGCCGGGCCTCATGATCCAGCAGCATCGTCCGGTCACCCCAGGCCTCCGCCAGTGCGCAGCCCGCGCGGCCCCGGCCCAGGATGGTGAAGGCGACACTCATGGCAACAGTGTTGCGTACATCCGCCCCTCCCTCCTCTGGACTGACATTCTCTACACTCAGCCCATGCCACAGCCTTCCCGTCAAACCCCGTCCACGCATTGGGCCCTGCCGCCCGAGGTGCCCTGGCCGCGGTTCCTGCGCCTGCTGAGGCAACCGGATCCGCCCAGGGGCTGGCTCGAACTCGCGGCGGACCTGCCGGACCTGCGGAAACGCCCCCTGCTGCTGCGGTGGATCGCCCAGCATCCCAAGGCCCCGGCCCACCTGCGCTCACGCCTGCTGGCACGTCTGCCCTGGCGCGCCCTGGCGGCCGTGGCCACGGATGCCGCCGCCCACCCCCAGGCGCGGCAGCAGGCCACGGAAAAGCTGCAGCAGCTCTGGGCCGTGATGACCTCGGGCGAGCGGCGCAGCCTGGCGCTCCATGCGCCCAGGCCTTTGTGGCACCTGGTGTGGAAGGCTCCGTCGCTGGGCGTTCTTTCGGCCTTCCTGCAGAACCCAAAGCTGGGCTTGGAGGCCCTGGTGGCACTCATCCAGCCGCCGTTGCGGCCTGCGCAGGCCGAGGCCCTGGCTGAGTCCCGCTGGCGTGAATCCGGCCCCGTGGCCGGGCAGGTGCTCCAGGCCCTGGACCGCAGCCTGGGCCTGCCCGACTCCGGCCTCGCCCTGGGCCACGCTGCCCCGTGGATCAAGGCCCTCGACGAAGAGACCCGCATCCTCGTGGCCAGCCGCATCCTGACTCCCGCCCTGCGCCGCATGGCGCATCCCCGGCGCGAAGAAACCTGACCACAGAAAAGAGCAGATTGGCCGCAGATGAACACAGATTCACACGGATAAAAGACCGATTAGCCGTTCATCCGTGTTTATCGGTGTTCGTCCGTGACAAAAAAGCATGGCTGAACATGGACGTTGAATCCGCCTCAGGCGCGCTTCAGCACCTCGGCCACGCAGCGCTCGATGCCCACGAAGACATCGCTCAGGCGCGCATCGTCGAACATGTAAGCGGGGGTGGTCACCAGGTTGAGCGATTCATCCACCACGATCTCCCGGGCGCTGGGGGTGTCCTGGTGCAGGTGGCCCAGGCGGCGGATGGCGTCGGCGCAGCCAGGATCGCCCCCCAAGGTCAGGCGGGCGGTGCGGTGGCCCGCGAGGGCGATGGCCACCAGGGCGGGCGCGACGCAGATGGCGCCCACGGGTTTCTTCGCATCGAAGAAGGCCCGGATGAAGGCCACCACGTCGGGGCGGGCCTGGGCTTCGGGCCCCTTGAAGGCGAAATCGCAAAGGTTCTTGGCCACGCCAAAGCCCCCGGGCAGAACCAGGGCATCGTAATCCTGGGCATTGGCCTGGGCCAGATCCAGGCACTGCCCCACCCGGGCGATGCGGCTGGCCTCCTCCAGAATGTTGCGGGTGGCCCCGGGCGTGGGCTGGCCCGTGACATGGTTGATGACATGGTGCTGGTCGGCGTTGGGAGCGATGCACTGGAAGGCCGCGCCGTGCTGATCGAGGGCCAGCAGCGTCAGCACCGCCTCGCGCACCTCGGCGCCATCGAGATGGCCGGAACCGGCCAGCAGCACCGCAACCTTGAGCGTCTTCGCCATGGGAGCCTCCAGATGGATGGGTCGATTATCCATCGAAACCCATCCATCTAAACGGGCGGCCGCGGGGTGTGCACCTTTTCGATTAACCTGCCTCCATGCGCCTTTCCTCCCGCCTGCCGCAGGGCTTTGAGCCCAACGCCCTCTCAGCCACCTTGGCCCACCTCAGGGCGGAGGGCAGGCCGGTGCTGGATCTCACGGGATCCAATCCCACCCGCTGCGGTTTCGACTACCCCGAGGAGGAGATCCGCGCCGCGCTGTCGC
Organism: Geothrix sp. PMB-07; assembly: GCF_030758935.1. NCBI lineage: Bacteria > Pseudomonadati > Acidobacteriota > Holophagae > Holophagales > Holophagaceae > Geothrix > Geothrix sp. PMB-07. The sequence goes on from NZ_CP132333.1 coordinate 2,517,303, forward strand.
AGCCTTCGGTACTGGCCTACGATCCCGATTCCCGCGGGGCGCGGAGCGCCCGGGAGGCCATTGCCAGGCATCACGGCCAGGGCCTGCGGGCGGATGAGTTGCAGCTGACCGCCTCCACCAGCGAAGGCTACGGCCTCCTCTTCAAGCTGCTGGGCGATCCCGGCGACGAGGTGCTGGTACCCAGCCCCAGCTATCCCCTCTTCGATTGGCTGGCGCGGCTCGAGGGCCTGAGCGCCCGCACCGTGCCCTCCTACTTCCATGAGCGCTGGCACCTGGATCTCGGTGCCCTGGAGGCGGCGGCATCCCCGCGCACACGGGCCCTGGTCGTGGTCAATCCGAACAACCCCACTGGACATTTCCTGTCCATCTCGGAATGGCACAGCCTGACGGAGCTGTGCGCCCGAAGGGGCCTGGCCTTGCTGGTGGATGAAGTCTTCGCCGACTACGCACTGGAACCACCCGCCGATCGGCTGGCCTCGGCCCTGCTCGAAGCAGAGCCCCCCTGCCCCGTGTTCCTGCTCTCAGGCCTCAGCAAGGTGGCCGCCCTGCCCCAGTTGAAGCTGGGCTGGATCGCCGTGCGCGGGCCCGGAGCCGCGGCGCATCTGGAGGCCCTGGCCTTCCTGGCCGATCAGTATCTATCCGTGTCGGCCCCGGTGCAGACCGCTGCGCCCCGACTGCTGGAGTTGGCCCCCGGCATCCGCCAACAGATCCGCCACCGCCTTCAAGCGAATCTCGCCAGCCTCGATCAGGCCCTGACAGCTCATCCACGCCTGTCCCGGCTGCCCGTGGAGGGGGGCTGGTCGGTGCTGCTGCGACGGCCCGCCGTGGATGCCGACGAGGTCTGCGCCTTGCGGTTGCTGAACGAGGCCGGGGTCCTGGTGCATCCGGGCTCCTTCTTTGACCTGCCTGGCGACAGGCATCTGGTGCTCAGTCTGCTGACCGGGGAAGGGAGCTTCCGTGAAGGACTGGCCCGCATCCTGGCCTTACTCTGAGCTAAATCACCAGCCCTCTGACATAATCACCGGCATCCCATGAGCCCCCTCGCCTCCTGCCCCAGTTGCGGTGCCGCCCTGAGCTTCCGGCCAGGGACCATGGTGGCCGTCTGCTCCTACTGCAAGGCCCTGGCCGCCCGCCGGGACCGCGACCCCGAGCTCATCGGCAAGGTCGCCGATCTCGTGGACACCGGTTCGCCTCTCGGACTGGGGACAACGGGAACCTACGCGGGACGCACCTTTTCGCTGGCGGGCCGCGTCCAGCTCAAACATGCCCTGGGAGGCGTGTGGGACGAGTGGTACCTGGCCCTCGACGATGGCCGCTGGGGTTGGCTGGCGGAAGCCCAGGGCCGCTTCTACCTCACCTTCACTCAGACGCCCCACAGCGCCCTGCCCGCCGCGGACAACCTCCAGGCCGGGGCCCTGGTAGACCTGGGCTCCGACGGCCTCTGGACGGTGGGGGAGATCAGCACCGCCAGCTTCCACAGCGCCGAAGGGGAGATCCCCTGGACGGTGGAACCTGGCGCCACCTACCGCTTTGCCGACCTGTCCGGGAAGAACGGCGCCTTCGCCACGCTGGATTATGGCGAGGATCCGCCGCTGTTCTTCCTGGGCCGCGAGATTCCCCTGGTGGATCTGCACCTCCAGGGCGGCACGCGGAAACCCGCCAAGGTGGGTACGCAAAACCTCAACTGCCCCAAGTGCGGCGGAGCCCTCGCCCTGCATGCGCCGGACCAAACCCAGCGTGTGGGCTGCCCCAGCTGCGGCAGCCTGCTGTCCGCGGAAAACGGCAAGCTGGCCTTCCTCAAGAGCCTCAAACAACCCCACGCCGACGTGGCCATCCCCCTAGGGGCCGAGGGCACGCTGAACGGCGAGAAGGTGCTTTGCATCGGCCAGCTGCGCCGCAGCTGCAGCTTCGACGGCACCGTCTATCCCTGGATGGAATACCTGCTCCTGGACAGCCAGCATGGCTTCAAGTGGCTGGTGGAAAGCGAGGGCCACTGGAGTCTGGCCGTTGCCGTGCCGCCGGGTGAAGTCCCACAGGTGCAAGGATCCCAGCGGAACCTCTGGATGCAGGGCCGCAACTGGCGCCGGTTCCAGGATGCTGAAGCGGCGGTCGAGGGGGTGTGGGGCGAGTTCTACTGGATGGTCGAACAGGGCGAACGGGTGACCGTCACTGAATTCGTCGCGCCACCCCTCAGCCTCAACCGCGAGTGGCAGCGCCACAGCAAAGGTGGCGAAGAAGTGAACTGGAGCCTCTCCACCTACCTGCAGCCGGAGGCGGTGTGGTCCGCCTTCAAGCTGAGCGGTGCGGCCCCCGCGCCGCGAGGCATCGCCTCCTTCCAGCCCAACCCCCACAAGGCCGCCCTGTCGAAATCCACGCTCTGGCTGGTGGGCGCCCTGGGTCTGCTGCTGGCCCTGGTGATGGCGGAATCTGTCACACATCGCAACGAGCAGTTGTTCAGCAAGCGGCTCGACCTCTATGAATTGACGCCGGGCCTTCGTCGGGAGGCCGCCGACGCTCTGCGCAAGAACATCCCCACCCGCCGGCCCGCAGCCAGTGCAAACCCAGAGGCTCCTCCGCCGGAGACCCAGGACCCGGTCTTCTTCTCAGATCCCATCGAGATCAAGGATGGGCGAAGCAACCTGGCCGTCACCCTCAGCGCCCCGGTAAACAATGGCTGGGTGAGCCTGGAGGGCGCCCTGGTGAGCGAAACCACCGGCGTGGCCGAACTCTTCCTGCTGGAAAGCAGCTACTACCACGGCGTGGATGGCGGCGAATCCTGGTCCGAGGGCGATCAGACGCAGGAGGTCTTCCTCAGCGCCGTGCCGCCCGGCACCTACGTGCTGCGCCTGGCCCCCCAATGGGACGGCAAGGTGCCGCCCGTGGCCGCCATCGAGGTGCAGCTGCGGCAGGGCGTCATGCGCTGGCTCTACCCAGGGCTGGCCCTGCTGGCCATCCTGGTGGTGCCCCTGCTCATGGTCTTCCGCATGGCGGCCTTCGAGACCCGCCGCTGGCAGGAGAGCATGTATAGCGCGAGTACTTCTTCATCGGATGGAGGTGATGATTGATGCGGATCCTCTACATCCTATTCCTGGGCGGCGGGTTCAGCCTCATGGTCGCCAACGCCTTCTTCGGCCGCGAATTCTTCGGCCAGCGCCGCCGCGCCGACCTGCCCCCCAGCGTCCGTCAGACGCCGGGCGCCTACCGCACCTTCCTGCACAACAACGGCTTCCACGGAGGTAAGTGATCCAACAGGATCCGTTTACCGCTAAGCCCTTTAATTTGTGCCATTGGAGCTTTCCAGGCAGTTCCGAATTGACGGAATTACGACGAAAATAGAGAGAATATTTAGGGAAAATCGGGAACGGAATACACAGATCTGAACACACCCATTAATTACCCAAACATCAGGTAGTGACCGATGTCACACCAAATCTTTTGTCAGGATTTGCAGGTCGTTTGAGATCCCCAGGCTATCCCAGAGAGAGCAACTATCGGACTAAGCACCAACCCCAAGCTTGGAAAAGTGCTCCAGCAAGGGGTCCTCCATTTTTGCGCAGGTTTGCAATCCGTCCGAAACCGCCAGCCTATCTGGGTGGGCAATTGTCTATCTCTCTGATCCGTCTCACTAGGTGCCCAGGGAATAGCGGTTTTCCATCAGTGATTCTCGAATCCTACGGAGAGATTTCTAATCGAACTTCCTGTCAGCCAAGAGGCAGAAATTCCGGTCCAAGACAACTTCAGTCGGCAACTCAGCCTAGTAGAAGGTCACATAGGAAAGAAGAAGGAGAATGGCAGGGATTCGGGAGCCTACATCAAACTGTGAATCAGATCAGGCAAAAAGCTATTTAAGTGAAAGCATCAATGAAACACTCGGACCAATCTTTTGGGTTGATTTTGTGTTTTTAATGTAAATGCCATTCATATACAGGAATATGTTCGTTATTCATAATTGCTTCAATAGTGACGTCTTTGAATCTATTTTCATTTTCTGGATATTCGTCTATCAAAAAAAATTGCCTCCTAAACCGTGGAAATTGGTCAATTGTTAATTTATTTTCTTTGTTTATATATTCAATTTTTTTAATTTTTTCTTCTTTTGTAATATTAAGCTTCTTTATTTTATTTATCATTCTGTTTTTCCTTATAATACCAAATCTTCTTGTCTGATGGATCATATATGTTTTGTATAACGATTGAAACAAGAATAAGCTAGATACATACATTATTTTATCTCCATATTGTTTAATAATGTTTTTAGCCACAACATCAAATCTTTTATTTGTCATCAATTCATTATAGAAATCTCTATAGAAATTCATTAAATCATAATTATTAATATTTGAACCTGGGCCAAAAATACAATAAAAAGGAGCTTGATCGTAAGGTTTTAGCATCTCCATAGAATAACCACCCTTGCATGTTCCCATTATTACAACAAGTTGAATATTAGATATTTTTGATAGCTGTTGACAATATGTGGAAAACTCTTCCCAGGTAAACATTTCTCCATTTCTTGTTTTGAAGCCATTTTCACTACCATGTGCATCAATATGCAGAACGATTGGTGGACATGGTTTGCCCAATTCTCGCATTTCAAAATAAGCATCATTAAGAAGCTTCGTTATTTCGTATTTGTCTTTTGGTTCTGCTACTGATATAGCCACATTCTCTTGCTCCGCTCTCGGGTAGATAAACCGCTCAGCACATTGAATACCAATTTGATCTTCTTTCCTTGGGTCAATACATTCAATGATATAGACCTTGATCATGGTCTTCCATCCTCCATTCGCTTTAGACTCATCATTCGCCAACTCGACTAAATTAACAAGGCCATTAAGTTTCCAAGAATTGTTGATGCGATGGGCATAAGATGACCTGGCAAACTTGCAGTAGGGGTAAGCCTCCGCTCATCTCTCTGTCAGCCTGCATCGCCATCAGGACTCTCTCAGCATTTCGCTAACTCGGCTCCGCTCATCGCCTCGGTGCAGGCGTGGCCGCTTAGCTGCTTTCGTAAGTGTTCCCATGGCGACATGGCCAAATAAACGCGAAAGTTTGCACAACTAAGCCACTTTCAACGCCCGTCGTAGCAATCTCTTGGTATGACTCTTCCAACTTGATTTAGCCTGAGATAACCTCTCTGACTTTTCATTGAAGTTAGGTATTCTTGACACATACTCTAAATATTTATTTTCATTATTAAACAAGCAAGTCATTACGAATAGTCTCTTATTCCAATCACCATCTTCAATTATGACCTGTTCGGGTTCTGCTGGTTTGAACTTCTTGGTTTTTCGGTTGGATTTCCATTCTTCAAGCTCTGAAACGATCTTTCGACAAAACTCGAAGGCAATACCGGCGGCCCGATAACTCTTTGCCTTCTTCCCGGGTTGATAGGAACTGCTGACTAGCCTTAGCAATCCCTTTTCTTCAAGACTTTTAATTGCCTTACAAACACCCTTAATTGAAATTTCTCTATTGAATGTCTCAGAAATATAGGTGGAAGGAAGCTGAATACCGCTAAGGAACATGCTTCTATAAGCAGAACCAAACACAAACCGAATTACCATCTTCTCCGACCTATTTAGTTTTATTTTACTTGAAACACACTCAATGCTTCTTGTATATATTTTCCATTTGTGTTTATCCGCCACTAAAATATGTGTTTGTTCAGGATTTAAAGTATGAACCTTCGTAGCTGGTAGACTCTCTGATAGAACAGTTGCAGAATCCCAATCCAGGAAAGTGCAAGTCATCGCTGAAACACTGTGGTCTAAATTTGAATAGTATTCAGGCAGAACAGATTTCAGAAAGGAGAGACCTTCAGACTGGGTCAATTTCCCATGCACTGGAAAGGCCGCTTTGACCTTCCTAGACGATGAAAAGAAAACAACCGCATCATTGCCTAGTTTTTCTTCCAGATCTTTTTTAAGAGCATCGTAGGAAGAAAAGCCAAAATCAGAAGGTGGTAAATCAAAATCAGCAAATATAAGGCTATCATAAGATTTATTGCCATACAATAATAGTTTTCCCTTTTTACTATTGCTCGATAAAGCTTTATAATGCCTAATAACTGGTGATTTCACTAAAGCCGAATCTGATTCCCAGCCACATCTAAAATATAAATACACTCCAGTAGATAATTTGAACTGATTTTTAAATATTGGTAATTGATCTAATGATATATAATCCATTAAATTAGCATTGTCTAAACTAATGGCTGATTCATCTATTAAAATAGCGTTCATATGGTGCTTCCGTTATAGCATATTTGGTGCCATCCTTGAGCAAGGAAAAGCATCCAATATTCATTTCTATAAATGACTACGAATACATATCGAGCGTAGAATTGAAAACAAAAATATATTTTTAAGCCATTTTAGATCAACAATGATCTCCTAACTTAACATAACGCTACAACAATCATTAAACCCGATCATACAAATATTTGGTTCAACAATGTTATATACCTGAGTTGATGGTTTATATACACAATATACACATCAAGAATACATAATAGTGTAGATGCAGTTATTACAACGTAAAATAATAGTGAATGCTATAACAGTATCCATTCATCGTTCAATTAAAACCTATAATCTAACCAAATAATACCTGTAGTTTGGCTGGCTTGATCACATTTTTACTATATGACTCATCAATGTTTGTAATCAGTTTATACTTACTGTCTAACTCTCGCTTTACACCATCCTTAACAGGTTTAGATATTTTGTTGGCAACTGCCCGTTCAATTTCAGGTGGGGTGAGTTCTCCATGGATGGAAAGCTCGTCCAGAATCTCTGAACAATGTTCCTCCAGTGATTCCCTAACCTGTTCTCTCAGAATCATAAAAACAGAATTACTGATAGCTTCAATCTTTGCCAACTCTAAGTTAGCTTCCAAAGCCTCACTATTAATGGTTATATCAGAAATACGACTAACAAGTGCATCTGTGTATGGTGTTTCTTTCATTTTTTAATCCTTTATTTATAAAATATTAATACCATTTCACTTAGTAATAAATTCATTCAAACTTAATTCAAATTTTTTGTTTTGTAAAAAATACGTATGGCATCAATAAAATTCGATTTATATCATACCATCTAAGTTAGGACCTTCCAATATAAGCTGGGGGGTCTCTTTGTGAAAAAATTTCGCGAATAATATGTTCGAATAATATTGTAGGAGTTTTATGTTAGAGTGTTTGGTTCCTTCCGTTTGCGCTTCAGAGTGTAGGGCAAGCTAGACCAAACTGTAAGGACTTAGCACTCCAGCCGATTCATTGATCCTCGCCTACTCTTGGTCAGATCACGTTGGTAGCCAGCACATTTGAACCACATGGTTACATGCACATCATTAACTAAATTTATATCAGCAAAAAGACTGACGCATCTCTCTTTGAGATGAATTCTAGTACCCATTAGTTCAGCCCCTGCCCGTAGAGTGTTGCCCTCCAGAAAGGGTCATGCTGGGCGTAGAACTACGAGCTACTTCCCTGCCCTCTCTTTCATAACCCTATCGAGTGTTTCCTGAATGGTTTCCCAACGAGCTTCTGGGACAACTCCCTTCTGAAACCAAAGATTTACTGCCTTCTGGGTAACCCCAAGAAGGCGACTGAGTGCGCTTTGACTCAGCCCCAGTCTCACCATTTCTCTCTTGAGGTAGTGGATTGAACGCCTATCAGTTCCTGAGATGCTCCCCGGTCTAAACACTGGTTGCCGGTCAACCGGAAGTGTTGCCTGAATCACTTCATCAAGAACGACTCCAGTTGTCACCCCACGCCTGGCAGCTACTACTCGAAGACGTTTAGCAGAATCAGGGCTGATTCGAGCAGTAATGGCTTCCCACTCTTCCTTGCGCGGTCCACGGCCCATTCCACCCCTCCGCCACGAATGGCAATGTCACGGGTGGATTCTTTCCAACGTAGAGCCATTTCTATATTTTTGACATTTCAATGTTGCCAAGAAGTGTCTACCATACCCATTGAGCCCAATATTTTCAGCTCACATGGCGCCATCTTGCTACACCACTCCAGATACAACCTTCCTACTTGGTAGAAATGGATAAACAACAAACGCAATGAAGTCCGAGAGAAACAATAGTCTCAGCCCTTCCCAAGCCCTCGAATGACAGGGAGTTCTGTTCCAACCCGCGTAAACCCACCTTCTGGCGATCCAGAAGACAACCGCGAGAGATTGACAATGTCTCATAAAACAGAAATGGCTTTGTTAGCCGTAAAAGGACACCCACCCATGCTCACCAAAATCACCAGGGAACTCTTGAATGGACTTTGAACCGACCAATATGCACCATGAAGATTCTAAACAATTCACATGACATCACTATAGACGTTCCATAAGTTAAGCTCAGGCACTAGACCCCACTAGACACAGCACTCAAGCAGCAAAATGCTTAAACAATTATTAATATATCATATATTTTAAAATTTTAATAATAAGGAGGTAAGTATGAATAGTCGTTCAACCAAGATTTTTGGGCTTGCAGCTATAGCCATAGTTATTGGATTTGGGCTTGGTTTTTATGTTAAGCAGCTAAACCATAAGAATAAACAACAAGAGCTTATAATTGCAAAAACAAACCAAACTAAAAATGAAATCAATAATATTGACGTAAAATTATTACAAATATCATCAGACCAACAAGACTTGATGCAGAAATGGAATGATTTTATTGCAAATGGCTTTCCAGATGACGCCCTAATTCGAACAACTACTGATGACGGTAGTTTCAAAATGATTACAGTCAGCGAAAAGAAAGATGATCTTAGAAGGAAATACGCCGCCAATGAAGCTGAATCAAAATCACTTAATCAAAGAAGATTAGAATTGGCGTCAACTATACCTGGCGAATTAATACCAACTCAAGCTAAAAACAATCAAGACCAATCAATACATATCTCACTAGAAAGCAACACTATTTATAAACAAACAATGAGTGATATCGGATGTCCTATCTCGACTGGAAACAGACTTTATTTAAACAATGTAACATTTAAAATTTATGTAGACTCAATTATGGCAATGAAAAATCAACGCGAACAGGCATCTAACAATTTTCATATACCCATCCTACCCGATTCAAATGAGATTAATAATATTTACGAAGCTAGAAAAATCGTTATGATGGAGAATTCAAAATAGTTCATTACATTTTAAGATTAGATCAGATGCAACCGTATATCCCCGGCATGGCCCGGGGATATATTTCGTGAGTCACTTAAAGAGGAATTACTAGGGACCATCATTGTCTTTAAGATCGAATGTCGTTGACGATGAGGACAAAAGGCGTTCCCAAACGAATAACTTTGGATTGCCTGATTCACCTGGAAGAGTCAGAACACTTTCCGGGACCTCGCCAGAGACGTTTCCTGGCTTAAGCGCAGGCAATTAGACCCTTCTAGAGGCAGGTAGCCACCGGTAGAGAGTTGGAACAGAGATGCCGAGGTTCTTTGAGACATCTTTAGGTGGCATACCAGTAGCCAAGAGTTTTTTTGCGGATTCGATCTTGCCGTCAGACATCTTCCGCTTCCGACCTCCCACCCTTCCAAGCTTCCTCGCAACCTCCAGTCCTGCCTTTGTCCTCTCCCCAATCAATTCACGTTCCATCTGAGCCATACTGGCCATGACATTAAAGAAGAACCTCCCTGCAACAGTGGAAGTATCAATCTGATCAGTGATGCTTTGGAAGTGGACCTTTCGATTTGCCAGTTCTTCCACCAGATCGACTAAGCCCTTCACGCTACGACCTAGCCGATCTAACTTCCAGACAACAAGGACATCACCTTCCCTCAGATGGGAGAGTGCGTCTATTAGACCTGGCCTATCAGCCCGGGCCCCTGACATGAAATCTTGGAAGACCTTTTCACACCCGGCCTTTGCTAAGGCATCTTCCTGTAGATCCAAGTGCTGATCCTGGGTTGAAACTCTCGCATAGCCAATCCGCATGTGATCTCCGATTCTCGAAACTCATCCAAGTATATGTAATCGAGAATTGAGAATCAAGAATGGTTTTCGAGAATGCTATTTCCTTGATAACTGGTATCCCTCGTTTTAGGTATTTGGGCTCTCAAATACCTTGGTTTTCAAGAAGAGATCTGTGGATTCTAACGACTTGTCGAGCATCGTAATTGCTCAAAAGGGCGTCCACTAGGAGTCTGGGGACGTTTGTGAAATCTGCCGGAAAGATGTTTGATGACGAATTGCTTCCTGTGGCTTGGTTGATGTGATATGACGGAACATGAATTGGCTATTCGAGCGTCTTCATTGGGAAGTAGGATCTAGCAAGTTCTACAGGCGATCACATGCCCGATCAATCATTCAGCCCTAAGAATCTGTTGGCGATGCTTAAGAAGGCCGATTTCCGATCCGTGCCGAGTCTTACTTGGGCGGCCTATCGGAAGTTATGCGTTGAGGAAGCTATTCAATCTTCCACCAGCAGATTCAATGGAGTTAACCCCATAACTAGATTTCATCTTAAGAAGAAATCAGCTTATCGAATTAATAATATTGGCAATATGCTTGTCATCAGAAAGTTGAATTACAATTTAATAAATATATTTAATATAAAATATGCATGTCGTTCCACTATAATTTCAAATTTAATACATTTTATAAAAGAAGGTATTCCTTATCGTATATACAGATTGGATGTATCACAATTTTATGAATCATTTGACCATTTAGATATTAAAAATAGAATATCAAGCTGTAAAAAAATCAATCCAATTACAAAAAATCTGACATTTGCATTTTTAGACTATTCCCTTGGTGCTGGTTCGGCGGGTTTGCCCCGAGGTATTTCGTTGAGCTCTACTATATCTGAGATGATGATGGAGGACTTTGACAAAGAAATTAGGTCATGCAAATCAATATATTTTTATTCTAGATATGTTGATGATATTGTTATAATTACAAATGCATCGGAAGAAAGAGAAGATTTTATAAATTTTGTTCAAAACATACTACCACATGGTTTGCGTTTAAATCCAAAGAAGCAACAAGTTTGTGAAGCACTTCAAGTTGCTCCACAAAAAACATCAAAGCGTCCTTTGATTAAACGTATAATATGTACGTTTGATTATTTAGGCTATCAATTTACCATTTCTGACCCAGCGAGAGCAGACATTGATACAGAAGACAAATACAGAAATGTTGTTGTTGATATTTCAAATAATAAAATAAATAAAATAAAGACAAGAATAGCGCGATCAGTTCGAGACTATTTAGTTAACCCTAAAAGAGATGAAAAACTGTTGATTGATCGCATTAAATATCTAACCAGTAATTTTTATATTTTTAATAAAAATTCAGGGATGCGCAACCTGGCGGGTATATATTATGGTTTTCCGGCTTTGAGTAAAAATGCAAGCGGTCTATTAATTTTGGATGCATTTTTAAGAAATTTAATACTTTCCAGATCTATTAGAATATATATTGGTTCATTGCGTATTATTGATTCGAATTTAAAACGTAAATTACTATCTCATAAATTTTGCCTTGGCTTTGAGATGCGTAGATTTATTTACTTTGCTCCCAAACGTATGCAAGAAATCCAGGAGTGTTGGAAATATGAGTAGAAGAGGAAATAAGCGAAAAATTAAACGCAGTGATTACACGCGTGTAATCTTAACAGAGACGTTACCATTTGAAACGCCAGTTATATTTTCAAACGATGGACTATATGGACAAATTAATGACTTGAACTCGGCTTCACTTCTTCGCCAAAATTTATTAAAAGCACTTATATTTGGAGAAGGAGAAGGAGATAGATCAAGGCCGACTGTGCCACATATTTTTAAAATTAAAAAAAATTCGACTGAATTTAGAAGATTAGCCTTGGTTCACCCAAGATCTCAATGGATTATCAAAGAATTCTATCAAAAATATGAAACACTTATGTTGTATCACTGTGCGCACAGTCCAGCTTCAATTCGTTCACCTGAAAAAATTGCTAGTGCTTTTTTCATGCGCAGTGACATGGAGAACCTTCACCAATACAAAACTGGTCATGTTGGACTGCAAAAGATCGATGAAATAACTAAACATGTCCCAAGCTTCTTCTCTTATCGCGGATTTGATAGATTATATAAATTTTTTGAATCTAGAGATTATTTTTTATTAGAGAAAAAATATTCATTCTTTCAGTCTCTTGATGTTTCAAAATGTTTTGACAGTATATATACACATGTTATGTCGTGGTCTGTTAAGGATAAAGAATTTACAAAAAAACATGTTACTGTTGAATCAACATTTGCACAAGAATTTGATTGGGTGATGCGCCATTGCAATCACAATGAAACCAATGGCATTGTGATAGGTCCAGAAATAAGCCGGATATTTTCAGAAATTATATTTCAAAAAATTGACTTACTTACTATAAAAAAAATAAAAGAAAAGAAGGGGATGATTTACGGTGAGCACTATGAATTTAGAAGGTATGTAGATGATGTTTACATTTTTTCCAACAAGCAATTAGATTGCAAGATCGTATATGATGTATATTCAGATGTGTTGACAGAATTTAATCTTAGATCGAATTCTTCAAAATCTATTTTGCTTTCACGCCCATTTATTACGAACAAATCAAGATTAATACATGAAATAGGTATTGAAGTTGATGATTTTATTGATAAATTCCTAGAGTCAAGTGAAGATGGGAAATATCTAATTCCAAAGCGCATAAATTCTGTTTGGAAATTAACACAAAAACACATAGAAGTAATAAAATCGACTTGCTCTTATAATGATATTAATTATGATGGTGTTTCCGGTTATTTGATTGGCGTTTTTGAACAAAGAATTAAAAAAATAGTGTCAATATCAAAATTTGATAACTCAGATCATTCGCAGATGATTTATAGGGATGCAATTTTTGTTTTACTTGATATAATGTTCTTTCTTTATCAAATTTCGCCATCTGTGAGCGCGTCATACAAAATTTGCACGTCAATCATTTTGTTAATAAGATTCTCTAGAAAATTTTTACCTGAATACAAAGATAATATTGCACAGCGAATATATGAACTGTCTGGAGATCTTTTGTCACGTAGTAAGAATGACGAAATTGATCATGTAGAAGGGTTTTTGCCATTAGAAGTTTTAAATATTATATTGGGCATAAGGGAGCTTGGGCCTGGTTTTTTGTTACCATGCGATATTCTGGAAAAAGTATTTATTAATCAAAAATCAATATCATATTTTGATGCCATAAGCTGTTTATTTTACATTAGAAATGATGCTGAATACAAAACATTGAAAGATAAGGTTATTTTTGCAATCAATGAAAAGCTTATGAATCTAAAAGATATTAGAGTTAATGCTGAGAAAGCCTATCTATTACTCGATATGCTTGGTTGTCCTTATGTATCTCGACGAAAGAAGACGATTTGGTTGAATCGGGCCTGTAAGGCCTTAGACGTTGTAATCCCGGGCCCCTCAGTCGAAGCCCTCTTTTTCGATGAAGAAGATAAATGGCATGCTCACATCGACTGGGCGGAAGTGGATCTTCTCAACGTGCTGGAAAAGAAACTATTGAAACAAGTTTATTGACAGGATATTGTCATTGCGGAAGGTGGCAAAGATCCCTCTTCGGATGACCTTTTGGTCATCCGCTTCTCTGGGTGAATGGCAGGAAAGGGTTTAAATCTGATCCTTGAGTGCTGGAAACCCATGAGCACCGAGATTCGTCTCGTTGCACACACTTTGCGGAGATTGTCACCTTCCACCTGTTTAGCGAGAAAGGCCTGCCGAGAGACAATCTCGACGAAAGTAGTTATGGACTTTCCATTCTTATTTTCTGATCCCTGAGAGTCGGCAATACTCTTCAGTTAGCATGTGAATTCCAATAGACAAAAGGCTCTGGATTGCTCCAGAGCCTTTTGATATTCATACAATCTATTTCTTATTCTTACGAAATTTCTCTAATGCCCTCAAAGCATTTGGATTTCCTTTACGAGCTGAGGTCTTGGTGAAACCAAGGGCAGATTTCCCAAAGTTCTTTTGGTAAGCAGAGATGATATCTGTGACTTCGCTGTGGAACTCCCTGCTATTTACAACGGTTAAGAAGGCTTCCACCATTTCAATTGGACTGCCCTTGAATCTCTTACAGATGCTCTTGGCTACCGCTTCTACTGTCTTTTCAGCTTTCCCAGCCCTCTGGCCGGTCCTCTGACTCTTTACAGGCCGAATCTCCTTCATCATGGTCAGAGCCTGGAAGTATTCAATCCCTGCTTTGTCCAATGCCTCTAGGAAGCTCACGTAGTTTTTCTCAAGCTTCCCATACAGAATAAAGGCTTGTTTGAAATCAGGCTTGTCTTCAGCTTCTTTAAAGATTCGACTCATCACGGAAGCAGGAACAGAAGCCCTACCGAGCTTGTATTCCGCTTTGTTTTCCTTTCCAGTCCCCTTTTCATAGGTGAAGGGATTCTTGGTAGGAGTAGCCATGTTCATTACCTCTGGGTTAGTGGCTGGTTCATCAGCCAAGGTTGGTAGGAGAGTAGCAGGTGATTCTGAAGGGATGATTATAAATTTGTCCCTCTTCTTTCTGAACGGCCCTGTAAGGCCAGTCTTGATATCTTTGAAGATACTATTCATAACTCAATTCCTCTCACCACGCAACATATAAATGTAAAAATTTAGATCAATCAACCATCATTCTTACATTATAAATCTACAAGCACTCAACATCCAGTCAACCTCTTTTTTAAAATAAATTTAACCATATTGCTACGGTTACATGTTTTATCTATATGAACTTGTTGTGATTTTCTATTTCAGAGGATGCTAGTAGCGAAATCCTTATGCACGCTCCGCTCTCCGACTTTTACCTAGAGTTCAGTGGGGCTCCATCCGATATGTAGGTGGAGAACGGGTGTGAAACTAATGAACCAGAGGCAATTAAAGGAATACTTTATTACTATTCGCGGCAAAAAACTATCAAGTGAAGCTTTAACAGCTTGCTTAATAAAAGGAATGCCATATACAATTATTGGCAAAAGAAAGCACTTCAACCCAATTTCAGTTGTAGATTGGCTAGAAAAGCAAGAAACAGTATCTAAATATTATATTACTAACAAATCAAGACAAATAAGAAGAGGTTGAAATGTCTCGACACAAAAACATATATCTTCGTGGTTCCGTATATTATTATCGCTTCGTTGTTAATGAGATGTTGTACCATAACTCAACACACTGTAAGGATATCGAATCCGCTATTCAAGTATACGAACAGATCTACAAAGAAACTATATTAGGTAATGTTGGCATTAAAAAAATTCCTACTTTTAATTTCATTAAGGACAAGTGGCTTGAGAAGCATTGCCACTATTCAGATACGCACATTCGAACGGCTAAAATTTTTTACGATAAACACATTTGCCCAGTTTTTGGCAATAAATCTCTAAATCGTATTGACACAGAAATCATATCTGATCTAGTAAATGATTTTCTAAAAACACACTCTAAAGGAAGTACCAATTCATTAATAAAATACATTAATATTGTATTCAATTATGCTATAGAATTAGAATATATTAAAATCAAACCATACAAAATTAAAAGGCAGAAGCCAGACAAGAAGCCAAAACAATTAGTGCATATTGACGAAATTAAATCATTTATTGATTTTTGCTATAAAAACCACAAAAGCAAACAAACTCCATTAATGATTACATTAGGTTTACTTACAGGAATGCGAGAAGGTGAAATTTTAGGTGCTGAATGGTCTTGGTTCAACGAATTAGAGCAAACCCTTACTGTTCATAAATCTAAGACTGGTGGTTTCAGAAAGATATTTCTAGATAACTACCTGTTCAATAAAATAAAAACATATAAGGCAGAATCAGCTAACTCCCTGCCCACACCGATTCTCATGTTTCCAGCTAGAGACAAAGGCCAGCATCCCAGAAGCTTTATCACTTGGGCACTTAGGAAGCTTTCAAAGAAATACGGCATGACTGGTAAGTTCTCTGCGCACTCTCTGCGTCACTCGTACATATCTAATCAACATGCCAGCGGAACAGCCCTGGCAGACATTCAAGAAATCGTCGGACATGAAAACCTAGAGACTACGGCTGGGTACATCCATGCAAATGTCAAAAGACAGAAGGAAGCACAAGACAGACTTTCCAAGCTTGCTAACCTTGCATGAACACACCAGACAAAGACACTTGCAGATCTGAACACACCTTGTCTCCCGTCCAGCCTTAATACTTGAAAACAAAGGTGCTAACTTAGGCGATCATATTCCACGGAGGTAAGTGATGTTCACGAACCAGCTGCTGCACCAGCTCCTCGTCGCTGCCGTCTTCTCTGCCCTGGGTCTCGTCATTCTGGGTGTGGTGTGGCTGATCCTCATCAAGGTGCTGCCCTTCTCGCTCCGCAAGGAGATGGAGGATGACCAGAACACGGCCCTGGGCATCGTCCTGGGCTGCCTCATCCTCGGCATCAGCATCATCATCGCCGCCGCAATTCATGGGTGATAGGCCACAGATGAACACGGATGAACACGGATTGGATGCCGTGTGTGAAGCCGTGATCGGGGCGGCATTCCAGGTGAGCAACACCTTGGGGGCAGGATTCCTAGAAAAGGTCTATGAGAACGCTCTCGCTCATGAACTGAGGAAATCGGGGCTCCCCGTGGCGCAGCAATACCCGATCAAGGTGATGTATGACGGGGTGGTCGCAGGAGAATATGTCGCAGACCTGTTGGTGGCGGGCTCCATCCTTGTGGAACTGAAATGTGTCAAAGCCATCGAGGATATTCACCTTGCTCAGTGCATCAACTATCTACGTGCAACGGGTCTCAGGCGCGGTCTGATCCTCAACTTCCAATTTCCCAAAGTCGGCATCAAGCGAGTCTCTCTATGACCCATCCGTGTTTATCCGTGTTCATCCGTGGCTAATTCGGTTCTTAACAATCCCGCACCCCAGCCCACGCTCAAGGCGCCGCTGCTCTTCATCAGCGTGCTGCTCATCGCCTCCTGCGGGCTGATCTACGAGCTGGTGGCGGGGACGCTTTCCAGCTACCTGCTGGGGGATTCGGTCACGCAGTTCTCCACGGTCATCGGCGTCTACCTCAGCGCCATGGGCCTGGGCTCCTGGCTGTCGAAGTTCCTGCAGCGCGGTCTGGCCCGACGCTTCGTGGATCTGGAATTGGCCGTGGCCCTGGTAGGTGGTTTCTCGGCCCCCATCCTCTTCCAGGCCTTCGCCCACACCCATGCCTTCCGGGTGGTGCTCTATGGCGAGGTGATGGCCGTGGGCACGTTGGTGGGCCTGGAGATCCCCATCCTCATGCGCATCCTGCAGGACCAGGTGCGTTTCAAGGATCTGATCGCGGGCGTGCTTACCCTCGACTACATCGGCGCCCTGTTCGCCTCGCTGCTCTTCCCCCTGCTGCTCATGCCCAAGCTGGGCCTGGTGCGCACCAGCCTGCTCTTCGGCCTCCTGAACGCCGCCGTGGGGCTCTGGTCCACCCATCTGCTGCAGTCCCAGCTGGGCCCCACGCGCATGATCCGCCTGCGCTGTGCGGTGGTGATGGCATTGCTGGCTGTGGGCCTGGTATTCGCCGGGAAATTCACTCTGGCCGTGGAAGAGGAGATCTTCGCGGACGAGATCGTCTACGCCAAGGACAGCGCCTATCAGCGCATCGTGCTCACCCGCGGCCGGGGCAGCTTTCAGCTCTTCCTCAACGGCAATCTGCAGTTCTCCAGCGCCGATGAATACCGCTACCACGAGGCCCTGGTGCATCCTGCCTTCGGCCTGCGCCCGGAGGCGAAGCGCGTGCTGATCTGCGGCGGCGGCGATGGCCTGGCCGTGCGCGAAGTTCTGAAGCATCCCTCCGTGCAGGAGGTCGTGCTGGTGGATCTCGATCCAGCCATGACCGACATGGCCCGCAAGCAGCCCATGGTACGCCAGCTCAACGGCGCCGCCCTGGAGGATCCCCGGGTGAAGGTGGTGAACGCCGACGCCATGGTGTGGCTGCAGGAAGCCACCGCCGCGCCCTTCGACCTCGCCTACGTGGATTTCCCCGATCCCAACACCTACGCCCTGGGCAAGCTCTACACGTCGCGCTTCTACCGTCTCCTGCAGCGCCGCCTGACGGAGGACGCCATGATCACGGTGCAGAGCACGTCGCCCCTCATGGCGCGGCAATCGTTCTGGTGCATCGCCGCCACCATGGAGTCGTCCGGCCTGAAGGTGCGCCCCTACCACCTGGCCGTGCCCTCCTTCGGCGTCTGGGGTTTCGCCTTGGCTTCGAAACGCGATTTCGACGTGCCCACCCATGTGCTGCCGGGCCTTCGCCACCTCTCCGATGAAGCCACCACGGCCATGTTCGCCTTCCCCAAAGACATGGACCGCGTCCCCACGGAAGTGAACCGCCTGGACAACCAGGTGCTGGTGCACCTCTACGCCCGGGAATGGCGGCGATGGTCGTGAGTCCAAAGAGAAAGATGGGGTCCACGGATTTCACAGATTCCACAGATGAACACGATCGCTTCTTCAAGCCCATCAGGACCCAATCCCCCATGCGGAACCAGCAGATCAAGCGACGACTCCTGCATCTGAATCTGTGTGAATCAGTGGAATCTGTGGATCCATCCTTTTTTTCATCGGCACCATCTGTGGTTTCAAATTTCGCCCATCGGCTTCAGGCTTTGCCATGAGGCGCCGCGACTTCCTTGCATCGGCGGCCCTTTCTGCGGTTCCCCTCGCCTGCCGCCGCAAGCCCGAGTTTCCCTTCTCAGGCGAGCTGGTAGGCCCGGATCTGCCCCTGGGCCACTGGGTGCGGGGTGGCGCCTTTGCGGAGCCCAAACAGTTCGAGCCCATCTCCGTGCTCGTGGTGGGCGGCGGCGTGGCAGGCCTCAGCGCGGGCTGGCGGCTGGCGGGCGCGGGCTTCGAGGATTTCAAGGTGCTGGAGCTGGAGCGCGATCCCGGTGGAACGTCGCGCTCGGGCCGCAACCACGTGAGCCCTTTTCCCTGGGCCGCCCACTACCTGCCCGTGCCGGATCGCGGCAATCACGCCGTGCTGCGCCTGCTCGATGAGTGCGGCGTGCTGGAAGGTTTCAATGCCAAGGGCGATCCCCGCTTCGCGGAAGAGGCCACCGTGCGCGCGCCCGAAGAGCGCATCTTCGCCTTCGGCCAGTGGTGGGAGGGCCTCTACCTGCGCGCCGGGGCCAGCGCCGAGGACGAGCGCCAATACCACGCCTTCTTTGCAGAAGTGGATCGCTGGGCCGCCTTCCGGGATGCCCAGGGCCGCCCGGCCTTCAGCATTCCGCGCTCCCGCTGTTCCGATGCCCCCGAGGCCCGGGCCCTCGATGGCCTCTCCATGGCGGCGTGGCTGGATGCCCGTGGGCTCACCTCGCCGCGCCTGCGCTGGCTGCTGGACTACGCCTGCCGTGACGACTATGGCTCCCGCCTCGACACCACCAGCGCCTGGGCTGGGCTCTTCTATTTCGCCGCTCGCAAACAGGGGCCCGGCGAGGATTCGCGCCCCCTGCTCACTTGGCCCCAGGGCAACGGCTTCCTGGTGGAGCATCTGCGCCGGGCCTGCGGCGAGCGCCTCCACTGCGGCACCCTGGCCACTGCCATCCGTCAGGAGGGAAATGATCTCCTGGTCACCGCCTGGGACAACCTCCAGCAGCGGCGCCTCGGGTGGCGCGCCAAGCGGGTGATCTTCGCGGGCCCCCAGCATGCGGCCCGGCACGTGATCGAAGGCCTTGAGGCGGCGCGCCCCGCTTCGACCCGCATCCACAACGCGCCCTGGCTGGTGGCCAACCTCACCCTCCGCGCCCGCCCTGCGGAACCGGCCTTCCCGCTGGCCTGGGACAACGTGCTGCGCGACAGCGAGGCTTTGGGCTACGTGGTGGCCACCCATCAAAGCCTGCGCGACTACGGGCCTAGCGTTTGGACCTGGTACCGGCCTTTCGCCGGTCCGGATTGCGAGGCCGAGCGCGCCCGTTTGCGGGCCATGGATTGGGCCGCCTGCGCGCGCATGGTCATGGCGGATCTGCGCCCCGCCCATCCCGATCTGGAAGGCCTGGTGGCGCGTCTCGACGTCATGCGCTGGGGCCACGCCATGGTGCGGCCGGCACCAGGCCTGCTGTGGGATCCCGCCTTCCTGGCTCTGAGCCAGCCCTTCGGCGGCATCCATTTCGCCCACACAGAACTGAGCGGCGTGGCGCTCTTCGAGGAGGCCCAGGATCACGGCATCCGCGCCGCGGAGGAAGTGCTCTCAGCGCTGGGTCGGCCCGGGGGCAGCTGGCGCTAGGTTCTGCGGGCGCTCCTCCAGCGTGGGCTCGCCCTTGGCGGGAATGCGAACCAGCCAGAGCCGGTCATAGGTGTCCAGCGACCAGTAGGGAATGGGGCCTTTCACGCCGAGGCCACGCACCAGCTTCTTCATGAGGTCGTGGTGCCAGCAGATGATGACGGTGCGGCCGCGAGGGCCCCGCAGGATCTCCGCCGCCAGCTCCTCCGAGGCGCCCTTGCCGTGAACGTTGGGCGTCAGCTTGAGGCTGGCCGCGAGCGGGGCCAGCGTCTGCTGGGTGCGCTGCAGGTCAGAGCAGTGGAGTTCCTGGGGCTTGAAGGCCTGTAGCTGCGGAACCAAAGCCTGGGCGCGGCGCAGCCCTGCCTCCGAGAGGGGCGAGTCACCATCCAACAGGGATTGTCGCTCCGCATGGCGCAGCAGGATCACCGTGGTGTCCTGGGCCCAGAGATTGAGAGCCATCGCCATGAACGCGACGAACAGAAAACGACAGAAGCGCAGCGTCATGGAACCCCCGGACTCCCAGCCTAGCGGCCCTGGCGCAGCCTGTGATCCCCGACACATGCCGCCAGCCCGACTTTCCAGTCGGAGCCACCTGGCGCCACCGATTTTCTCTCATTCACGTCTGACAGAGCGGAGGATGCACACGTCAACCACGTCACGACACTTTACATTCTCACCTTCATGAACCCATTGGAATACCGCTATTCCCTTGACCTGCCCCTTCCAGAAGCGTGGCATTGAATCCACTTTCTTCGTCCATTCCGATACGTGCCATGAGCCTCTCCGCCCCTGCGGGTGGAGATGCCGAAGCCATCCATCAGTGCCGGAGGTGCAGCCATGAACCACCGCCTGACCATCACCGCGTTCATGAGCCTGTTCCTGCTGGCGGTCCACGCCGCCGCCGTGGAGCCCAAGCCAAAGGGCGAACCCGCAGCCCAGGAGGGCATCCAGGTGCCCAAGCCCCCCTTTTCCGAGGGCGTTTTTCCCTGCACTGCCTGCCATGACGGCAAACAGTTGAAGGTGAACCCGCAGCGGCGCGACCTGGCCATGCATGACGAGATCAAACTGAACCACGGCCCCGAAAGCCGCTGGTGCCTGGACTGCCACGATGCCAACAACCGCGACAACCTGCACCTGGCCAGTGGCGAGAAGGTGCTGTTCACCGAATCCTACAAGCTCTGCGGCCAGTGCCACGGCGACAAATTCCGGGATTGGCGCGTGGGCATCCATGGCAAGCGCACCGGGAGCTGGAACGGCGCCAAGCAATATCTGCTCTGCGTCCACTGCCACAACCCGCATGCACCCCACTTCGCGCCCCTCAAACCCATGCCGCCCCCCACCCGGCCCGAGGCCATTCAGCTCAAGAAAGGGGGCGCCCTATGACGGATCTGACACCCATGCAGCCCCAGGAGGAAACGGGCCCCAGCCGTCGCCAGTTCCTCGGCACCGCCGTGGCTGCCATGGCCACGGCCCTGACGGGTTGCGGCAAGCTCAGCAAAGAGGAATTCCTCCAGCACAACTTCCGTGAGCTTTCCAAGGATGAAATCCAGACCATCATCGCGAGGCTCGAAAGCGAGTACATGGAGAAATTCAAGAAGGCGGTGAAGGTCACCAACGAACCCGCCCTGCCCGGCGTGATCTTCGGCTACGCGCTGGATCTCAGCCGCTGCGTGGGCTGCCGCCGCTGCGTGCATGCCTGCGTGAAGGAGAACAACCCGTCGCGGGATCCGGAAATCCAGTGGATCCGCGTGCTGGAAATGGACAAAGAGGAAGGCGTCAACCTTCAGCATGCCGAGCCGTATTACAACCCCGCCGAAGTGCCCCGTGAAAGCCACTTCTACATGCCCGTGCAGTGCCAGCAGTGCAAGAAGCCGCCCTGTGTGAAGGTATGCCCTGTCGGTGCCACCTGGAAGGAGAAGGACGGCATCGTGGTGGTGGACTACAACTGGTGCATCGGCTGCCGCTACTGCATGGCCGCCTGCCCCTACGGCGCTCGCCACTTCAACTGGGGCGAGCCGCACCTCGACAGCAGGGACGTGAACCCCGATACCCACTACCTGGGCAACCGGCCCCGCCCCAAGGGGGTGGTGGAGAAGTGCACCTTCTGCGTCCAGCGCACCCGCAAGGGCCTGTACCCCGCCTGCGTGGAGGTCTGCCCGACGGGCTCACGCAAGTTCGGCAACCTGCTGGACCCCAAGAGCGAGATCCGCCAGGTGCTGGAGCACAAGCGCGTCTTCAAGTTCAAGGAGGACCTGAACACCCAACCCACCTTCTTCTACTTCTACGGGGTGTGAAACCATGTTCACGCTCATGAACTTCGAACAGTTCATCACCGACACGATCGGGCTCATGCTCCAAGGCAGCCGTCTCTACTACGCCTGGGTGGGCTTTCTCCTGGTGCTGATCCTCGTGGGGGGACTCGCCTACGCCAATCAGTTGAACCACGGACTTCTCGTCACAAACATGCGCGATCAGGTGTCGTGGGGCTTCTACATCGGCAACTTCACGTTCCTGGTGGGCGTGGCCGCGGCCTCCATCATGCTGGTGATCCCGGCCTACATCTACGACTGGGCGCCCATCAAGGAGATCACCATCCTGGGCGAGATGCTGGCCGTTACGGCCCTCATCATGTGCCTGGGCTTCGTCATGGTGGACATCGGCCGGCCCGACCGCTTCTGGCACATCATGCCCCTGGTGGGCCGCCTCAACTGGCCCCAGTCGATGCTGGCCTGGGATGTCATCGTCCTGAACCTGTACCTGCTGCTGAACTGGTTCGTGGTCACCTACCTGCTGTTCAGTTCATATGCAGAAAAGCACTACAACAAAAAGATCGTGCTGCCCCTGGTGCTGGCCTCCATCCCCATGGCCATCAGCATCCACACGGTGACGGCCTACCTCTACAACGGCCTGGCCTCGCGTCCCTTCTGGAATTCGGCCATCCTGGCCCCGCGCTTCCTGGCCTCGGCCTTCTGCTCGGGCCCAGCGGTGCTGCTCATCCTTCTGCAGGTGCTGCGCCGCACCACGCGCCTGAAGATCACCGATGAGGCCATCTTCAAGATCGCCGAATTGATGGCCTACACCATGGGCTTCAACCTCTTTCTCACGGCGGCGGAATCCTTCAAGGAGCTCTACTCCGGCACCGAGCACACGGTCTACTTCCAATACCTGCTCTTCGGCCTGGAGAAGAGCGGCGTGCACTACAACACCCTGGTGCCCTTCGCCTGGGCTTCGATCATCACAGGCTTCGTGGCCTTCCTGCTCTTCCTCATCTCCAAAACCAGGATGAACTGGACCGCGCTCAACATCGGCTGCGTGCTCATCTACGCCAGCGTCTACATCGAGAAGGGCATGGGCCTCATCATCCCCGGCCTCACGCCCGATGCCCTGGGCGAGATCTATGTCTACCGGCCCTCCTTTACCGAGATCGCCGTGGCCGTCGGCATCTTCTCCCTGGGCGCCCTGATCTTCACCATCATGCTCAAAGCCGCCGTGCCCATGATGCTGGGCGAGTTCACCATCACCAGGGGCCGCAAACCCGCGAAAACCCCAGAGGCGGAGCTCATCGAGGCTTAAGGGGTCGATAGAACTTTTCACCACCAAGACACGAAGACACCAAGAAAAACGCAAGAACATCCTTTTCGGTTCTTGGTGCCTTGGTGTCTTGGTGGTGAATCCTTTTTATGATGCGTTCGATATCACCACCGCTCCTGGTCCGTGGCAGGCGCCATGGGCCAGGGATCGGAGGCCTGACCATTGATGGTCGCGCCACTCTGCATCACGTGCTTGGTGTTGGCCAGGAATGCGTGGGGGAATACGGGCACCGGCGCGCTGGCGGCGTTCAGCCGGGCGATCAGATCCTTGGGAAGGTCCAGATCCAGGGCCTGCAGGTTGCCCTCCAACTGGGACAAGGTACGGGCGCCAAGGATAGGGCTTGTGATGCCGGGCCGCGACAGCACCCAGGCCAGCGCCACCTGGGCCATGCCCGTGCCCACTTCAGAAGCGACGGATTCGGCGGCCTCGATGATGTCGTAGTTACGCTCGGTGAGGCTCTTCGAGACGCCCGGCACGTGGCGGCCTTCGCCCTGGGGTTGGCGGTTCCGCCCGTACTTGCCGGAGAGCAGCCCGCCCCGCAGAGGGGACCAGGGCGTGATCCCCAGACCGTGGGCCTGCGCCATGGGCAGCAGATCATGCTCGACACTGCGCTCGATGAGCGAGTATTCGATCTGCAACGCCACGAAGGGGGACCAGCCCCGGAAGCGGGCCTCCACCTGGCCCTGCGCCACCACCCAGGCCGGCGTATCGGAAACGCCCACGTAGCGGATCTTTCCGGCGGCCACCAGGTCGTCCAGGGCCCGCAGGGTTTCCTCCATGGGTGTGTGGGGATCGTGGAAGTGCATCCAGTAGAGGTCCACGTAATCCGTCCGCAGCCTCCGCAGGCTTTGCTCCAGCTGCTGGTGGATGGCCTTGCGACCGGCGCCGCCCGCATTGGGATCGCCCCGGTGGAGGCTGCCGCAAAACTTGGTGGCCAGCACCACCCGTTCACGTCCGCCCCGCTCGGCGAAGTAGTCGCCCAGGATGGCCTCACTGTGCCCCTTGGTGTAGATGTTGGCGGTGTCGATGAAGTTGCCCCCGGCGGACAGATAGCGATCCAGCATGGCCCGGCTCACGTCCACCTCGGCACCGAAAGTCCAATCGGTTCCGAAGGTCATGGTGCCGAGACACAGGGGACTGACCCGCAAGCCCGAACGCCCCAGGGTGCGATAGTCGGTGAGTTTCATGGCGGCCTCCCAGAGCCACCAGCCTACACCCGCTTCAGATCCCGGGATCTTCGCTGTGGGCCTCGTCCGGGTTGGCCCTGAGGATGTCGCGGAACACAGCCAGGTTCGCCAGGAACAAGTCAGCAAGCTGCGGATCAAAATGGGAGCCGCTGCCCTGGCGAATCAGCTCCACCACCTTTTCTTCAGGCCAGGCGGGCTTGTAGTGGCGACGGTTGCTCACGGCGTCATACACATCGACCAGGGCCGTGATGCGGGCCTCCAGAGGGATGGCCTCGCCCTTCAGGCCCTTGGGATACCCGCTGCCATCCCATTTTTCGTGGTGGCCGATGGCGATGCGCGCCCCCATCTGGATGAAGGGCACGGTGGAGCCCTTCAGGATGGTGGCGCCCATGGTGGTGTGGCGCTTCATGAGCACCCACTCCTCGTCTGTGAGGGAACTGGGTTTCTGGAGCACCGCGTCTGGCACACCGATCTTGCCGATGTCGTGGAGGGGCGCTGCGGCCCGGATGGTGTCCACCCGCTCCTGATCCCAGCCCAGGAGCCGCCCCATCTCCGTGGCATAGAGGCCGATGCGGCGCACGTGCATGCCCGTTTCGTTGTCGCGGTGCTCGCTGGCCGTGATGAGGCGGAAGGCGATCTCTTCGCGCGAATCGCGGATTTCGATGGTCTGCTCCCACACCTTCTGCGCAAGTTCAGCCTCGCGGTCCCGGAAGGCGATCTCCAGCATGCGGCGCCGCAGGGCGCCGTTCACCTGCACGAGAATCTCCCGCGGCTGGTACGGCTTCAGCACGAAGCCGAAGGCGCCATGCTGCAGGCACTCGATGGCCGTTTCTGTGTCCTCCAGGGAACTCACCATGACCACGGAGGTATCGGGAATCCGCCATCGGATGGCCTTCACGAGATCGAGGCCCGAGGCCCCGGGCATCTGAATGTCGCAAAGGATCAGGTCGATGGTGTCTTCGTCCAGAATTTCGAGGGCGCCCCGCACATCCTCCGCCAACCGGATGCGGTACCCCGATTTCGCCAGGATCCGCTGAAGCGACAGGCGCACGATGGCCAGATCATCCACGATGAGGATGCTGGTCTGGTCCGGCACCACCTGGTTGTCCTCGCTCATGCCCTTCCCTCTTCCACCTCAACGACCACTTTGATGGCTTCATGAAGTCTGGCCATCGTTCCGCAAAACAGGATTAATCCTCGGCGGCTCATCGTCTTGGTAATTTTTGATGTAACGTGTTTTTTTACACCAGACCTGTCCCCACACCCAATGCAGTCCCCACCCCTAGGACCTGATGCCCGCTGCGTCTTCCCGTTTCTCCCGCCGACTCTTCCTCGACGTGGCCCTCCCCTCCCTTGCTGGCCTCGGGCTCCTGCTCGTGCTGGGATGGGTGGGCGCGGCCTTCCTTCGCCGCTCCCAATTAGAGAACCTGGCCGCAGATCGCGTATCAGCTCTGCAGAAGAACCTGGCCACACAGGGGGAAAACCTAGACAGCCTCGGGCAAATGCTCGCCCAGTCCTGGGTTGCCCAGGGCGGACATCCAACGGAGCCCGTCGCGGCCATCCAAACCGCCCTGCCGCTGCTGCGCCACCTGGACTTGGTGTCGAACCTGATCCTTTGTTCACCTGACGGCGATTTCGTCACTTTGGTCCGCACCGCGCGAGGCTGGGACCTCGTGGAAGGAGGCCGCGCCTACCCCTCCGGCGAAGGCCGCCTCACCAAACAGGTGGGCACGGCCGTCAGCGAAGTCCAGACCATCCGCCTGCCCCCGCGCTATCCCATGGACCGGCCCTGGTTCCTGGAGGGCATGTCCCTCGACCAGGCAAGGTGGATGAAACAGGCCTACCCCTTTGTGGAAACCGCGCAGGGGGGCCTCTCCTACCTGATGCCCGTGTTGGATCCCGATGGCCGCCGGCGGGGTCTCATCTGTATCGACAGCACCCAAGCCCGTCTCTCCGCGATCCTTGAAGCCGACCTGGGCAATCCCTTCTGCCGGGCCATGATCACCGACGCATCTCAGCGGGTGGCTGTGCCAGCGAGGTGGCCGTTGGGACCAGAAAGCGCGGATACCTTCACCAGCCCTCGCATTGAGGACATCCCTTGGGCCCAATCCCTCCTGCCTTTGCGGCCTGAAGGCCGTCCGGCCATGGCCACGGTGGCCATCGGTGGCCTCGATTTCCTCACCCTCCGCAGCAGGATGGACCTTGGCCCCGGATTTCAGGGCGACCTTTGGGTGGCCTTTCCCATCACCCATCCCCCGACTCCCCTGCGGGGCTGGGGGTTGGTGGGCACCCTCATCCTCAGCCTGCTGATGCTGGCTTGGCTGATCTACCTGCGCTGGATGAGCCACCGCTACGACCTCCCCTTGCAGGGGCTGCTCCACTCCGCAGAGGCGGCGAGAACAGGTGCTGTTGTTCCCGATCTGGACTCGAACATCTGGGAACTCCGACAAATGGGGCACAGCCTGAAGCTGGCCGGGGAAGCCGTGCGGGAGCGGCAGGATCTGGAGGACCAGCTCATCCGGAGCCAGCGCTTCGAGATCATGTCGGCCCTTTCCGCAGGCGTGATCCATGACGCAAACAACGTGCTTTCCATCGTCATGCTCCGCATCGAGCGGGTGCTGACGCGGGGATGGCAAACCAAGTCGGTGGAGGATCTCCAGGAAAGCATGGCGGCGGCCCGTCAATGCGCAACCATGAACCGGCAGTTGCTCAGCCTTGGGAGAACCGAGGAGGACGCAGTCCAGGTGATCGATTTAAACACCTGCGTGACTGACACGAGCCACCTGATCCGGCCCGCCATCGGTCAAACCGTATCCCTGGAGCTGGACCTTGCAGATGTGGCCCTTCCCATCGCGATCCGTCACATCGAACTCACCCAGGCCATTCTCAACCTAGCACTCAATGCCCGGGACGCCATGCCTGAAGGCGGCCTGCTTCAGATTCGCACCTTCCATGACAGCGGCGAGGTCTGCCTGGAGATCGAGGACAGCGGGGACGGCATTCCGGCGGCCATTCAGGACCGCATTTTCGAACCCTATTTCACGACCAAGAGCAAAGAAAAAGGCACCGGACTGGGCCTGGCCGTGGTCAAGCGTGTGGTGGAGCGGCACCAGGGTCGCATTGAATTGTTCCGGCGCCCGGAACGCGGCCAGGGCTTCCGGATGGTCTTCCCATGGGCGCCTGGCGGCGAGACATCCTAGCGGGCCCACTCCAGGGAATCCCGCTTGGCCGTGAAGTGCGCCCCGAGCCCCAGGGCGATGGCCTTCTCACACAGTTCCAGCGCCGCATGAAAATCGCCCAGTTCGCTGTGGGCCTGGATGCCGCGCTCAAAGCAGGTGAGGCCTTCCAGCATCCGCCGGTACTCGTGCGGGAAGGCGGCCTCCAGCTCAGGCAGGTAGCCCAGTACCTGCGCCACGGACTCCGCGCAGGCCTCCCACTGACCGCTCTGCCCCTGGGCATCGGCGCTCAGGTCGTAGGCCACGGCCTTCACCGCATTGGGCAGGCTGCCCTGAGCCTCAAAAGTGCGGCGCAGGTATTTCAATGCAGATTCGGGC
Organism: Geothrix sp. PMB-07; assembly: GCF_030758935.1. Lineage (NCBI taxonomy): Bacteria > Pseudomonadati > Acidobacteriota > Holophagae > Holophagales > Holophagaceae > Geothrix > Geothrix sp. PMB-07. The sequence goes on from NZ_CP132333.1 coordinate 2,545,915, forward strand.
CCGCTGAAGGCCGCCTCGCGGTGGCCCGCCAGCAGATCGTCCAGGACATCCTTCACCGACTTGCGGACGGGCTCGTTGCGCTTGGCCATGACGTTCCTAAGAGAAAAGAAGGTCCACAGATTTCACAGATGACACAGATGACACAGACAAAAAAACAACAGAGCGGCCCATCCAGAAGATACGAACCCCTGCTCTTGAATCTGTGTGGCTCTGTGAAATCTGTGGATGGATTTCTATTCGTACTCGATGGTCGCGGGCGGCTTCGAGGTGATGTCGTAGACCACGCGGTTGATGCCCTTCACTTCGTTCACGATGCGCTGGGCGATCTTCTCCAGCAGCTCATGGGGCAGCCGCGCCCAGTCGGCGGTCATGAAATCCTCGCTGGTGACCGCCCGCAGGGCGCACATCCACTCAAAGGTGCGCTCGTCGCCCATGATGCCCACGGTCTGCACGGGCAGCAGCACGGCGAAGGCCTGGCTGGTCTTGCGGTACCAGCCGCTCTCCTTCAGTTCCTGCATGAAGATGGCATCGGCATTCTGCAGGATGGTGGCCCGCTCCCGCGTGATGGCGCCGGGCAGGCGCACGGCCAGGCCGGGGCCGGGGAACGGGTGCCGCTGGTTCATCTCCTCGGGCAGACCCAGGGCCAGCCCCGTGGCGCGCACTTCATCCTTGAACAGCTCGCGGAGGGGTTCCACCAGCTTGAGTTTCATGCGCTCCGGCAGGCCGCCCACGTTGTGGTGCGACTTCACGAGGATGGCCCCGCCGATGCCGCTGCTTTCGATCACGTCGGGATACGTGGTGCCCTGGCCCAGGAAATCGGCCTTCACCTTGCCGGCCTCGCGCTCGAAGACTTCGATGAACTTGCCGCCGATGATCTTGCGCTTCTGCTCGGGATCCGTCACGCCTGCCAAAGCCCCGAGGAACTCCTCCGAGGCGTCCACCCAGATGACGTTCAGCTCGAAGGGCGCGAAGTAGGTCTGCACCTGCTTCATCTCGTCCTTGCGCATGAGCCCGTGGTCCACGAACACGCAGGTGAGCTGCTTGCCAATGGCCTTGTGCAGCAGCAGGGCCGCCACGCTGGAATCCACGCCGCCGCTGAGGCCCAGCACCACGGTGCCACTGCCCACCTGGGCGCGGATGGCCTGCACCTTCTCGTCGATGAAGTTGCCCGCGTTCCAGTCGAGGGCCATGCCGCAGTGCTTGAGAAAGTTCAGCAGCAGGGGCGTGCCCTGGGTGCTGTGGGTGACCTCGGGGTGGAACTGGATGCCGTAGATCCGGCGCGTGGCATCCTCCATGGCCGCCACGGGCACGCTGGGGGTTTTCGCCGTCACCGTGAAGCCAGCAGGTGCGGCTTCCACATGGTCACCGTGGCTCATCCACACCTGCTGGGCGTGGGGCAGCCCCTCGAAGAGCATCGAGTCCTCGGGCGTGGCCTCGATCTCGGCCTTGCCGTATTCCCGGCTGGTGGCGCGGTGCAGCTGACCGCCCATGTTCCGGGCCATGACCTGTTGGCCGTAACAGATGCCCAGCACGGGCACCCCCAGCTCCAGGATGGCCATGTCCAGCTCAGGCGCGCCGGGCTCCAACACCGAGTTGGGGCCGCCCGACAAAATCACGCCCTTCAGGTCGGCCCCGGCGATCTCCTTCGCCGTGGCGCTGCTGTTGTAGACCAGACCGAAGGCCCCCAGCTCGCGCAGGCGCCGCGTGATGAGCCGGGTGTACTGGCTGCCGTAGTCGATGATGGCAATGCGCTCGTGGTGCATGGGTGCTCCTACTGCCAGAGACTGAAATCGGCCAGGCGCAGGAAGGCCTGGCGCAGGCGGTGGAGCAGGCTGAGGCGCGCGGCGCGCAGGGCCGGATCCTCGCACTTCACCATGACGGTGTTGAAGAAGGCCTCAAGGGGGCCAGCAAGATTCGCCAAGGCTGAGAGCAGTGAAGCTTGATCCGGTGCAGACTCCAGCTCCATCAGGAACTCTGCAAGCAACTTCTCTTCGGGCAGCTCCAGCAAGTTGCCATTGAAGGCGGCCTCGGGGGTCTCGTCCTTCAGGATGTTGCCGATGCGCTTGGCGCTCTGGGCCAGCGAGGCGAAGCGGGCATCCTCGGCGAAGGCCGAAAGGGCCTCGCAGCGGGCCTTGAGGTCCGCCAGGTCGGCCCAGCCGGTGGCCAGGGCCGAGCGGCGCACGGAACCGGCATAGCCAGCCAACTCCAGCTGGTAGGCCACGCGGTCCTTGAAAAAGGCCAGGAGAGCTTCCGTGGTTTCGGCCGCGGGCTTGGTGGCCTTGCTGCCCACGGCGCCCAACGCGGCGCTGATGAGGTCGGCGGGCGTCAGCGCCCAGCCTTGCTCCCACAGGATGCGCACGATGCCCTGACCGGCGCGGCGCAGGGCGAGGGGATCCTTCGAGCCCGTGGGGATGAGGCCCACGGCGAAGCAGCCCACCACCGTGTCGAGCTTGTCGCAAAGGGACAACAGGCCGCCCAGAGGTGTGCCGGGGATAGCATCGTCGGCGCCGATGGGCCGGTAGTGCTCCTTCACGGCCTTCCATACTTCCTCGTGGGCCCCCTCGTGCTTGAGGTACTCGCCGCCCATGACGCCCTGCAGCTCGGGGAACTCGCCCACCATGAGGGTGCGCAGATCGCACTTGGCCTGGCGCGCCGCTTGCACGGCGCGCCCGATGTGCGCTTCGTCGGTGGAAAATCGCTCAGCGAGGCCTTTCACCAACGTCTCAACCCGCTCTGACTTATCAAAGTAACTTCCTAGTTCCCTCTGAAAGGTCAGCGCCTTGAGCTTTTCCATTCGGGCCGAAAGCGCCAGCTTTCGGTCCTCTGCGAAGAAGAAGCGGGCATCGTACAGCCGCGCCTTCAGCACCCACTCGTTGCCGGCCTTCACGAAGCCCGCGGGATCATCCACGCGGTTGGCCGCCGTGAGGAAGAAGGGCAGCAGGTCGGTGCCATCCGGCTTCTCGATGCAGAAGCTCTTCTGGTGCTCGCGCAGGGAGGTGACCAGCACCTCCTTGGGCAGTTCCAGGAAGGCCGCCGGGAAATCGCCCCGCACGATCTTGGGGAACTCCACGATCTCGGCCAGGGTATCCAGCAGCTCCGCATCGGCCACCACGCGGCCGCCCACTTCGGCGGCCAGTTGGTCCAGCTGCTGGGCGATGCGCGTGCGGCGGGCCTCCAGGCTCACCACGACACCGGCGGCCTCCAGCGCGGCCTCATAGGCGGCGGGGTTGGCGATGGTGATCGGGGCGGCGTGCTGCCGGTGGTAAAGGCGGTGGCCCCAGGTGGTGTTGGTGGCGGTGACGCCATCCACCGTGATGGGCACCACCTGCTCCCCGAAGAGGCAGAGAATGTTGCGGATGGGGCGCACGAACTCGAACTCTGATCGACCCCAGCGCATGGCCTTGGGCACGTGCAGCCCCGCGATGAGCCCAGGCAGGGCCTCCTGCAGCAGCTCGGCCGTGGGCCGCCCTTGCTTGGTGAGCGTCACCACCGCGCAGGGTTCCTTCTTGCCCGCGGGCTGCTCGAAGCGCACGGCGGAAAAGGGCACGCCCCACTTCTCGGCGAACTTCTCACCCTGGATGGTGGGCTTGCCCGACTCATCCACGCACATGCGCTGAGGTGGACCCACCTGGGTTTCGGTCTGGTCGGGCTGGGAGACGGGGAGGCCCGCCCCACGCCAGGCCAGCTTGCGGGGCGAGTAGAACACCTCAAGGGCCGAGGTGGCCAGGCCCTGGCCGTTGGCCCAGGCGGTGAAGGCGGTGGTGAAGTCGCGGGTGAGCGGCTCCAGGAATCGCGCCGGAATCTCTTCGCAGTGCAATTCCAAAAGGAAGGTCTGAGTGGCGCTCACTTCACACCTCCCTGCAGCTTGCTTTTTGAATCTGTGCCATCTGTGGAGTCTGTGGATGATCCTTCCTCGTGTTCCAGGTACGCCTTCGCGCAAGCGCAGGCCAGGTCGCGCACGCGCTTGATGATGCCGGGGCGCTCGGTGGTGCTCACGGCGCCGCGGGCATCCAGCACGTTGAAGGTGTGGCTCATCTTGAGGGCCTGCTCGTAGGCGCTGAGGAAGTGACCGTGGTCCTTGAGCAGGCGCCAGCCTTCCTTCTCGAAGGCCTCGAAGAGGGTGCGGTGGAGGTCCAGGTCCGCGTGCTCGAAGCTGTAGGCGCTCAGCTCGAACTCCTCGCGCTGGCGCATCTGGCCGTAGGTGACGGGGAAGACGCCGTCGTCCGTTTTCACCTCGCCATGCACCAGGTCGAAGATGTTGTCGTAGCCGCCCAGGAACATGCAGATGCGCTCAATGCCGTAGGTCAGCTCGGCGCTCACAGGGCGGCAGTCCAGGCCACCCACCTGCTGGAAGTAGGTGAACTGGCTGATCTCCATGCCATCCAGCACCACCTGCCAGCCCACGCCCCAGGCGCCCAGCGACGGGGATTCCCAGTTGTCCTCCTCGAAGCGCAGGTCGTGCTTGGAGAGGTCGATGCCCAGGGCTTCGAGGCTCTCGATGTACATGTCCTGCACCTTGGCGGGGCTGGGCTTGAGGATCACCTGGAACTGCAGGTGCTTGTAGACGCGGAAGGGGTTCTCGCCGTAGCGGCCGTCCGCCGGGCGGCGGGAAGGCTCCACGTAGGCCACGTTCCAGGGCTTGGCGCCCAGGGCGCCGAAGAAGGTGAGCGGATTCATGGTGCCCGCGCCCTTTTCCAGATCGTAGGGCTGGCCAACGAGGCAGCCCCGGTCGGCCCAGAACCGCTGCAGGCGGAGGATGAGTTCCTGGATATGCATGGGGGCTCGCCAAAACGAGTATTCTAGCGGGTTTTCAGGGCTTTGATAAGCTGAGGACATGCAGATACGGCCTGCCCTTCCCACGGATGCCCAGGAGCTGGCGCTGCTGGGTGAGCGCCTCTGGCGCGAGACATACACCGGGCTCATCCCCGCCTCCAACCTGGAACTTCACCTGGCCGCCACCTTCGGCCCGGCCCAGCAGGCCGTGGAATTGGCGGAGCCGATCAACCTCACCTTGGCCCTTGAGGTCGATGGAAGGCTCCTGGGCTATGCCCTGCTCCGGGCTCACGGACCTGAACCCGATCATCCGGGCTGCTCCTTCTCCCGGCCCCTGGAGGTGGCCCGTTTCTACGTCGACAAGTCCCTGCATGGCAGTGGGGCTGCCGCGCAGCTCATGGCCGCAGTGTTCGCCCATGCCGCCACCGCAGGCCACGACGGCGTGTGGCTGCAGGTCTGGGAGCAGAACCCCCGGGCCATCCGCTTCTATGCCAAGGCGGGCTTCCTCGATGCCGGGGATGCCACCTACCGCATTGGCAAGCAGGTGGACCGGGATCGCCTGCTGGTGCACGCCCTGATGGTGCGGGAGCTCTGACCAGCGGAGATCAGGCCTTGATCACGTGCGTGTCGGCGAAGAGGTCGTGCAGGCAGCGGCGGGTGGGCTGGAAGATGAACACCACGTCCAGCAGGTGGATGAGCCCCCCGCTGCCCTGCACTTTCAGCACCAGCTGCACCACGGCGGCCACCACCGCAAAGGGGAGCCAGCGGAGGAAGAAGACCCGCCAAATGCTGGGGGTGCTGCCATCGCTGGTGATCATGCGGATGCCCAGCACCTTCTTGCCGATGGTTTGGCCGTGGCCCGCCAGCAGCACGATCTGGGTGATCAGCACGCCCAGGGCAACGACGGCGGCCACCACCAGCACGCCCAACAGGGCGCCCAGTTTCCCACCCAGCAAGGCAACGGGCAGCAGGACGGCCACGGCCCCCACGGGCGCGAAGGACACCAGCCCATCGATGAGGGCAGCGCCAAGGCGGCTCAGGCGGGTCGCCGCCTCGACGTCATAGGTCTGTTGATCGGAATGGGGGTCCATGGCCAACGCTCCACCTTGACAGGGTGCAAAGGTTCGGGCGCCGGAACAAGGGTTCTGTGGCCTCCCGGGGACTCTGTGACTTCGATCCTTTGATCCGTCCGGGCGACCCTGTATGCTCCTCGTTTTGCGGGGTACGGCATGACCCGAAAAATCGCACTTCTCGCCATCGGCGGCAACGCGCTGCTGAAGGAAAAAGAACGCGGGCTCCAAGAGGAGCAACTGGAAAACGCCCGGGAAACCTCCGAGATGCTGGCCAAGGTGGTGGCCGAAGGCTACTCCCTGTGCGTGGTGCACGGCAACGGCCCCCAGGTGGGCAACCTGCTCATCCAGCAGGAAGCGGCCTCGGGCCAGATCCCGCCCTACAGCCTGGATATCTGCGGCGCCATGACCCAGGGCTCCATGGGCTACATGATCGAGCGGATGCTCATCAACCGCCTGCGCTTCCTCAAGATTGATGCCCCCGTCACCTCCGTCCTCACGGAAGTGGTGGTGGACAAGGAGGACAAGGGCTTCCAGGACCCCACCAAGCCCGTGGGCCCCTTCTTCCCCGAATTCCGCGCCCTGGAGCTGATGCGCACCAAGAAGTGGAAGATGAAGGAGGATTCGGGCCGCGGCTGGCGCAAGGTGGTCCCCTCGCCCAATCCCATCGAGATCGTGCAGCTCGACGCCATCAAGACCCTGCTGGAATCCGGCAGTTCGGTCATCGCCGGCGGCGGCGGCGGCATCCCCGTCATCCGCGATGCCAGCGGCTTTCTGGTGGGTGTGGAAGCGGTCATCGACAAGGATCGGCTCAGCGCCCTGCTGGCCACCCAGCTGCAGGCGGATCTCTTCATCATCCTCACGGGTGTCGCCAAGGTGGCCCTCGACTTCGGCAAGCCCACCCAGCGCTGGGTGGACCGTCTTACCGCCAGCGAGGCCCGGAAGCACCTGGCCGAAGGCCAGTTCCCGCCCGGCAGCATGGGGCCCAAAATCGAAAGCGCCCTGGGTTTCCTGGACGGCGGCGGTCACGAGGTGCTCATCACCACGGCCGAGGCTCTGGCCACCGAGGATCCCGCCACCGTGGGCACGCGCATTGTGAGGGACTGACCCGCGCCACAAGGCTTTTCATCGCCCCTCTTTCATGTTCACCTGGGGGCGCACCGGAGGGCCCATGTACGCCATGATCATTGATCATTGTCCGCTACCGCAAGCCGCTGGCCGAAGTCGAAGCGGTCACCGAGGCCCACCGAGCCTACCTGCGCGACCTGCAGGCCAAGGGCGTCCTGGTGGCTTCCGGGCCGCTGGAACCCCGCTTCGGCGGCATGTGGATGGTGCGGGTGCAGGACGAGAATCCCCTGGCGGATCTGGATGCCCTGCGCGATGGCGACCCCTTCTACCAGCACGGCTTGGCCAACTACGAACTGCTGCCCTGGAAGGTGATGCAAGGCAAGGATGGCCTCGACGCCATCTGAGCGCGGTACCGTTATCGCCGCGGCTGATCTTTCAAGAAGGCCACGAAGCGCATATCGGCATCACAGATGTGCTGTTTCAGCCACTCCAGGAGAAAGATCGCCACGTCCATGGTCACCACCTTGCCGCTGGCTTCTTTATCCTGGAACGCCCTCAACCGTGAAACCAGGTTGGCGTGGTCGGAGGCGTGGGCCGCGAAGGCTGGGTATGTCGCTTCGCGCATGAAGCGCTCTTCAGCCTGGAAATGCTCGACGGTGTACCGCGCCAGAAAGGCGAGGGATTCCCGTGCCTGGGCCTGCGAAGAGCCCCCCTTGAAGGACTCTGCCAGGTCGTTGATGGCCGCGAAGAGGCCCTTGTGCTGGGTGTCGATGGCCTCAATGCCGGTCTCGAACCGGCTGCTCCAGATGGCAATGCTCATGTGGCGCCTCAGGAAAGGCCAGCCTCGGGCTGGTAGGGAGTCACAGGGAAGGCTCGGGATCGCGGATGGGCCGGATGTTTAGATCTGCAATGGCCCGCTGGATTTCCTTCAGGCTGAAGGGCTTCCGCAGGCTGGATACGCCTGAATGCGCCTCCAGCAACGGCGCCACTTCCTGGTCGCTGTAGCCCGTGGCCATGAGCACCCGTAGTTCCGGGCGAAGCGCCAGGATCCTCGGCAGAGCCTCAGCCCCGCTCATGCCCGGCATGTTCATGTCGAGCACCACCAGATCCGCCTTCTGGCCTGACTCCAGCCAGCGGATGGCGTATTCGGCACCGGGAGCCGTGGCCACGGTGTGCCCAAGCACCTCCAGCAAGGGTGCGACCGATTCGCGGATCAACTCATCGTCATCCACCAGGAGGATCCGCAGGCGTTCCGGCTCATCCGGAGCCCCGGCGGAGGGGGCTTCGATCACCGGGGCCATGGCCTCCACCCGCGCCGCAGGGAAGGTCAGGATGGCCTCCGTTCCCTGCCCTGGCTGGCTCTCCAGACGGAAGGCCCCGTCGTGGGCCTTCATGGTGCCATAGACCATGGACAACCCCAGCCCTGTGCCCTTGCCCAGGGGCTTGGTGGTGAAAAAGGGCTCCATGGCCTTGGCCAGCACCTCGGGCGGCATCCCTTCTCCGGTGTCGCGCACACTTAGTCTCAGCCCGCCATCCTCGCTGGGGGCGGTGCGAATGCAGAGGGTTCCACCGCCGGGCATCGCATCCATGGCGTTCACGCAGAGGTTCATGAGGGCGTGGCTGAGCGCGCCCGGGTCCCCGCGCAACAGCCCAAGGCCCTCCTGCAGATCCAGTTTGAGGAGGACGCGCTTCAGCGTGGTGTGGCTCAGCAGCTGGCTCATCTCCCGGACCAGGTCATTGAGGTCGATGGGCCTTTCCTCCTGCAAATCCTTTTTCGCGAAATAGAGCAGGCTCTTCACCACGCCTCGTCCGCGCATGCAGGCCGTCATGATGGTGTCCAGGCTCTTCACCTCCGGGGCAAAGGGCTCGGCCTTTTCACGCAGCGCGGAGGCCAAGCCCAGGATGGCGCCCAGCACATTGTTCATATCATGGGCCACGCCACCGGCCAGGCTGCCGAGGCTTTCAAGCTTCTGGGATTGGTGCAGCTGGAACTCCAGCGAACGGCGTTCCGCCTCCTGGTGCTTCTCGCGAGTGATGTCTTCCTTGATGGCGATGTAGCTCACCAACGCCCCGGATTCGTCCCGCACTGGAGCGATGGTGGCGCGTTCGTAAAGGGGTTCGCCGCCCTTCCGGAGGTTCTCGAACTCGCCCACCCAGGTTTCGCCCCGGGTGAGGGTTGCCCACATCGTGCGATAGGCGGTCTGAGGCGTCCTGCCGGATTTCAGGATCCGCGGATTCCGGCCAATGGCCTCCTCTGCCGAGTACCCCGTCACCGTGGTGAAGGCAGGATTGACGTACTCGATGATGCCTTCAGGATTCGTAATGATGATGGACAGAGGGCTCTGCTCGAGGGCCACCGAGATTTTCCGCAGGGACTGCTCTGCCGCTTTCCGCTCCGTGATGTCCTGGATGATGCCCACCATGACCGTGGGCTGCCCCAGGCTGTCCCGGTGGATGTCACCCTGCCCGTGGACCCAGCGTCTCAAGCCATCCGAGGCTCGCACGATGGGATAATCCAGGTCGAAGCGCTCGTGCCGCTGAATGATTCCGGCCACGTAGGCGCCCAGCTCATGGCGGAACTCGGGAGCGACGATGCCGATCCAGCCCGCCATGTCCCGCGGATAGTCGGGGCCGATGCCAAAAATCTGCTCAAGGAAGGGGCTGCACTGCCAGTGGTCCTCCTGAATGAGCCAGGTATAGGTCCCCACGCGGCCCGCCTCCTGGGCTTCCATGAGCAGCCGTTCACTCTCCAGGAGCGCCACTTCCGTGTTGCGCCGGTCATCTTCCAGGGCCAGGTGGTCGATGGCGAAGGAGATGTCCATGGCTGCTTCTTCCAGCAGCGCCACTTCGGCCGCCCCGAAAAACCCCACTTGCTTGGAATAGACTGCGATGGCCCCGATGACGGCTCCAGCGCGGCGGATGGGGAAGGCCGCCACGGATTGGAAGCCGGAGGCGTTCGCCTCATCCCACCAGGCTTCGCAACCTTCCGCGGTGAGAAAGCCATTCTCCACATAGGCCGTTTCGAGCTGAATGGCCCGCCCCATGGGGCCTGCGCCCAGCGGTGAATCGCCGCATTCCACACGGATGCGGTCGAGGTAGCCCGTCTGGTCGCCATGGCGGGCCGCCACCATCACCCGTTGCGAATGGGCCTCCCGCAGGCCGATCCAAGCCATGTCGAACTGGCCGAAAACCACCATGACTTCACAGATCTTGTCGAACAGCGCCTCCTGGTTGGGTGACCACACGATGGCCTGGTTCACCTGGCTCAGGGCCGCGTAGAGCTGGGACATCTTGCGGAGTTCCGCCTCCTGGGCACGGCGCTCGGTGATGTCACGGATGAACGCGATGACGCACAGTTGCCCATCCAGGTCACGCGCCCGTGCGCTGACCTCCACTGGGAAGGGGCTGCCGTCCTTCCGGCAATGGATCGATTCAAACCGGAGGGAACGGTGGGCCTTGGTCATGTCGAACAAATCGATACCCGCCTGCCGCGATTCCGGCACACGCAGGTCCAGCACGTTCATCTGCAGCCATTCCCCACGGCTGTAGCCGTAGCAGGCCTCGGCCTGGAGGTTGGCATCGAGGACGCGGCCTTCGCTGTCCGTGAGGAGGATGCTGTCGTTGGCTTCGCGCATCAACCACTCGAAGCGCTGGGAGAGATCCAGCTGCTTGCGCACCATGCGGGCCTCGTGGCGCCAGATCAGCAGCCCCAGGCCCACTCCGAGCAGCATGAGGGCGCCCACGAGCCCCAGACCGCCCGCCCAGACCCGCTGGCGGAGGGGCCCGTAGACCTCGGCCGTATCCACTTTGGCCACCATGTGCCAATCAGTGCCCGGCACCCGCTTGAGCACAGAGAGAACAGGTATGCCCCGGTAGTCGATGCCATCCAACAGGCCCTCCCGCCCCTGGATGGCCAGCGCGGCGGGCAACTTGGGATGGGCCGCCAGGGGAAAACGGAGCTTCAGGGCTGTGCCGGTCTGATGGCGCAGTTCGCTCAGAAAGAGGACATCGCCGCCATCCTGTCGGACCAGCAATGTCTCGGCCGTGCGGCTGCGGGTAGGCCAGGACTGGATCAACGGGTACAGGAAATGCCGGGGATCAATCCGAAGGGCCAGCATGCCTTCGGCCCTGGAACCGGTGGACCCGCTCCTGATGGGGATCCAGAGGCTCATGTGGACTTCCCCCTGGCCATCATCGCGGTGCAGGTCCTGCAGGACCACCTTCCGTTCGGAATAGGCCTGCTTCATGGCGGCGACGTCCCGATCGAGTTGCGGCGGCTCCAGGCGCGCCTGGGCAGAGGGATCTAACCCAGCGGGTGCAGATGACCGCACCTGCCCCTTGGCATCGTAGAGCACCACCTGAGCGTAGGTGTCGTGCTGAAGCAGACCTTGCATCCAGCCCACGACCTCCCGCTCGGATGGCGCTGCGGGCGAGTGCGACAAGTAGCGGTGCAGCTGCTCCTGCATCATGGCGTTTCTGTGAATCTGCTCGGCGTCGGCCCGCCGTTCCTCCATCCACTCGGCGATCTGGCGGGATTTCAGTTCGGCGATGGTGGCCAATTCCTCCCGGGCCCGCCCCCGGGCCTCCTCCACCTGCCAACGCATGATGTAGGAGCCCGCGAACAAAACCAGAGTGCTGATCGCCAAGAAGAGCAGCAACCCCATGGCCGAAAGCCCGAACACCGTCCAGGTGGGATCCCGACGTCCTCCGGGATGGAAGGCGGCCAGCGGCCAAGTGTCCCGGCCGCAATTGGAGAGCAGCGCAAGGCCCAGGAACATCCCGCACAAGGCCATCGGAAGGGACATGGGAATGCTGTCCGTCCCATAAAGGAGCGGCACACCCACTGCATAGCTGATCAAGACCAGCAACCCCATGCCCAGAGGCACCAACGCCACCAAGGCCGAGACCTGCCGGGCGCCCCGGGAGGGGAAAGCTGCGGTCCATCTTCCGAGATGGGACAGGGCTGCCGCAAATAGCGCGACCTCTGTCAGCGGCGAGGACATTTGCACGCCCGGTCGGTTGAGCGCCAGCCAGCGCTCGAGGGGAAAGGCGCCTCCGGCCGGGTGACCCACGATAAGACCGAGGTTTATGGCAGCCACGAAGCCAGCCATCCAGCAGGAGAGGCGGCGAATGATCGGCACGGGGGGCTTGCAGTCCAGGATGAGCAGCGCGACGGCAAGGAGAAGCACGAGAACCACCGCTGCCGGAGCCATGGGGACCGCGTCCCGGCTCAGCGCGGCAAGGGTGGACCTGCCGATCACCGTGCCCAGAAGTGACAGCAAGGCCACGAAGCCGGCAATCAGACAAAGCACCACCCTCAGACGAAGGGCTGAAGGAAGCGGTGGTGTTCCCTCGCGGGTGGGCGATTCATGCATCGGTTGCGGTCCACCCAGTCTTTCGGACGAAAATTCTGAACACTGAACCTTGGTTAACTTGGATTTTTCTCAAGTTTCATTCATTAACCACCACATTGAAGGGACTGGGCATCTCAGCTGTGACTGCCATCACACCTGGGGCAGCCATTGCTTAGTCCCCTCCCTGCTGCGCCGATGAAGGTTGAGCTGTGATTGATGCAAGTGATGGTGATTTTCCAGCCTAGCCTCATCGACGAAGGTAAATTTTCGATAAAGAATAATGAAAAATACTCGCACTCATACCCCACCCACAGGTCGTATAAATTGAACCACCTCCACTTCCGGCATCAAATGGCAAAGGTTGCTCAACTGCAAAATTAGCCCAGTTATCCCTCCCACAGGATGAAATCACGGCGAGGTTCTCCATGACATCCACGACCTCTCTCCTGGCACTGCTGCTCACAGCCACGCCCTTCCTTGCCGCGCACCAGGAGGAGCCGCGGAGCGCCTTCAAGGAGGATCACGCCAAGCCGCGAGCTGGGCGACTGGAAGCCAAGGAGGCGAAGAAGAAGACGGCTCATGGCAGCGAGGCCAAGACTGCCCAGGATCCAGCGGCACGGTTGAAAGCCCTCGAACAGGAGAATCAGCGGCTGCGGCAGGAACTCGCCGCGAAGAATGGCGCGGCTGGATCCCAACCCGGGGCGGAATCGGCCTCGCCCGAGGGCGCGCTTGCGGAGCTCAAGGCGGGCAACGCGCGTTTTGCCGCAGGCACCCGCACCCGCACCCAGATGGGTTACAACGATGCGGCCTTGCGAGCCACCCTTGCCAAGGGCCAGGCGCCTTTCGCCGTCATCGTCACCTGCAGCGACAGCCGCCTGGGCGACAACTTCATCTTCGATCAGGAACTGGGGCGCCTCTTCACGGTGCGCGAAGCCGGCAACTGTCCCGATACCCAGAGCCTGGCCAGCATCGAGTACGCCGTGGAGCACCTGGGCTCCAAGGTGGTGGTGGTGATGGGCCACGAATCCTGCGGCGCCGTGAAGGCGGTCCTGGAATCGGGCCCCACCCCCCTTCCCGGCAACCTCTGGAGCCTGCAGGCCGCCATGTCGGGCCTGGTGGAAAGCGTTCCCCATGCAGCCAATGAACCCGCCAGCGCGCACATGGCCCACCTGGTGGAAGCCAATGCCCGGCGCCAGGCCAAGGTGGTGCTGAGCCGCAGCGCCATCGTCCAACACCTGTGCGAGACCGGGAAGCTCAACGTCGTGCCTGCCGTCTACGAATTGGCCAGCGGCCAGGTGCGCTTCCTTCCGGCGGTGTCCCTGGATGCCCCCAACACCGAAACCCATCACTGATCCTGGAGATCCGCCATGCTGACCAACCTCAAGATCGGTGCCCGCCTCGGCCTCGGTTTCGGCCTCATTCTCGCCCTGCTCATGGTGGTCATGGGCGTGGGCCTTAACCGCATGGGCGTCATCGGCGAGAACACGAAGGAGATTGTCGAGCACTACAACATGCAGGAACGGCTGGCCTACGACATGGCCGAGCAGCAGCACATCGTTTCCCGTGTCATGCGCACCATCATCCTGGAAGCCGATTCGGCGGAAAAAAAGAAATACGACTCAAAGCTGGAGGAAGCCCGAAAAGCCTACGACGAATCCGCCTCCAAATTGCAGGCCAGCCTGCGCTCGGAGGAATCCAAGAAGCTGTTCAGCGCCGTCCAGTCCGCCCGGGAAAAGGTCCGCCCCTCCAACAACAAGGTGCTCGATCTTTCCCTCAAGGGTGGCCGGGACAAGGAGGCTGCGGCCGTCCTGATCGATGAGGTGCAGCCCCAGGCCAACGCCTTGCAGAAAGACATCGATGATCTGGTTGCCTACCTCAAGGCGGCCACGGCCAAACGCTACGGCGAAGCCAAGGCCGCCGAGTCGCAGGCCACCACGTACATGATCACCATTTCCGTGGCAGCCCTTCTCGCCGGCATCGTTCTGGCCTTGTTCATCACCCGCAGCGTGACCAAGCCCTTGGCGGCCATGGGCGCGGTCATCGAAACCGTGGCCCAGGGTGACCTCACCCAGCGTGTGGAGATCGACTCCAAGGACGAACTGGGCGAACTGGGCCGCATCCTCAACAGCACCAACGAAGGGCTGCGGGAGATGGTGCTGCAGATCCAGGAAAGCGCCCTCGCCATCAGCACCGCCTCGGGCGAGATCTCCATGGGCAACACCGATCTCAGCCGCCGCACCGAAGAGCAGGCCGCCAGCCTGGAAGAAACGGCCAGCAGCATGGAGCAGATCACCAGCAACGTGAACCAGACCGCCGACAACGCCCGTTCAGCCAACACCGAATCCAACAAGGCGCGCCAGATCGCCCAGGATGGTGGCGCCGCCGTCACCCAGGTCATCGCCGCCATGGAGGCCATCAACCAGTCCTCGGCCAAGATCAACGAGATCATCGGCGTGGTCGATGAAATCGCCTTCCAGACCAACCTGCTGGCCCTGAACGCGGCCGTGGAAGCGGCGCGAGCCGGGGAGCAGGGCCGCGGCTTTGCCGTGGTGGCCGCGGAAGTACGCAACCTGGCCAAGCGCAGCGCCGACGCGGCCAAGGAGATCAAAGGCCTCATCCGCGAAAGCGTGGCCAAATCCATGGATGGCAACAAGGTGGCGGCCCATGCGGGTGACACCATCCAGGAGGTGGTAACCAACGTGCAGCGCGTCACCTCGCTGGTGAGCGAGATCGCCAATGCCACTCAGGAACAGAGCACGGGCCTCAACGAGATCAACAAGGCCGTGGTTTCCATGGATGAAGTGACGCAGCAGAACGCGGCCCTGGTGGAAGAATCCGCCGCGGCGGCCGAATCCATGGATGCCCAGGCCCATGCCCTGACGGAAATCGTGGCCCGTTTCAAAACCGGCGTCGAAGTCCGCCGCACCCAGGCGGCCCGGCCCAAACCCCAGGGGCCCGCAGCCCAAAGCGCTGCCAAACCCGCCAGAGCTGCGGTGAAGCGCGGCCCTGCCCGCCCTGAAATCGCCCATGCCAGGCCCACGGTCGCCACACCGAAAAGCGACGAGGACGGCTCCTGGGAAGCCTTCTGAAACCCGCCTTCACCGCCAGTCCACCCCCAAGGGAGCAAGGTCAACCCCTAACCCGGAAGCATCAGGAGGCTCGCATGTCCTTCCTCGACAACTTCAAGATGGGCCCGAAGCTCATCGGCTCGTACCTGGTTCTCGCGGCCCTCGCTGCCCTGGTGGGTACCGTGGGCATCAAACAGATTCGTGTCATCGATGCTGCCGACACCAAGCTCTACGAAAAGATGACCGTGCCGCTGGGCGAAATGGGCGACATGATGCAGCTCTTCCAGCGGCAGCGGGTGAACCTGCGCGACGCCATCATGACCGGCGACGTCGAACGCTATGGAGGCCGCATCAAGGAGCTCGAAGGCCAGCTGAACAAAATTGAGGAATCCTTCCAGAAGACCCTCCTCACAGACAAGGGCAAGACGGCCTTCAGGATCTATAAAGATGCCAACAGCAAATACGACGAGGTAACAGCACGGTGCCTGACCCTCGTCCAGGCAGGCAAGAGCCGCGAGGCCGAGGCCCTCATGCGGGGGGAGGGGGCCAAGGATCAAGCGGCTGTCATCGAAGCCCTCGACAACATCCAGAACATGAAATTGGAACTGGCCAAGGCGACTTCGGATGGCAACACCGCCATCGCCAATGGCGCCGTCAACCTGATGCTGGCCATCATGGGACTCAGCGTGGCCCTGGGCGTGGTGACCGGCATCATCATGACCCGCGGCATCACCCGGCCTCTCAATCAGTTCGGCGAAGTGCTGCACGCCGTGGCCGAGGGCGACCTGAGCATCCATTCCGACCTGTCCTCCAAGGATGAACTGGGCGTCATGAGCGAGCAGCTCAATGCCACCATCACCCAGCTGAAGGAAGCCATGCTGCAGGTGCAGGAGAGCGCCCTGGCGATCAGTACCGCCTCGGGCGAGATCTCCATGGGCAACACCGATCTCAGCCGACGCACCGAAGAACAAGCCGCCAGTCTGGAAGAGACCGCCAGCAGCATGGAGCAGATCACGAGCAACGTGAACCAGACCGCCGACAACGCCCGTTCGGCCAACACCGAATCCAACAAGGCGCGCCAGATCGCGCAAGATGGCGGCGCCGCCGTCACCCAGGTCATCGCCGCCATGGAGGCCATCAACCAGTCCTCGGCCAAGATCAACGAGATCATCGGCGTGGTGGATGAGATCGCCTTCCAGACCAACCTGCTGGCCCTCAACGCCGCCGTGGAAGCGGCGCGAGCCGGGGAGCAGGGCCGCGGCTTTGCCGTGGTGGCCGCGGAAGTTCGAAACCTGGCCAAGCGCAGCGCCGACGCCGCCAAGGAGATCAAGGGCCTCATCCGCGAAAGCGTGGCCAAGTCCGTGGATGGCAACAAGGTGGCCGCCCACGCCGGTGACACCATCAAAGAGGTGGTGGCCAACGTGCAGCGCGTCACGTCCCTGGTGAGCGAGATCGCCAACGCCACCCAGGAGCAGAGCACCGGCTTGAATGAAATCAACAAGGCCGTGGTGCAGATGGACGAGGTGACCCAGCAGAACGCGGCCCTGGTGGAGGAATCCGCCGCCGCGGCGGAATCGCTCGATGCCCAGGCCCATGCCCTGACGGAAATCGTGGGCCGTTTCAAGACCGGCGTCGAAGTACGCCGAAGCCAGGCAGCCAAGCCCCACACCACCATCACTTCTCAGCCCGCCAGCCCAAAAACAGCCGCCAAGCCCACCCGGTCCGCCCTGAAGCGGCCACCGGCCCGCCCCGAACTGGCCGCCGCCAAGCAGCCTGTTCCCATGCCCAAAGGCGACGATGACGGGCAGTGGGAATCCTTCTGACCTACCTTGTGAACCGGAACCAAACTCACACCCAGGCCCCGCCCTTCCGAGACAGTAATCAGCCCTGTCCTGCACGGCGGATCCGATGACGGAGAACACCATGGCTACCACAGACGCCAGTTCCCAGGGGCTCCAACAAGTGCTTTGCTTCGCCCTGGCCGGTGAAGCCTATGCCCTGCCCATCCTGAAGGTCCGTGAGATCCAGGCCCAGGCCACCATCACGCGCATCCCCAAGGCCCCGCCCTACATGCCGGGCGTCATCAACCTGCGGGGCGCCATTGTGCCCATCCTGGAGCTGCGCCAACGATTCTCCCTCGGCGAGGCCCCCGAAGATACCCGCCCGGTCATCGTCATCGTGGAGGTTCAGGGCCGCACCTTGGGCATCCGCGTGGATTCAGTATCAGACGTCCTGGATCTGGATCCCTCCGCCATCCGGCCGGCCCCCGAACTGGGCACCCAAACGGCTTTGGGCCGCGAATTCATCGCAGGCCTGGCCAGCCTTCCAGGCGCCAGTGGCAACGATTCCATGCTGATCCTGCTGGATCTGGACCGCCTGCTTTCCGACGGGGAGCTGCTGGCCCTCGAGAACGCCACGGTCTGATCCCATGGCACGGAAGTCCACTCCCCCCCTCCCATCCCACGCCCTCGAGGGCGATCTGGATGTCTTTTCGATCCACCTTCAATGGGAACGCCTGTTGCCCCTGCTGGGTGATGCGAGGGGAACCCTCCAGCTCGATCTGACCGCGATCAGCGATCTGGATCTGTCCGGCCTCCAGTTGCTTTGCGTCCTGGAACACGACTTGAAGGCCAAAGGGATTCCCCTTTCCATCCTGGGCGTGAAGCCGGAATGGCAGTCCCGCTTCGCGTCCCTGGGACTGGGCGCCCTGTTCGGGGGGGGCCCTTCATGAATCGTTGGTTCCGGGGCGCCCCGGCAGCGGGGCCCGAGCCCATCCTTGAACCGCCACCACCGGCAGCTCCGGATGGACTGTTGCGGGCGAACCTCCTCCGCGTGGCCGCCCATGAAGCCAGCATGCTGGAGGGGCGGGTGAATTTCCTCACCCCGGAGCTGATGCAGGTGGACAGCCTGGTGCGAGAAGCGGCGGGCACCCTCCAAGACGCCTTGAAAACCCTGGACCGCAGCGTTCAGCACCAGCACAGCCTGGCCAGCGACGTGCAGGCCACCATGCGCACCTCCCTCGAGGGCTCTTCAGAATCCGAGGGCTTCGATGCCATGAGCGCCACCATCATGGGCACCCTCGATGGCTTCGTGAACCACATGCTGGAGATCTCCCAATCCACCGTGCAGTTGGCGGAGCAAGTGGACGACATCCGTGATCGCTCCGGGCGCATGGAAGGCATGCTGGTCGAGCTGACCGAGATCGCCGGCCGCACCCACCTGCTCTCCCTGAATGCCAGCATCGAGGCGGCCCACGCCCGCCAGTTCGGCGCAGGCTTCGCGGTGGTGGCGGGCGAGGTATCCAAGCTGGCGGACCGCAGCACGGCCCTCAGCGGCATCATCCAAGAGCAGGTTCTCGGCACCCGGGCCGCCCTGGACCGCACGGATGCCCAGGTTCAGGCCATCGCCAGCAAAGACATGAACGTGGCTTTGCGCTCCAAGGGCGAATCCGAAGCCCTGGTGCATTCGCTGCAGACCACCAATTGGCTGGTGAAGGATCTGGTGGGCCAACTGGAGGACAACGCCCGGACCATTTCCTCCCAGGTGGGCCACGTGGTGCGTTGCCTCCAGTTCGAAGATCTGGTGCACCAGACCCTCATGGCCTGCCTCCAGGATCTGGGCAACTTGCTCGATCAGGCCCAGGCCTGGAAGGCCTTCGAGGCCAGCCTGCAAGAGGGCGGACCCGAGGCCGAGGCCCTCGCCACCCTTGATGAAGCGCTTCGCGGCATCGAGGAAGCCCGGGTGCAGTTCCGCGCGGTGAAGAGCGGTTCGCTCAACGCTGGCGATGTCGACCTTTTCTGACCAGGAGCCTCCCGATGGGCCATTGCATTCTCACCGTCGATGACTCGAGCACCATGCGCCAGATGATCACCTTCACCTTGAAGGGCGCGGGCTACGACGTTCTGGAAGCCGCGGACGGCGTGGAAGGGCTGGAGATGGCCAAAGGCAAAAAGCTGTCCCTGATCATCACCGACGTGAACATGCCGCGCATGGATGGCATCACGCTCGTGCAGCGCCTGCGGGCCCTTCCGGAGTTCAAGTTCACACCCATCCTCGTGCTCACCACCGAATCCGATGCCTCCATGAAGCAGAAGGGCAAGGATGCAGGTGCCACGGGATGGATCGTCAAACCCTTCAGCCCCGAGAAACTCCTGGAAGTGGTGAACAAAGTCCTCTGAGGTTCCCATGTCCGACCCCATGGCCCAATTCCGCGAAGCCTTTTTCGAGGAGGCCGCCGAGCTCGCCAACGGCATGGAGGCCACCCTCCTGTCCCTGGATCTGGACGCGCTGGAGGTGGAAGACCTCCACTCGCTCTTCCGCGCCGCCCACTCCATCAAGGGCAATGCCGGCACCTTCGGCTTTCCCGCGGTCGCCGCGTTCACCCACCAATTGGAAAGCACGCTCGAGCCCGTGCGCCAGGGCACCCGCCCCATGACTTCAGACCTGCGCGAACTCCTGCTCCAGGGCGTCGATCTCATCCGCAGCCACCTGCACCATGCCCGCCGCGATGAGGCCCTCCCGCCCAGGGACCAGCAGGCCCAGGATGCCCTGGTGGCGCGGCTGCAGGAGGATGGCGGAAGGCCCGGGTCGGCCCCGGCCGAGTCCGCCCCGAACCGCATCCAGGTCACCCAGAGCGGCACGGGCTTTGCCATCCGCTTCGAGGCGCCGAGGGATGCCTTCCGTCGGGGCGTGAACCTGGAGCGGATCTTCCGCGATCTGGCCAGGCTGGGCACGCTGCGCAGCTGGCCCGATCTGGCTGCGCTCCCGGCCATGGAGGCCCTGGATCCCGAGGATTGCCACCTCGCCTGGGATTTGCGCCTGGAAACCGAGCGGCCCCTGGCCGATGTGGAAGAAGTCTTCGAGTTCGTGGCAGAGGGGGACAACCTCCGCATCCAGGCCCTGACCCCGGCGGGAGCCGTGCCTCCCTTGGGCGACTTCCTGCTGGCCGACACCGATGTCAGCCCCGCGGACATCCGCGAGGCGCTGGCCCTGCAGAAGCCCCTGGGCGAACTGCTGGTGGACATGGGCAAGGTGAAACCCGAAGCCGTCAGCAAGGCTCTGGACCAGCAGCAGAAGAAACGGAACCAGGCTGAAGCCTCCACCGTGCGGGTGGCCACGGAGAAGATCGACCGCCTGGTGAACCTGGTGGGTGAGCTGGTCATCACCCAGGCCATGCTCGCGCAGGCTTCTCAACAATCCAACAGCCTGCAGGGCGAAGAGCAGATGAGCGCCGCCCTGCTGCAGCTGGACCGGCAGACGCGCGAACTGCAGGAGCGGGTCATGGGCATCCGCATGGTGCCCGTGGAAATGGTGTTCTCCCGGTTCCCCCGCATGGTCCACGAGCTGGGCAAGCAGTTGGGCAAGGATGTGGAACTGGTCATGGAGGGCCAAGCCACCGAGTTGGACAAGACCTTCATCGAGATGCTGGTGGATCCCCTCACCCACCTGGTGCGCAACGCCGTGGACCACGGCATGGAGACCAAGGAGGAGCGCCTGGCCTCGGGCAAGCCCGGCATGGGCACCATCGCCCTGCGGGCTTCCAGCCGGGGTGGCCACATCCACATCGAGGTGAAGGATGACGGCAAGGGCCTGAACCGTGACCGCATCTACCAGAAAGCCCTGGCCCTGGGCCTTCTCCAGCCCGGCAACCGTCCCGCCGACGAAGAACTGAACCTGCTCATCTTCGAGCCGGGTTTCTCCACGGTGGAGCAGATCTCGGATCTCTCCGGGCGGGGCGTGGGCATGGACGTGGTGCGCCAGAATGTACGCAGCCTGGGCGGGCGCATTGAAGTGGAAAGCCAGAGCGGGCGCGGCACCCTGATCCGCCTGGTGCTGCCCCTCACGCTGGCGATCCTGGATGGGCTCACGGTGAGGGTGGCTGACGAGACCTTCGTGTTCCCCCTGGCCTCGGTGCTGGAGAGCTTCCAGCGACAAGCCCAGGATGTGCAGACCGTGAAGGGCGACCGGGAAGTCATCAGCCTGCGCGGGGAGTTCATCCCCGTGGTGCGGCTTCAGAAACTGCTGGCGGTGGGCGCAGAGCAGGAAGGAACGGAGCGCACCCTCCTGGTGCTGGTGGAATCCGAGGGCCGCCGTGCCGCCATGGCTGTGGATGAGCTGCTGGGCCAGCAGCAGGTGGTCATCAAGAGCCTGGAGACCCACTACCGGCGGGTGGAGGGCATTTCTGGCGCCACCATTCTCGGCGATGGCCGCGTGGCCCTGATCCTCGATGTGCCCGGGCTCATGCGCCTGGAGGCCGGGACCGCTGCGGTCGGAGCATGAGCGGACCACGCGGAACCGGGCCCGATCCCCTGGCTTCGGACCGGGAGGCCCTGACCGTCGACACCTTCAAGGCCCTCCGGGAGCGGCTCTACAACCACTCCGGCATCGCCCTGGCTCCCCACAAGATCACCATGGTGCAGTCCCGCCTGGCCAAGCGCCTGCGGAGCCTGGGACTGCGCACCTATGAAGAATACCTCCGCCGCCTGGAAACCCCGGACGACTCCGAGTGGTCCGAGTTCATCAACGCCCTCACCACCAACCTCACCAGCTTCTTCCGGGAGGGGCACCACTTCACCCAGTTGGTGGAGCTGCTGAAAGCCTCCCCCGCCCCGCCCCGTCGCCTGCGCATCTGGAGCGCTGGCTGTTCCACCGGCGAGGAGCCCTACACCTTGGCCATGACCCTGCTGAAGGCCTTCGGCCAGAGCGCCGCCATCCACATCCTGGCCACCGATTTGGACACGGCCGTGCTGGAAACCGCGGCCCGGGGCGTCTATCCCGAAGCCCGGATCGAGGGCGTGGAAGAGGCCTGGAAACGGTTCGCCTTCCTGCGCGGCACCGGTGATCGCAAGGGCATGGTCCGCCTGCGCCCCGAGGTGCGCCAGCTGATCACCTTCCAGCAGCTGAACCTGCTCGATGAGCGCTGGGACATCGACCGGGAACCCTTCCAGGCGATCTTCTGCCGGAACGTCATGATCTATTTCGACAAGCCCACACAGCGCAGGCTGCTCAAGCGTTTCCACGACGCCCTCGCCCCCGATGGCCTGCTCTTCGTGGGCCATTCCGAAGCCCTGCTGGACACCACCCTGGGCTTCCAATCCCTGGGTCAGACCATGTACCGGCGCAGGACGGCCCCATGACCCCACCTCCCGCCTCTCTGGTCCACGGTCGCGCGTCGAAATACCTCGACCGCAACTTCAACCGCCTGGCCATGAAGATCCTGCCTGGCGAATTCTACGCCACGGCCCAGGACGAGGTGATCGTCACCGTGCTCGGCAGCTGCGTGGCCGCCTGCATCATGGATCCCATCGCCATGGTGGGCGGCATGAACCATTTCATGCTCCCGACGAAGCCAGGAGAGCGCGACAAGGACGTGTTCTTCGCCGCCCGCTATGGCGCCGCCGCCATGGAATTCCTCATCAACGACCTGATGCACCTCGGCGCGCAGCGGGACCGCCTGGTGGCCAAAGCCTTCGGCGGCGGCAAGGTGATGCGGGGCATGACCACCGATGTGGGAAACCAGAACGTGGAATTCGTCCGGCAGTTCCTCCGCAACGAGGACATCCCTCTCTGGAGTGAGGACATGGGCGGGCCGCACCCCCGCAAGGTCTATTTCTTCCCCCACACCGGACAGGTGCTGGTGAAGCGCATGGAGCGCACCCACAACGAGACGGTCCTGAACCGCGAGCTGAGTTACATCCAGGAAGTCTCCCGATCCTCGTCGGGCGGTGATGTGGAGCTGTTCACATGAATGCGGAACGGAAACGCCGGGTTCTGGTGGTCGATGACAGCGCCCTGGTGCGCCAGGTGCTCGTCAGCATCCTTTCCCGGCATCCCCTGCTGGATGTTGTGGGCACCGCCAAGGATCCCTACGATGCCCGGGAGCGCATCAAAGAACTGGATCCAGATGTTTTGACACTGGATGTCGAAATGCCCCGCATGGATGGCCTCACCTTCCTGGGCAAGCTCATGAAGGCCCACCCCATGCCCGCGGTGATGCTGTCCAGCCTCACCGCCAAGGGCACCGCCACCGCCCTGGACGCACTGGACCTGGGCGCGGTGGATGTCATCGGCAAACCCGCCATGAATCAGGCCTCTGGCCTGGAGGCCATGGGCACTGAAATTGCCGAAACGGTGTACGCCGCCTCCCTGGCCCGGGTCGCGGGCCGCCGTGCGCCCACGCCCCTGCCCCATGCTTCGCTGGCTCCCCTGGCCCAGCGGGCCAAGGCGGGCCGCGCCCTCATCGCCATCGGCTCCAGCACAGGCGGCACCGAAGCCCTGCGCCAGATCTTCGAGGCCATTCCCGAGAACCTGCCGCCCATCGCCGTGGTGCAGCACATGCTGCCGGGCTTCACCGCCGCCTTTGCCGAGCGCCTGGACCGCAGCTGCCGGGCCCGGGTGAAGGTGGCTGAGGATGGCGAAGCCTTGAAACCCGGCACCGTCTACCTCGCCCCCAACGAGGCTCACCTGACCGTGGGCCGGCACAGCGTAGGGCTGGTGGCCATGCTCGAGGTGGGCGACCGCGTTTCCCGCCACCTGCCCTCGGTGGACGTGCTCTTCCAGTCCGCCGCCGAGGCCTGCGGCCACCACGCCCTGGGTGTCATCCTCACCGGCATGGGTGACGACGGCGCCCGCGGGCTGCTGCAGATGCGCCAGAAGGGCGCCCGCACCCTGGGCCAGGACGAGGCCACCTGCGTGGTCTATGGCATGCCCCGGGCCGCCTTCCTGCGCGGCGCAGTGGAGGAGCAGGCGCCCCTCCACACCATCGCCGGACGCCTGGTGGCCTGGTGCGAGCGGGATAGCTAGCCAGAGTCCATCGGGGCCAGTCTGCAAGAAAAGCACCGGGGTCGCCGGCCCACACAGAACCCTGGTGGGTGGCGCGATATCCGACGTCTCAGGGTTTGGGGGGCGCCTGCTTGGCCTCCAGGGCCTTCCGCGCCCGCTCGCGCTCAGTCTCGCTGGGGGTGCCCCACACCACGCGGTTGGGTTTCTGCTTGAGGAGTTCGAGCAGCTCCTCCACCGAGGCCAGGGACCGGCGCAGGCTCTTGAGGCTCTGCTCCAGTTCCGGTTGGTCCTCTGTAGCAAAGCGGCCCATGAAGGCATCGGCCTGCTTGAGGCTGGCGGCCAGGCTCACAAGGATCTGATCCAGCTCGGGGCCGCGCTTCTCCAACAGGGTGCGCACGCCTGCGAGGCTCTTGTCCAGATCAGCCAGGGCCTTGTCGGCCTCAGCCATGCTGTGATCGGCATGGCCCACGAGGCCTCGGCTGTCCTTGGCCAGAGCCTGGAACTCGCGGAGGGTGCCATCCAGCGAGTGCAGGGTCTGGCGCACGGCCGGATGCTCCAGCACATCACCGAGGCCCTTCTTCTCGATGCGCGTCCGCAGGGCATCCACCCCCGCCTGCAGACTGGCCATGAGGTGGTCGGCCCGGTCCAGCACACCCGCGATGGAGGTGCCGCTGTCCCCGGGAATCTCGTCGCCCGCGGCCAGCGGCACCGTGCGCTCCGCCAGGTCCGGCAGCCGCAGATCCAGCATGACGCTGCCCACGCCCTTGGGGGCAAGGCTCGCCCGTGTGCCGCGCCAGAGCTTGATGTCCTCCTTCACAGCGATGCGCGCCAGGAAGTGGTAATCCTTTCCTTCCTGCCGCAGGTCGACCCGCTCCACGGAACCCACGCGGTAGCCCTTGAGCTGAACGTCCGCCCCCGCCGCCAGGCCTTCCATCTGGTCCAGGCGCACCACCAGGGGATAGCTGCGCTCCGTCACCGCCCCCGCGTTCTTGTAGGCCAACAAACCCAGGAACAAGCCCAAGGCGGCCAGCACCAGCAGGCCGAGACGGGCATCCTGTTTCTCGAATTTCATGGCGTCCCCCAGGGGATGAGATGGGCATGCAGATCCAACCGCTCCGTGGCCAGAGCCGCCAGGGCCCCCGGCTCTTCCTGGGCCACCAGCAGCGTCTTGCCCCGGGAGACCCAGCCGTGGATCACCTCCAGGGCCACGCTGTGATCCGCGGCGTCGAGTCCTTCCAGGGGATCATCCAGCAGGATCAGGTCGGGATCCAGGGCCAGCACCCGGGCCAGGTTCGCATGCTTGCGGGCGGCCGCGCTAACGGCGTGGGGACGCAGCCCTGCCACCGCCTGCAGCCCAAGACGATGAAGGGCCGCATCGGTGCGGGCCGCCCAATCCTGACCCGCGGTACCGCGCATCCTCAGGGGCAACGCGACGTTCTCCCGCAGGCTCAGGTTCGACAGCAGCCCGCCCGTGGCGAAAGCCAGCCCCAGGCTCAGCCGCCCCATGTGCGCGAAGGCCCCTTCCCCCGGCCACAGGTCGCGCCCATCCACCGTGACACGGCCCCGGGCAGGCCGTTCCGTGCCAGCCACCACCCGCAACAACCGGCTCTTCCCACTGCCACTGGGGCCAGTGACAAGCTGTCGGCCGCCTCGTGCCACCGACAGGCGCACTCCCTCCAGCAGGAGGTTGCCATCAGCGGCATCCAGAGCGAGATCGTGGATCTGGATCATCGGCGCCGCTCAGAAATAAAACAGGGCGGCGATGAGGCCGTCCAGGGCGAAGACCGCCACCAACGCCGTGACCACGGTTTTGGTGACGGCCTGAGGGATTTCGGTCTGGCTGCGCTGAATGCGCAGGCCGAAGTGGCAGGCGTGAAAGGTGATCGCCCCTGAGAACATCAGCACCTTGAGCAGGGTGGCGAAGAAATCCCGATTGGACAAAGCCTGTCGCACGGAATCCATGAAGAAGCCGAAGGTGACGCCGTATTTCAGCTTCGCCACGAGGAATCCGCCGGCCAGGGCCGTGGCATCGAAGAACACCACCAGGGCGAACAGGGCGATCACCGCGCCCAGCCAGCGGGGCAGCAGGAGGTACTGGTAGGGGTTGATCCCGTGGGCGGCGAGGGCATCCACTTCGCCGTTCAACTGCATGGCGCCCAGCTCCGCCGCGATGGCCGTCGAGCTGCGGCCGATGACCAGCACGGCCGTCAGCAGGGGCCCCAGTTCCCGCAGGATGATGAGCGCCATGAGCACGCCGATGTAGTTCTCCGCGCCCAGCCCCGAGAGCTGGCTGAAGGCCTGGATGAGGGTCACGGCCCCAAGCAGCAGGGCCGTACCGCAGATGAGCAGCAGGGCATCGAGCCCCGTGAAGCGGACCTGCAATTTGAGCTGTCCGGCCACCACCCCAAGCTGATCCATGCGCAGCAGCAGCGCGTGGCGGAGGGTCCGCAGCACCAGGTGGGCCTGATCGCCCAGGAACTCGAGGAAGCCGCGCACCGGCGCGCCGAGTCGGGCAAGGAATACCGTCACGAATCACCCAGGAAGCGTGCCCCAGGCTAGCAGGAAAACGGCTCTATTCAGGGGCCGAGAACGAAACCATCCGCGTAGTCGATGACCGTCACCACGCGGTACTCCCGGTGCGGGGCCGTGCCGGCGCCAGCCTGGTGGAGATCTGCATTGAAAATGTTCCCCCGATGCCCGCGACTCGCGACGCCATCATCAACCAGCAGCTGGATGACCACCTGGCGGGGATCCTCCTCCAGGGTGCCGATGTTTTCCGCGATGAGGCCGTGCCAGGTTCCCAGGCGGTTGAGCCGCTCGGACAGCCGCGCGCCATCTGCGCCCACATGGTCCAGCACACCGCGGGGTCCGATGTCCCGGGCATGACGGCGCGCCGCCAGAGCCAAGCCCTCATTGAAACGAAGGGGCCCCATGGGCCGCTGCGCCTCCAGGAAGGCGATGGCCTCGTCCAGGGCCTTCACGCCTTCCTCCGTGCGCAGGGGCGTGCGCCCGGGGCGGTTCCACAGGGTGCCCTCGAAATAGGGCCTCAGTTCCCGGAGGTGCCGGGCATAGACCTTGGGCTGCACCCGGGCATCACTCATCTCCTGAACCACAGCGCGCTCGAAGGCCGAGGCCTTCTCCAGGACCAGAGCCCGGCCTGGGACCTGCCCAAGCCCGGTGGACCATCCGGCGAACAGGCAAAAGAACAGCGCGACAATCCTCATGGGCACCTCGGGGGCGGTGGTCCCAGGATAGTCGCGCTGCGAGGACGTGCCGGATCAGATGGCAGGTCCGTCAATTTCCGCGAAGAGGGGGTGGGTCAGGTAGCGTTCGCCGGTGTCGCAGAGCACGGCCACCACGGTTTTCCCTTCACCCAGTTCCTTGGCCACCTGAAGGGCCGCAAACACGATGGCGCCGGTGCTGATGCCCGTCAGCAGGCCCTCTTCGCGGGCGAGGCGGCGGGTGGTGGCGATGGAATCCTCGTAGCCCACAGGCACGATGCGCTGAAAAGCGTCGCGGTTGAGGATGCCAGGCACGAAGTTGGGCCCCAGGCCCTGCAGCTTGTGCGGCCCGGCCTTGCCGGTGCTCAGCAGGGGCGAGGTTTCAGGTTCCACGGCCACCACCAGGGTGCCGGGCTTCTTCTCGGCCAGCACTTCGCCCACACCGGTCACGGTGCCGCCCGTGCCCACGCCGGACACGAAGGCATCCAATTCAGGCACCTGTTCCAGAATCTCCAGGGCCGTGGTGCGGCGGTGCACGGCGGGGTTGGCAGGATTCTCGAACTGGCGCACCAGGAAGTAGTTGGGATCGCTGTCCGCCAGTTCCTGGGCCTTGTCCACGGCAGCCTTCATGCCGCCGGAGCCGGGCGTCAACACCAGCTCGGCGCCGTAGGCCTTCAGGAGGGCGCGGCGCTCCTGCGTCATGGTGTCGGGCATGACCAGGGCGATCTTGTAGCCCTTGGCCGCGGCCACGAAAGCCAGGCCGATGCCGGTGTTGCCGCTGGTGGCTTCCAGCAAAGTCATGCCCGGCTTGAGGAAGCCGCGGGCCTCGGCATCGGTGATCATGCTGAGGGCGATGCGATCCTTGACGCTGCCGCCGGGATTGGCGCTCTCCAGCTTCACGTAGATCTTGGCGGAACCCGCGGGCACCACCCGGTTCAGGCGCACGACGGGGGTGTAGCCCACCAGGTCGTAGGCGTGTTCGACGCGGTTGGGACGATCGGTGGGGCGGCTCATCGGCATCTCCTCATGTGACCCGGACGGGACCGGAAGTGTCATGATGGAAAGGAACGAGGTTGTTGTCAAGTTTGTTAATTTATTTTATTATATATCTGGTGATCAGGAATTTCTGGAGGTTCCACCATGAAGGGATCGGCGAAGGGCCGCTACGGATTGCAGTTCATGGTGGAGCTGGCCCTGCAGGCCGGACGCGGACCGGTGCTGGTGGATGTCGTGGCTGAGCGCCAGGGCCTGCCCGCCAAGTTTCTGCGGGTGCTCTTGGGCAGCTTGAAGAGTGCAGGTCTGGTGAAAGTGCAGCGGGGCCCCAGCGGTGGCTGCGAACTGGCCAAGCACCCCAGCCACATCACCGTGCTGGAAATCCTGGAAACGCTGGAAGGGCGCCTGGGCACCTCGGATCTGCCCGAGGAGGCCACCTATGGGGCCCGCGCCGTACGGGAATTGTGGAACCGCAGCACCGACGCCGCCCGGGCCGTGCTGCAAAGCACTTCCCTGGCCGATCTGGCGGACCGCCAGCGGGCCCTGGAACTGGACAGCCAGGGCTACTCCATCTGAGCAGCCCTCCGCCCACGGAGGTCAGGGGACAGGTCAGGCTTCAGCCTTCGGCAAAGGGTCGCTAACCCGACTCGGTGCCCTGGCGTAGTTCAAGTTCACCCTCGACTCCGCCCGCCTCGTCGCCGCCCAGCTCAAGGAACGTTCCCATGATTGGACGCCTTCCCCTCGCGCTCTGTCTGTTGAGCCTTATCAGCGCGACAACCGGCATGGCTGGCGTCAGGGCTGGCCTGCCCGCTGCTCCACCACAGACCGGAGACGTGGAGGATCCGCTTTTCAAAACGATCAGCGCCCTGGACAGCGCGGTGTTCGAGGCTTTCAACCACTGCGACGACCCCGCGCAGCTGAAGAAGTATGGCGACTACTTCGCCCCGGACCTCGAGTTCTACCACGACAACGGCGGTGTCACCTGGACCCGCCAGGAGATGGTCGCGAACACCGCCAGGAATGTCGCCGGGAAGTACCGGCGGAGGCTGGTGCCGGGAAGCCTCCGGGTCTACCCCATCAAGGGGTTCGGCGCCATCGCCACCGGCGTGCATCGCTTCTGCCAGATCGGCACCGGCGACTGCGAGGGCTTGGCGGATTTCACCATGGTGTGGCGGTTACAGGGGGGCCAGTGGCAAATCACGCACGCCCTCAGCTATGGGCACCGCGCCAATGATGCCACCCCCTCGCCGGGGCTCGATCCCATGAAGGATGAAGGCGCTCTGGGGGCCTGGCTGAAGGAGCAGGGCATCCCGGTGCTGGGCCTTGGACTGATCCGGGATGGCAAGCTGAAGGAAGTGCGGGTCTTCGGCAACCTGACCGGAGGTGGCACAGCGCCCTTGGACACCCTGTTCAATGTGGCCTCGCTGACCAAGCCTGTCACCGCCATGGTCGCCCTCCGCCTGGCCAGCGAAGGACGCTGGGATCTGGATGAGCCCTTATCCCATTTCTGGGTGGATCCCGATCTGAAGGGCGATCCACGGTTGCCGGAACTCACCACCCGCATCGTCCTCAGCCATCGAACAGGTTTTCTGAACTGGCGCTGGATGGCCCCTTCCAAAAAACTCGCCTTCATCTTTGAACCCGGAACGAAGTACCAGTATTCGGGTGAGGGTTTTGAATACCTTCGGCGAGCCCTGGAAGCGAAGTTCGGAACCTCGCTGGAAGACCTGGCCGCCCGTACCGTCTTCGGGCCCCTCGGCATGCGGGACACGCACTTCACTTGGGGGAAGGATGTGGATGAAGCGCGCTTCGCCCTTGGATACGACGCGAAAGGCTCTCCCTACAAACTGGAGAAATGGAGCCAGGCCAATGGCGCCGACCTGCTCCTCACCACCGTGGAGGATTACGGGAAGTTCCTCGCGGCCGTCATGAGCGGAAAGCTGCTCACCGAGGCCATCCACAAGGACATGCTGCGGGCCCATGTGGACGTGAAAGCAGGCAAGGCCTTCGCTTTGGGCTGGGAGCGCTACGACCTCGGCGGCGGGGATTTCGCCTTGGCCCATGGTGGGGCCGACGAGGGTGTGCAAACCCAAGTCTTCCTGTTTCCCAAAACCGGGCAGGCGCTGATCCTGATCACCAATGTCGATGATGGCTACAAAACCTACGGGCCGCTGCTGAAGCACTTCATGGGAGCACAGGGACAGAAGGTCTTCGAGATCGAAACGGCCAAATAAGCCTTTGCCACGCAAAGAAGCCGCCCAAGGGCGGCTTCTTCGTGAACCCCGACCTTGCTCAGGGCTTGAAGGCCTGCACCAATCCTTCAGGCATGGCGTGTCCCTTCACCTGCACCTCGCTGCCGCGGTAGATCGCCCAGCCTGGCAGGCCCCGGGGAATGGCCTTGGTCATGGCCCATTCCTGGGTGCGGCTGTTGGAGAGCACCAGCACCAGCATGCGCTTGGGATTCCAGGGATTGGGGAGCGCCAGGAACAGCCCATCGTCGGGCCGTCCGTAGGTGCGGCCCTGCCACTTGAACCAGCCGGAACCCCCTTCGGCGGGCAGCTTACCTTCGGCCTGAAGCCGGGCGCTGAGGCCGTTTTCAGCAGGCCCGCCGAAGACCACCAGATCGCTGGCCGCGAGATCCGTGTCGCTCAACTCGGCATCGGCTTCCACGGGCAGCAGCACTTCCGTCATGCCGTCGGCCAAAGCATCGCGGTAAGCCAGGGCCAGGGTGCGCTGGGCTTCGACTTCGCGGCCGGTGCCGTAAACCAATCGCGTGGCGCTCCAATCATCGAGCACGTTGCCCGGAATCCAGAAGTTGACGCGGGAAACGGGGATGTCGTTCCCGGCATTGAACGCCACCCGGGTGGGCGCGGCCTCGCTGGCGAAGGTGAAGGAACCGGTGCTACCGGCCATTTCCAGGCGCTCCAGCTTCGCACCCTTTTCCGTCTCCACGGCCACGAAGGCCACGAAGGGATAGGGGAAACCGGACTGCTCCACGGCGAGTTTCACGCCGTAGCCCTTCTCGGCCTTGACCACCTCGGCCCGGATCTTGGGCGCGGGCAGATCCGCGCGCTCCAGCCAGGGTTTCAGGATGGGCGCCACGTCCTTTCCGGCCGCATCGGAAAGAGCCTTCAGGATCTCGGCAGTGCTGGCGGGCTTACCGCTGAAGCGGGTGTGCACGGCCTTCATGGCCTTGGCGAAGGCCGCATTGCCCAGGTGCAGCCGCAGCTGGTGCAGCGCGAAGAGACCCCGGATGCGGGGGATCTGGTAGGCCCCGTAGCGGTCGTACTCGGTCTTCGTGGCCAGGGGCGCCTTCACGCCCTCCTTGGCTTCCAGCCAGAGGTGACGGGTGTTCAGATCCCCCAAGGTCGCGCTCTGGGTTTCAAAGGCCTTGGCGGGGGCCGCAGGCAGGTTCTTCAGCTGCTGCCAGTAGGCGGCCGAGGCGCTGACGAACCAGTTCTCGGCATCCGAGGTGGGCTTGACAGTCCCTGTCCAAAGCCCCTTGGCATCGAAGCTGAAGGCCTCCTTCACACCCGCGACTTCGGGCGCGGGCATAGCCTTCGCCTGCTTTTCCTCTCTCCAGGCTGCCTTCGCAGCCTGGAGTTTCTCGGTGATCCAGATGGGGCTGAAGGCGGTGTAGCCGTGGGTCAGGTGGGGTGTGGCGCCAGGAAGATCGGGGATCCACCGTCCGCCGACCATCTTCTCGCGCAGCGTGGTCTTGCCCTGGTGGGCGATGAACACGAGCTTTTCCGCCATCTCGGAGGTGGTGAGCTTGGCGTCACAGGCGTGGGGCCGGTTGATGGGGCTGGTGGCCATCACGCGCGTGGCGATGTCAATGTCGAAGCCCTTCTGGCCATAAGCCTTGAACACCTCCTGGAAGGCGATGTCGCGGTTCCAGGTATTGAAGGCCAGATCCGCAGGCGCGTTCTCGGGGTTGGCCCCGTACTCGCCGCGCACCTCGAGATCGCGGTTGTTGTTGTTGGCCCAGATGAAATCGCGGTGGTTGCCCGGCGTATCCGCAGGCTTGCCCTTAGCGCCCGTGCGCCACATGCGCGTTTTCTCGGTGCCCAGCAGGAAGCAGGCGCCTTCATCGGTCTTGGTGTCGGCCATGGTCCAGTCGTTGGTGTAGAGGCCGTTGTTCTGCTTGAAGAGAATGGCGGCGGCCTCGTCGATATTCGCCGCGTATTGGGCGGCCTTGCGGATGCGGTTGCTCTGGGGTGTGCCATCCGCATTGAAGGGCGTCTGGCCCACGGTGGTTTCGCCCATCACCAGGCCCGAGGCATTCAGGTACCAATCGGTACCGCTGTGGATGCCGCCCGCGAAGGTCTGCAGCACCAGGCGGTGGCCCTTCTCCGGCACGATGTCCAGCATCACGTTCCATTCGGTGCCCGTGTAACCGTTCCACATGAACATCTGGGTGAGGATGAAGCGGCCGCTCTTGGTGGCGCCCTTGGTGGCCACGAAGGAGGAGCAGTGGTCGCCCTTCCCGCCCTTCTCCATCTCGTCGTCACCGCTCATGAAGGTGCGCCCCGTGAGCGGATTCGGCGCGTGGGTCAGGCCCTCCTGCAGGGAGCTCATGTCCACGGCGCTGTTGAGCGTCACGATGTCCAGCAGGTCGACGGGGCGGCCCTTGAAGCTGGCGCCCGCCTTGACGGCGCCATCGGCGATGCCCTTCATCTCCTCCAGGAATTCCACGTCGTACTTGCGGAAGAACAGCGCATCGGCCATCTGCCGCTGATCGGCCCAGCCACGCACCGGATCGGCCGCGTTTTTCTGCACGCCCAGCTTGGTGATGTAGCGGACGATCTCGTCGGCCATGAGCTCGCCGTGCTGGCGGCCCCGCGCGTAGGGGGCGCCCTCGATGTGCAGGAAGGTCCAGCCGCCCATCTCATAGCGGAAGCCCTTCCCCGCCCAGCGAACGGTCTCCATGGGAATGAAGGCAGTGACATCCTCCACCTTTTCCAGCTTCACGTCGCTGAAGGTGGCCGCGCCCGTGGCCTTGCCGTTGCGGCCCAGGTGCAGCTGCACGCGGTCGCTGGGGCTGGTGGCCAGGAACAGCGTCGAGACTTTGCGCTCCGAGGTGCCCGCCACGCTCTGCGAGGCGTTGGTGAAGGGGAAGCTCTCCATGGAGAGGCAGGCCCCCAGGGCCGTGGGATAGCGGGCCAGCGCGTCGGCCTTCACCCTGTCGGTGCGGACGGTGGCGCTGAGGCGGTAGAGCTCGCCCACCTTCAGGCTCAAGGACGCCGAAGCCAAAGTGGCTTCCGATCCTTCCGCCGCCGCTTCCAGGCGCAGGCCCGAAGCCTTGGCCGTCGAGCCAGGTTTCAGCGTCCAGCCGGACACGGGAAGGTCGGCCGCGGCGGCGATCACCGCCAGGGCCAGGAACAGGCCGGCGCGAAGCATTCGGATCATGGGAGCCTCCGCCTAACAGCATGCCAAAGCCCCGCGGGAACTGCCTCGTTTTTTGAGGCAATTCCCGTCACCAGTTAGTCTGGAGCCATGACGCTTCGCAAATGGACCTTCACCGTGGACCCCGAAGACGCCGAGTTGCGTCTTGATCAGCTCATCGCCAAGCGCACGGAGCTGTCGCGCCGCTCGGCTCGGGAGGCCCTGAAGCTGGGCGGGGTGCAGGTGGATCGCAAGCGGGTCAAGGTGGCGGGCAAGGTGGTGAAGCCCGGCACGGAGGTGCGGGTGGCCTTCGATCCGGATCTGCCGCCGGTGCCCGATACCGCCATCCCCGTGGTCTTCGAGGATGCATGGATCCTGGCCGTGGACAAGCCCGCGGGCATCGCCACCCAGGGCACCTGGGCCTCGGACCGCCACGACCTGCTGGCCCTGCTGAAGACCCAGCGCCCAGACCTGAAGCTGGCCCTGCACCATCGCCTGGATCAGGGCACCTCGGGCCTGCTGGTGCTGGCCAAGGACCCCAAGGCCAACGCGGGCCTCGCGGCGGCCTTCGCCTCACGGGATCTGGTGAAGCTCTACCTGGCGCGGATCTCGGAACCCCTGGAAGCCTGCACGGTGGAGGAAGCCATTGGCCGGATTCGCGGTGCCGATCCAGGCCGCTTCGGTTGCCGGGGCGATCTCATGGACCCCAAGTCCGCCCGCACGGATTTCCGGCCTGCCACCGCTGAAGAAACCGCCGGGCTCGTGCCCGGTCACTGGATCGTCGCCCGCATCCACACGGGCCGTACGCACCAGATCCGCGTCCACCTGCAGCACCTGGGCCGGCCCATCCTGGGCGATGCGCTCTACGGCGGCGCTGCCTCTGATCGCCTCTGGCTTCACGCCTGGCGCCTGGGTCTGAAACATCCCGTCACCCAGGAAGCCCTGCTGCTGGAGGCGCCGCCGATTCGCTTCCGGCGCTGAGGGCCAGCCTTCCGGCCTAGAGGCCGGATTCCAGTGAACGCTTCATCGAGGCCCGATCAAGGTTCTCAAAGCCCTTGGCCAGGACGATCCGGAAGGCATCCCCCTTCATTCGGGCGCCCGCTTCGGTCCCCACGCCAATCCGCACATGCTTCAGCTGGCTGCGCAGGGCAGCCAGTGCCAGCGTGTCGCGCGCCATCTCCTCGAAAATCGATTCGAGGTCATCCAAGGCATTGGCCAGACGATGGCGGATGCCAGGAAGGTCCGCCAAATCCTGCCAGGCCGCTTCGAGGGATATGGGCAGCCCGATGTGGCGTACGAGCTGCTCTTCCAGCCTCGCCACGCGGCGTTCCAGTTCCAGCAGGGTGGGCGCCTCGGTTTCAGGCGCGTACGCAGGAGCGTCATGCAGAATCACAGCGCTGATGGAGGCCAGAGACAGGTGCATGACGTCGTACCGGAGGTTCTGAAGGTCTGGCCCGGGAACATGGAAGAGAAGCACCCAATGGCCATCTTCCTCTGCGGCCATGCGCAACGCGTACCCGGAAGTGCTTTGTCCGGAGTGCAGATGCAAAGTCAGCCGAGGAAGGTTGAACTCCGGTTCCCATTCGCGCCGGGCCGCCAGCGCGCACATGTCGGCCAGAAGCCTGTGGCAGGATTTGGCCTCGAGCCTCAGAAGAGACCGGCCTTTGGAAGAGATCCATTCAGCCATTACAGGAGCGACCCCAGGGCCTTCCCAGCGGAAGTGCCTCCCGCCGGGAGGCTGATCGCGACCGCCCGCTCAGCGTGAATCCGGGGGCATGGCCGGTCCTTGGGACCTGCACTTGGTCTGCGTCCTTCCCGTCCCATGGCGGCCTCCTGCAACTGGTTGGTGAAAGTCACTGACGGGGCGAAACCGGAGGCATGCGCCGAAGCCGATGAAATCCATCATTCCGAAGGGCGGGCCTCCAGCCCAGGTCCACTTGGGACAAATCTGGCTGGTCCACTTTTCCGACACCCCGTGCCCAACCCGAAGGGCAAGCAGGACCCGCCACCCTGTCGAGGCAGAGGCCGTTCCAGATGGGCCCTCCCTCGGAACAGAAACACCAAGGGCGGGGCCCCGTTCAGCCCCGCCCTTGGTATTACCTCGAAGGCTGGCGGCTACTCGGCCTTGTCCCAGGAACGGGGGTGAGTGGCCGGCAGCTTCCAAAGAACGATGTGCTCACGATCCGCCATGTAGAGGCCCCCTTCAGCGCCGCCCGCATAGCCCACCCAGGACTGGTAGGGCACCCGATTCAGAGAGCCGCCGGTATAGACGGTCTTGGTTTTCTTGGTGGGATCGGCCGTGAGCTCCGCCACCGCCGATTCATAAACCGTGTCGGCCACCAGGCCGCGGCCGCTGGGTTCCAGCTCCGTGAACATCACCTGACGGAACACCTTGCCGGGGCGGTGGGTGGCGTACCAGGCGTACTCGGCTGGCGTGAGGTTGGAGAGCACCACCAGTTCCACGGGGGCCAGCACCATGTAGAGACGCGGCTTGCGCGCGGCGGGCTTGGCGGATCCCGCCAGTTCGGCAATGTCGTCGGGACGCAGGGTCTGGCCCCAGGCGTAGGTGTGGGCCTTGGTGCGGGCCAGCTCAACCTTGGCTTCCAGAGACAGGGTCTGGCCACCCGTCTTCGCGAGGGTCACACCGTTGTAGGCCTCGATGGGGGTGATGCTGAAACCGTTGTTGGACAGGGCCGTCTTCGTCCGCTTCTTGCCGTCTTTGCAGGCATCCAGGGCCACCGCGGTGTCGCCCGCGGCATCGCGCCAGCCGCCTTCTTCCTGGTAGGTGAAGCCGGGCTTGCCACCCGAAACCGCCAGATCCACATAGACTTCACGGCCCTGGAAGTAGCGCCCGGCACCGGGGCTGCGATGAAGGGCCAGGCCCTCCACACCGAGGGAGGTCGCGATCACCGAACCCTGGGGGATGGCCAGGACCAGATTGAGCTGGGACATGGGGTGGTCTCCGTGATGAAAGCAGCGTCTGTGCGGAAAGAATGCCAGCCCGCGCCAATCCTGGGAAGCCGTTAAAGCTGACAACCGGATCTCCGCTGCACCTGATGGGGTATCCTCGCCAGATGAAGGCGCCACTCCTCTTCAACGCTGCTTCGGGAAGTTCGCCCAAGGATCCGGATGCGCTGCTCCGGGCCCTTCCGAAGGTGCTCCGCGAGCAGGTGGAACCCCTCGCCTTCGGCCCACCCTGGGATTTCGAACCGGCCATCGCCCAGGCCCAAGCGGCCGGACTGCCCCTGTTTGTCTGGGGGGGTGACGGCACCCTCCACCACGCAGCCAAGGCGCTCATCCAGCGCGGCAACCCGGTGCCCCTCGCGGCCATCCCCGGCGGCAGTGGCAACGGGCTGGTGCGGGGGCTTCGCACGCCCCTGCAGCCTTCGGGAGCGCTTCAGCGCCTGCTGGAGGGCCGGGAACTGCGCATGGATCTTCCCCGCCTGGATGGCGAGCCCTTTCTGAACCTTTGCGGCACGGGCTTCGAGGCCGCCGTGGCCCATCGCTTCGCCGCCCTGCCCGGGCGCGGTTTCTCTCGGTACGCCCGGGCCTGTCTGTCCCTGTGGCGTTCCTGGCCCAGCGTGCCGCTTGCCTGGGAGGCCGAGACGAGCCCCATGCCGACGGACCCGGGACGGTTGGCCCGCATCAAGGCCGCCTTCCAGGCCCCGCCACCAGACCTGCCGGAATCCGCCTGGAGCCTGTGCTTCGCCAACCTGCCCCAGTATGGCTCGGGCCTCTGGATCGCCCCCGGGGCCGATCCCACGGACGGCGCCCTGCAGTGGGCGACCCTGGCCAGGCCCTCCCTGCTGGACCTCATGACCGAGGGGCCCAGCCTGTTCCGGGAGGGAGGCCGCTCCTCGCTGCGCCGGGAAGGGCGTTTCCTTCGGGCCACCTTGCGCCTGGACCACCCCCTGCCCTGGCATCTGGATGGTGAACCCGCGGCGGAGCGGGACCGCGCCGAGCTCAGCGTTGAAAGCCGAACCTTCCGCATGCAGGTGACCCAAGCCTGCCCTTGGGAATAGGCCGCAACGGAACGGCCTTCCTTGCACAGACAAAGCAAAGACCCGGCTCAGCCGGGCCTTTGCATGCGCCTGCGGAGAGGACTACCGCGGATAGACCGCAGGGCCTGAGAGGCTGGGGCCACGGAATTCTGCACTGACGCTGGGCATGGCACCCCAGAGACCGGCCACCATCTTGACCTGGCTGAGGTCGGTTTTTGCCGGGTCCCAATCACGGCGGATCAGCAGGGTGTAGGGGTCCTTCGCATCGGACCACCAGCCGGGGTCGTCGACGATGACATAGACGGCGCGGGCTTCCTTGTCGGGATTCTTGTAGAACACCTGGATGGGCCGGTAGGCGATGGCGGACTCGAGCATGCCGGGCCCGGGTTGGCCCCATTTATCCATGAGCATGAGCCGGAACCAGGCGGATTTCGGGTGCTGCACCTCCAGCACCACGGTGCCGCCCGCGGGAACAGAGACGCCATAGGCCCGCCAGCCGGCCGGCTGCTGAGAGTAATCCGTGAGCATGTCCACAGAATCGCCAATGGGGCTGACCGGAATGAACCCAGAACGGGCCATCCACTTGATTTCCGCCGTGAGATCCCGACCATGCCAAAACGCGGGGGTCGGGAAGAAGACCGCCCGGTCCAACTGTCGGGGGATGACGGTTCTGGAGCCGGGATAGAACCGCGGACGAATCACCGCAGCGGAACCATTGTTTCCAATGCGGCGAGGGGAAGAAACGCCGCGATCATTCTGACCCCGAAGGGGGCGCGGCCCAGGATCAGGGGCGGTTCCGAGGGATTCCCGGGTCTGGGTCGCCGTGGGGGGTGGCGTCAGGGGCCTCTGGGCATTGGGCGCTGGACGTTGCACGATGCGCTCCTGAGGCACTTCGCCACACAAACGGGACCCACCGGCCAGGGTCGCGATCAGAACCAGACTGAGCAGAGACGGGGCAGTTCGACTCATGATTCCCTCCTTGATCCGTGGGCTGGAAGGCTTATTGCGAGAGGCATGCCAGGAGTGTGACACAGGGGTATCCTGGCAGATTCAATGATGGGGGCCTTCAGGTGTTCGGCAAGATCCAGCACATCCATTTCGTGGGCATCGGCGGCATCGGCATGTCGGGCATCGCCGAGGTGCTCGCCAACCTGGGCTACCAGGTCTCCGGTTCCGATCTCAAGGAAAGCTCCGTCACCCAACGGTTGCGCAGCCTGGGCATCACGGTGCACCTGGGCCACCACGGCCGAGCCATCGAGGGCGCCCAGGTGGTGGTGATCAGTTCCGCCGTGAAGGGAGACAACCCCGAGGTGGTGGCGGCCCATGCGGCGAAGGTGCCCGTCATTCCCCGCGGAGAGATGCTGTCGGAACTGATGCGCATGAAGTACGGCATCGCCATGGCGGGCTCCCACGGGAAGACCACCACCACCAGCATGGTGGCCCAGGTGCTCAGCCAGGGCGGCATCGATCCCACCATCGTCATCGGCGGCAAGCTCGGCACCATCGGCAGCAACGCCAAGCTGGGCAAGGGCCCCTTCCTGGTGGCTGAGGCCGACGAAAGCGACGGCAGCTTCCTCATGCTCAATCCCACGCTGGCGGTCATCACCAACATCGATCGTGAGCACCTCGATCACTACAAGGATCTGGACGAAATCCAGGAGGCCTTCGTGGCCTTCGCCAACAAGGTGCCCTTCTATGGCTCGGTGTTCCTCTGCATGGACGACGCCAACGCCGCCGCCGTGCGCCCCCGCCTGAAGCGCCAGGTGCGCACCTACGGCACCCATCCCCAGGTGGACATCCGCGCCCGCGAGATCCGCCAGGAGGGCTTCCGCACCCACTTCAAGGTCACGGCCCATGGCGCGGACCTGGGCGCCTTCAGCCTGGGCGTGCCGGGGCATCACATGGTGCTGAATGCCCTCGCCGCCATCGGCATCGCCTTGGAGCTGGATGTGGAACCCGAGGTCATCCGCGCCAGCCTCTCCAGTTTCACGGGCGCCGACCGCCGCTTCCACCTCAAGGGCGAAAAGGGCGGCGTGCTGGTGGTGGACGACTACGGCCACCATCCCACGGAGATCGCCGCCACCCTGGATGCCGCCCGTGCGGGCTTCCCGGACCGGCGCCTCGTGGCCGCCTTCCAGCCCCACCGCTACAGCCGGACCAAGGCCCTGCTCGAAGAATTCGGCACCGCGTTCTTCCAGGCGGATTCCGTCATCGTCACGGATATCTACGCCGCCGGAGAGCAACCCATCCAGGGCGTGGATGGCGCGGCCGTGGCCGAGGCCCTGCGCGCCCACGGCCAGAAGGACGTCCACCTGGTGGGCCGCGTGGAGGATTTGCCCGAGGCCATGAAGCGCCTCACCCGCAGCGGGGATCTGGTCATCACCTTCGGGGCCGGATCCATCACCCATGCCGGTCCGGCCTTCCTGGAACTGGCTTGACCATGCGGCATGTCCGCCTGGCCCTTCCCGCCCTGCTCTGCACCACCCCGCTGCTGGCTGGGCTGCCTGCGGGACTGCTGCCCGCCTCGGATCATCGGCCGGACGTCCCCCAGCCCAGCCTGGGAGCCCGCTACACGCCCCACGCCGAGTTGATGGCCTATGCCCGCGCCCTGGCCGCAGCGGCTCCAGACCGCGTACGCCTGTCGACGCTGAACACCACGGAGGAAGGCCTCGAACAGCCCTTCCTCGTGATTACCTCGCCGGAGAACTTGAAACGCCTCGAGGAATCGAAAGCCCGCAACGCCAAGCTGGCGGATCCCCGGGGTTGTTCCGAGGGCGAGGCTCAGCGCATCGCGGAGAACAACCCGGTCTTCGTGTGGCTGGGCTATTCCGTGCATGGTTCAGAAGCCTCAGGCTCGGAGGCGGCCTTGGCCGTGGCCTACCACTTTGCTTCGGCCCGCAATCCCGAAGTGCTCAAGCAGTTGGAGCGGGTGGTGATCCTGATGGACCTCACCCAGAACCCCGATGGCCGCGCCCGGCACATCCAGTCCGTGGCCGAGACCGCCGTGCCCTTCGTGGTGGACGATCCCATGGATGCCCAGAATGCGCCCCGCTGGCCCAGCGGCCGTTTCAACCACCGGCTCTTCGATTTGAACCGCGACTGGGCCTGGCAGACCCAGGCGGAAACCCGCGCGAAAACGGCGGCCTTCCTCCAGTGGAATCCCCAGGTGGCCGCGGATGTCCACGAGATGTGGGCCGAGGCCTCGTACTACTTCCCGCCCACCATGCAGCCCATCCACGAGGCCCTGCCTGAATCGTTCTCGGGCCGCTGGCAGACGGCCTTCGGCAAAGGCATCG
Organism: Geothrix sp. PMB-07; assembly: GCF_030758935.1. Taxonomy (NCBI): domain Bacteria; kingdom Pseudomonadati; phylum Acidobacteriota; class Holophagae; order Holophagales; family Holophagaceae; genus Geothrix; species Geothrix sp. PMB-07. The sequence continues at coordinate 2,586,925 of NZ_CP132333.1, forward strand.
CCCGCGCCTTCGACGCCCAGGGCTGGGCCTATTTCAGCCGCGATGTCTTCGATCTGTTCTACCCCGGCTACGGCGATTCCTGGCCCACCTTCCAGGGGGCCGTGGGCATGACCTTCGAGGCGGGTGGCCAAGGCGGTCTCGCCTACAAGCGGCTGGATGGCGAGGTGCTCACCCTGGAATTCCGCATCCGCCGCCATACCGCGGCCAGCCTCGCCACCGTGGCCACCGCCGCCAGTGAGCGGCAGGCCCTGCTCTGGGATTTCCAGCGCGCTCGGCGCGAACGGGTGGCCCTCGGGGAGAAGGCTGGCGCCTTCCTGCTGGCGGAGGGCGATGATCCGGCGCGCACCCGCGCCCTGGTGGCCGTCCTGCGGCGCAACGGCATCGAGGTGCAGCGCACCGGCGCTGACCTGACCACCACGGGGCTGGAGCCCATCGGCCTGGCCCAGGCCAAAACGCTTCCCGCAGGCAGCTTCCTGGTGCCCCTGGATCAGCCCCGGGGCGCCCTGGCCCAGGCCCTGCTCGAAGGCGAAGCCCGCATGGGCCCCAAGCCCACCTACGACACCACGGCCTGGAGCCTGCCCCTGGCCTTCCACACCCCGGCTTGGCGCGCTAAGACCCGGCCCAAGGTCAGCGTCATCGCGGAGGAGGCCAAGCCCAGCGCCATCGAACTCGCCGAAGCCGCCTGGGGCTACCTCGTTCCCGCCGGTCACGAAGGCGTGGAGCGCACCCTGGCCGCCCTGCTGCAGGAAGGCTACAAGGCCTCGGCCCTGGCTGAACCGGCCACGCACCTGGGCCAGCGTTTGGAGGCCGGCACCCTGGTGCTGCCCCGCCGGGGAAATCCGCCCACCCTCCGGATGCGGCTGCAGGCCCTGGCCCATCAGAACCAGCACCCGGTGCTCCCCACGGACACCGCCCAGATGGCCGCAGGCCCCGACCTCGGCTCGAACCGAACGCTCATCCTGAAGGCTCCGCGCATCGCCCTGCTCATGGACCGCCCGGCCAACCCCACCGCTTTCGGCGCGCTGGCCCACACGCTCACGGAAGCCGGCCTGCCCTTCGTGCAGCTGCGCACCGAGCGCCTGGGCGCGGCCACGCTGAGCCGCTACACCCACCTGATCCTGGTGGATGATGGCGGTGAAGGCCGGGGCTGGCAGCAGGTGCTGGGCGAAGGTGGTGCGGCCAAGCTGAAGGCCTGGGTCGCAGGCGGTGGCAGCCTCCTCGCTTTCCAGGGCGGGGCCGCTTATACCTCTCGGGCAGGTCTCACTTCAACGGGTTACCACCTGCTGGGCAAGGCCGCCGAGGAAGCCCATCTGAAGGAGAAGGATCCCAAGCGGGAAGCGCCCAAGACCGACCCCGCCGACCTCCTGCGCCCCTGGGACCAGCGCGAGGAACGGGCCCTGGAGGAGAGCATTCCCGGTGCGTTCCTGAAGGTCCGCGTGGATGGCAGCCATCCCCTGGCCTGGGGGCTGCACGCAGAACAAGGCGCCGCCGTGCTGAACACCAGCGATCCCATCCTGGAACTGAGCCCGGGCGGGGAAAACCCACTCTTCTACGTCAAGGAGGGGCTGAAGGTCTCCGGGCTGGTACCCAAGGGGCTGGAGGCCAAGCTGCAGCAGACGGCCTACGCGATTCGCGAACACTCGGGCCTCGGGACCCTCATCCTGGTGGCGGGCGATCCTGTCTTCCGGGCCCAGACACCCTTCACCCGCCGCCTCCTCTTCAACGCCATCTTCTTCGGTGCCTACCGGCCCGCCGGGGACTAGGAACTGATTGGGAGCCAACATGGGCCTCCGCTTCACCCTCGCCATCACCGGTGCTTCCGGCTCCGCCTTCGGGGTGGCGGCGCTGCGGCGCCTCTCCGCCAGTCCGCTGGTGGAGCAGGTGGCGCTGCTGCTCTCGCCCACGGGGAAGCGCTGCCTCCTGGATGAAACAGGCCTGACGCCCAAGGAACTGGCGGCCCTCCCCAAGGTGAGCCTGCGGGACGAGCGCGACCTCGGCGCCGATATCTCGTCTGGCTCCCACCGCCACGACGGCATGGCCATCGTGCCCTGCAGCGCGGGCGCCATGGGGCGCATCGCCTCGGGCGTGAGCGAATCCCTGGTGAGCCGCGCCGCGGATGTGTGCCTCAAAGAGCGCCGCCCCCTCGTGATCTGCCTGCGCGAAACGCCGCTCAATCGCATCCACCTGGAGAACATGCTGCGCCTCCACGATGCCGGCGCTGTGGTGATGCCCATCATGCCGGGCTTCTACAGCGGCCCGAAATCGCTGGAGGACCTCTTCGACACCTTCGCCACCCGCGTGCTGGATCAGCTGGGGCTTTCAGAGGCCGATCCGCGGCGCTGGAAAAACTGATTCACCACGGAGGCACACCGAGCACCGAGGGCCGTGGAGAATTGAAGCTCCCTTCACTCCGTGTTTTCCTCCGTGACCTCAGTGGCTCGGTGGTGAAGCGTTCTGATCAGCCCGCACTCTCCATGAGCGCGGCTTCTTCGCGCTGGGCCTTGCGGGTGGTCCAGAAGGCCCACAGGGCGCCCAGGGCGCCCGTGGCCGCCCCAACAAACGTGAGCAGGAACATGCTGATCCAGGAGAAGAACCCGAGCCGCGCCAGTTCCACCAGCATGGGCGAGAGGCCGCCCACGCCGCGGGACAGGGGAAGCCAAAGGGCGAAGAGCCCCAGCAGCGCGATGAGGCTGCCACCGACGCCCAGGAACGCGCCCTCCAGCAGCAGCGGCGTGCGGATGAAGGATTCGGAAGCGCCCACGAGCCGCATGATGGTGATCTCTTCTTCCCGGGCGAGGATGCTCATGCGGATGACGTTGCCCGTGGCGAAGCCCGCGGCCAGCAGCAGCAGCACGCCCAGGGTGGTGAGGGCCGAACGCAGCATGCGCGCCATGCGCTGCAGGTTCTCCAGACGCTCCTGATCGGCCAGGACATCCCCCACGCCGGGCAAGCTGCGCAGGCTTTCAGCCACTTCCACGGCCCGGGCCCCCGTAGCCAGATCCGGGCGAAGGCTCAGCTCGATGCTTTCGGGAAGGGCGTCCTTGCCCGCGCTTTCCAGCAGCAGCCCTGCTTCGCGGGTGGCCGCCATGAACCGCTGCCGGTTTTCCTCGGCGGTCATGCGCCGCACCTCGCGAAAGCGCGGATCCCGCTTCAGCTTCGCCGCCGTTTCATCCAGGGTGCGGCCTTCGGCGGCGTAGACCACCACCTTGGCCATGCCCTCCAGGCGGCCCACGAAACGGTCGAGGCTCTCCACCAACAGCAGGCCACCGCCCGCCAGCAGCAGGCCGGAGGCCAGGGTGAGCACGGCGAGCACGTACTGGCCGCGGTGCCGGAAGAGATCCCGGAGCACATCCTGCAGCAGCAGCCCCAGCAGGCGCAGGCTCGTCACGAGGCGTTCCCATCCACGGCAACGCCCTTGAACACGCTGCCACTGGCAGCGGTGGCCACCTTGGCCGCCGTCCCGCCCAGAGGCGATTTCCAGAGGTAGATGGTGTTGTAGCCGGTGGTGCCGTTGCCGCGCAGACCCACCAGCCAATCCTTGGTGCCCGGATGGGAAAGCACGCGCAGGTCCGGCTGGCCCGCAGCGGTGCCCACGGTGAGCGCGGGTGCCTGGTTATAGGAGAGTCCGAACTGGCCTGTGCGGAAGGCCTGGATGGGCGCCGCCGTGCTGGCGGCATCGGTGTTGTGGCGGGCCACGAAGAGGTAGCCATTGCCCGTGTCCAGGGCCAGACTGCCGTAGATGCCCAAGGTGGTTGAGCTGCCCAGGATCACCTGGGAGGCGTCGAAGGAGACCGCGTTGCCCTTGCGGAGGCGGGGTCCGGTGAGCGCATCGGTGCCCACAGTGCCGCCATCCTTCATGAAGGCATAGACCGTCCCACTGGCAGCGGCCACGCCGGTGCCGCCCGAATCGCCGCTCATCTGCAAGGCCTGCAGGGCGACGGTGGCATCCTGGATCTGGGCGCTGGCGCTGGCCACCACCCAGATCTGCGTGTTGCTGTCTCCGGTTTCGGTGATGAAGAGGGTGTCGTTCTGAGGATCCAGAGCGATCTGTCCGAACTTCCCATTGGTGAGTCGACCCGTGCTAGCGAGGCTGAAGGAGTAGACCTCGCCATTGGGCACGGCGCCCGACTGGGAGCGGATGTTGTTCACCCGCACGATGGTGCCGGTATCGGACACCAGGTAGAGGATGCCCCGCTGCCGATCAAAGGCGAGGCCACCCCAGGCCAGGCTGGACACCTTGCTGAAGAGGCTGGAGGTGATCTGAAAGCTGGGAGAGGGCGTGGTCGTGGCGTCATAGACCGCGCTCACGTCCTTCCAGATGAACACCGCGTTGGTGGTGGAATCGAAGGCGTACAGGGCCGCGCCGCTGGTGCCCCCCGAAGAGCCATCCGGCTCCTTGCATCCCGCAGTCAACAACAACAAGGTGGCCGCGAGGCCGAGGAACAGACGGGATGTCATCGGGAACCTATTTGGTGGAGAAGAGGGCCTTGAGGTGGGTGTTCAAGGTGCGAACCATGTCCGCGTCGCAGCCCGCATCCACCGCGCCCCGGCTGATGGCCAGGGCCAAGCCCTTGACGGCCTCGGGGCCATCTCCGGAAATGATCTGCTGGGTGGCCTTGGCCTGGAGCCGGTTCACCATTTCATGCTGCGCTTCGGGCAGCACCATCTTGGCGGCCTGGGCGATGCGCTGGGTGAAGTTCATGAGCTTGACCATGCGCTGGGGATCGTCCATGGGCGCAGGCTTGGGAGCCGTCCCTTGCGCCTGGGAGGGAGGAGGAGGGGTCAGGGGCACCCCTCCAGCCACGCCGCCGCCCACCGTTTCCGGCAACGGCTCCTCGTTCTCGGGAAAGCCACCCATCCGGGGCAGCGGAGGCGGCGCCTGGATGCGGACAATGGCTGTTTCCTCTTCCGGGAACTGGGGAGTCACGGGCCCGGAGGCGGCGAACATCGCCGAGGCCGGCACCAATTCCCTTGCCGGGGCTTCCACGGGGGCTTCCACCTTCGGAGCCTTGCCGGAGCGGATGCCCTTCATCACCAGGTGGCCGGCCATGACCAGGCCATAGAGATCCTTGGCCACATTGAGCACGGGTTTCTGCAGGACTTCAGCCAGCTCCGCCACGGTGTAATAGCCTGTGGCCAGGCCCAGCAGCTTGGCTTCGCGGGGATTCACCCCCTGCGCCGTTTCCCCGGGCAGAAGGGTGGAGGCGGGGTAGAGCTCCACCGAAGGGACTTTCTGGCTGATGACGCGCCATTCATCCATCCGGCGTCCCAACTCCATCAGGATGGAGGCGTTGGGCTTGGTGATGGTGGCAGTCACTTCAGCCGCCTCCTCCTCGAAACGGTAGGTGCCATCCAGCCACAGGGCCACTTCCATGAGGGCCTCGAATCCCTCCCCGGCATGGGTGACCGCGTGGATGATGCGTCCGTCCTTCAGGTAGATGCGGGCCCGTGAGGCCTCCTGCTGCACATGGAAACAACCGGACTTCCCGCCCTGGCTGACAAGCTGGATGATGTCGGGCAGCGGCGCCTCGCGCATGGAGCCTTGGATCACACCCTGGGACATGGGTTGTTCCTCTCGGGGAAGATGAATCGGATGCCCAACCATACCACGGAGTGCGTCCACACCTCGTAGTGCGCACTTCCCCAGGAAGGTCTCATGAGCGATGCTGGATGTCCTATGAGCGCCCGCCCCGACTCCCCTTTCGCTTCCATTGAGGAAGCCATCGAAGCCATCCGCCAGGGCCGCATGGTCGTGGTGGTGGATGACGAGGACCGGGAAAACGAAGGTGATCTCACCCTGGCGGCCGAGCATGTGAGCCCGGAAGCCATCGCCTTCATGGCCACCCATGGCCGCGGCCTCATCTGCGCCGCCTTCGAGGGGCCCCTCCTGGACAAGCTCCAGATCCCCCTCATGGTCCGAGACAACACCAGCCCCTTCGAGACCGCTTTCTGCGTCTCCGTGGAAGCCCGGGAGGGCACCACCACGGGCATCAGCGCCCAGGACCGCTCCCGGACCATCGAGGCCCTCATTGCCCCGGACGCCAAACCCCAGCATTTTGTGAAGCCCGGCCACGTCTTCCCCCTGCGCGCCCGTCCCGGCGGCGTGCTCACCCGCACTGGGCAGACCGAGGCCAGCGTGGATCTGGCGCGCCTGGCGGGCCTCCACCCCAGCGGCGTCATCTGCGAAATCATGAAGGATGACGGCACCATGGCCCGGGTGCCGGACCTCGTGCCCTTCTGCCAGAAGCACGGCCTGCCCCTGGTCACCGTGGCCGATCTGGTGGCCTACCGCCTGCGCCAGGAGCCCCTGGTGAAGCCCCTGGAAACCCGCACCATGACCAGCATCTGGGGCGAGTTGAAGGTCCACCGCTTCCAGAGCCTGCTGGATGGCGGCAGCCACCTGGCCTTCGTGCTCGGCGATCTGGCCGCGGGCGGCGAGCCGCCCCTGGTGCGGGTGCATGTGGAAACCCTGCCCGACGACCTCCACGGCTTCGAATCCGGCCTGTTCCAGAAGGCCATGGGCGTGCTGGCCAAGGAGGGTCGCGGAGCACTGGTCTACCTGCGCCGCCATGCCCACACGCCCGGTGTGGCCGACGAGGGCCCGGTGCAGGCCCAGGCCATGAGCGACCGGGATTTCGGCGTGGGCGCCCAGATTCTGAGGCAGATCGGCATCGGGAAAATGCGCCTCCTCAGCCGCCATGAAACCAAGTACATTGGCCTCCGTGGCTTCGGCCTCGACCTTTGCGCCCACGTGCCATTGGAACCCGCCGCAGCTCATTCCTCCCCGGATAAGCCCACTCTGGATAAGCGTTGATCGACGCCACCTTCCTGACCCAGTCTCCCCTGTTCAGGAACCTGGACGAGACGGAGCGCGCCCAGATCCTCTTCATCGGCCAAAGGCGTTCCTGCCAGGCCGGTGAGGTGCTGTTCCGGGAAGGGGATGCAGGCGATGGCCTCTACATCGTGGTGAAGGGCTCGGTGCGCATCTCCAAGCAGAGCGCCACGGGCGAGGAGGCCCTGGCCGTGCTGGAACCGCCGGCCTTTTTCGGCGAGATGGCCCTCATCGATGTCTCCGCCCGGGCCGCAGATGCCATCGCCAATGAGGCCACCGAGCTGTTCTTCATCCCGCTGCAGGATCTGCGGGCCCTCATCGAAGTGCAGCACCACATCGCGCTGAAGATCCTCTATGCCCTATGCGAAGTCCTCGCCCAGCGCCTGCGCGAAACCAACGAACGCTACATGAGCATTTTCACCATCGCCCAATGGGGGGGCTCCAATCCCGACGGCCCCCTTCCCGTACCCTGACCGAACTTGAAAGGAGTTCCCATGTCCGACCTCGTTGCGCACATCACCGACGCCGAGTTCCCCCAGGCGGTTGCCCAGGGGGTGACCCTGGTGGATTTCTGGGCCCCCTGGTGCGGCCCCTGCAAGATGATCGCCCCCGTCCTCGATGAGCTGGCCGCTGAAATGCAGGGCAAGGCCAAGTTCGTGAAGATGAACGTGGACGACAACCCGCAGGTGGCCGGCCAGTTCGGCATCATGAGCATCCCCACCCTCATCGTGTTCAAGGACGGCAAGCCTGTGAACAAGCTCGTGGGTGGCCAGCCCAAGCCCCAGCTCAAGGCCTTCGTGGAAGGCGCGTTCTAAGAACCGGCTTTTCACCCTGCAAAAAACGCGGCCAGGGCCGCGTTTTTTGTTGTCGCGCGAAGTGCCTTACTTCCTCCGCAGCACCAGCCGGATCTGATTGCCCTTGTCACTGAAATGGACTTCATCCATCACCAGCATGATCAATGGCAGGCCGCGCCCACAGTGAGGTGCCATTTCGGAATCGCCGCGCAGGGGCGACAGCTTGCTGGCATCGAAGCCCTTGCCTTCGTCGCTGATCTCCACTTCGAAGCGCTCGGTGTCCATGGCCAGGCGCACCTCGATGAGGCGGCCTGCGTAGGCCTGATCGGCCATGCGCTGGTCCCGCAGAAGCCCATAGGGATCCTCCTTTGCGAAGAGGTCGCCCTTGAGGCTGGAATCCAGTTCCAGGTTGCCATGCTCCAGAGCGTTCACCAGGGCTTCGTGAAAGGCCATGGCGATGACATCCAGGTTGCTGGTGGAGGCGAAACCCATGGGCACCAGGCGGTCCGTGAGGTGCCGCACGAGGCTGGGCACGTTGAGCTCGTCGGATCGAAAGAGGAAGTGGCGCCGCTCGTTCACCAGGCCCCGCAGTCCGTCATCGGCCAGGCGGAAGTCCCGGTGCAGATCCACCAGGTGGAAGACGCTCTGCACCAGGTCGCGGATGGCAATGGGCTTCATGAACAGGTTCGCGGCGCCCAGGCGCATGGCCCGGATGGCGTAGTCCACGGAGGCCTGGCCCGTCATCAGCACCACCGGCAGGCGCGGATGGGTGGACTTCACCTTGTGGATGACGTCGAACCCATCCAGCCCCTCCATGTTGATGTCCGAAATCACCAGATCGAATTCCGGCGCGGCGGGATTCTGGATGAGTTCCAGCGCCTGGGCCGCCTCTGAGTAGGCATGCACCTCCATGCCGTAGTGGGCCAGGGCTGACTGGACCATGTCCAGCACCGCCACATCGTCATCAATGAGGAGGATATGCGTGGCCTTGCGATTCATGACGGCTCCGTTGGAGCGATTCTATCCAAGCCGGGGCAAATGAGGCTCGATCAATGCCCAGGTTCGATCCAAAGCCCCAACCAGGCCCTCCGGCAGGGATGGGGCCGGGCCCGGCCTCAGAGGCGCTCTCTGCAGGGCGGCCAGAACACGCTCCTCGATCGCGCCACTTTCCACCACCTCCAGCCTTCCGGCCGCCAACAGCGGCGGCACCAGATCCTCGAAATTCGTAAACCCAGGGCCCAACAGGGTGGGAACGCCTGCCCGCACGGGTTCCAGCGGGTTGTGCCCTCCGGCTGTGGTCCAGCCCCCAGCCACCAGGGCCACGGTGCCCTCCGCGTAGACCGCAGACAACTCGCCCAGGGTGTCGAGCAGCAGAACGTCGGTGGCGGCGAAGGCGGCGGCATCGGGCCAGGGGTCAGAGGCCCGGCGGAAGGCCAACCCACGGGCGGCAAAGGCCTGTGCCACGCCCTCGAAACGGCGAGGCTGGCGGGGCGCCAGGATCAGACGCAGCCCGGGAACCTGGGCACGAGCAGCCTCCCAGGCCTTGAGGAGGATGGCCTCCTCGCCTTCCACGGTATTGCCCGCGACCAGAATGGGGTGCTCCGCCCATGCCGCGCGCAGGGCATTCCATCCAGGGTGCAGGGGATTGGGCGGCGGCAGATCCGCCTTCAGGTTTCCACCCAGGGCCACTTGGGGTGCGCCCAGCCGCCGAAAAGCCTCAGCGCTGGCCTCATCCCGGGCCGCCACTTGGGTAAGCCGCGAGGCCGCCCGGCGCAACCAGGCGCCACCCCGGTCCATGGATTTATCTGTCAGCCTGCCATTGACCACCAGGCGCGGCACGCCCTGTGTTTCCAGGGCCTGCAGCAGGCCCGGCCAAAGTTCGGTTTCCAGGGCGATGAAGACTCCCGGGGGGCGAAGCAGGAAAGGCTCCAGCCCCGCGGCATCATCCAAGGGAAAGGCCCCGCCCGTGATGAGGCCCGTATCGGCGTTCCATCGTGGCAGGCGTCGTGCCAACAACTCCAACCCCGCGGGTGTACCCGTGCTCAGGTGAACACGGTGCCCGGCCTCCCGCAGCCGCAACAGCAGACCATCCGCCAGCAGCAGTTCGCCCACACTGACCGCGTGCAGCCAAACCCACCGGCCCGCCGAAAGATCCGGGCACTGCGCCTCCAGGCGCACACGCCAGCCCGGGGGCAGGCCCCGGACGCAGGCCCGGGCGACGGCGCCGGCCAGGGACACCGCCAGTCGGTAGCTGAGGTCGAGAGCATCCACGCATCCACGCTCTCACATTTCGCATTCGAGCGGCATCATGGATGGATGGACGCGACCCACCCTCTGAACACCCTCTTGGACATCCTCATCGTCACCGGCCCCCTGGGCGCCGGAAAAACCACCTTGGTGAACCGCCTGCTGAAGGCCGAAGTCGCAGCTGGCCGCCGGGTGGCGGTGCTCATCAACGAATTCGGCGCCATCAGCGTGGACGGCACCCTGGTCGATGCGGAACGCCCAGAGCTAGCCGGTGTGGAAAATCTGGTGAACGGCTGTGTCTGCTGCAGCCTGAGGGATGACGTCGTGGCCACGCTCCGGGCCTGGTGCGACCAGCCCCAGGGCCAGCGACCCGAGCGGGTGGTGCTGGAAACCACGGGGCTGGCCGATCCCACCGACCTGCTCGACCTGGAGCAGGAGCCCGACCTGGCGGGTCGCCTCCGGCTGGCGGGCCTGCTCACGGTGGTCTCCTGCCTGGCCCCGGTGGACCACCTGAAGACCAAGCCGCTGCTGCACCGCCAGGCTGCCCTGGCCAGCCTCATTCACCTCAGCAAGGCCGATCTGGATCCATCCGGCGCCGTGGCCTGGGAAAGCGAGCTGCGCGCAGCCTTCAAGCAGATCCCCATGGTGGCGACCCGTCAGGGCCTGGCCCCGGAAGGCAGCCCAGATCCCTGGCTGGGAGACGTCCAGCCCCTGCCCGAAGGCTGGGAGGCCTCGGCTGGCACCAGCTTCGCGGAGGCACGGGCCTTCCATTTGGCCTTCGACCATCCCGTGGACCCGGCGGCACTGGAGGCCTTGCTGCTGGCCCCGGCAACCCAGGGTGGGCTGCTTCGCGCCAAGGGCGTATGCGCCTTCGCCGGGTGGGCGCGGCGCAACGACGGCAGCGACCGCTGGGCCTTCCAGCTGGCGGACGGCCGGCTGGAGATCTCCCCACTTCCCCTGAAGGGGGACGGAACGGCCCCTGATTGCGTGGCCGTGGTCATCGGCACGGGGCTGGATCAGGTCCGCTGGAAAAAGGATTTGCGTGCTCTGGAAGTGGTTCCAGAAGGCGCCCGGCGGAAAGTCATTCTCGATCACTAAGGTGCTTTTCGCCTTCTGGCAGAAGGCTTTCATTTCCCTTGGAGCCCCGTTAGTGTGGTGGTCTCCAAGGACAATTCATGTTGAAGCGTTTTGGCTTCGCAAAGAGCGATCATATAGATCGTGAGCCCGTCCAGATGGACGTACAGCAGATTCTTGCTTATCTGGAGGAGCTGGCCCGCCTGCGGACCCTCCTGCAGGTCCACGTGCCTTCGGACCCTCCAGCCTTGCTGAGCGCCCGGGTGGAGCTCGTGAACGATCAGGATTTCCTCTTTTCCCTCAGTTTTCCCCACCAAGTGCCCCGCCTGAAACCAGGTGAATCCGTTGAGCTGAACTTCCCCCTGGCGGGCATGAGATTCAAGGCCCAGGCCACCTACCATGATCGCGGCCGCTACATGGAGAGCCTGTTCAAGGTCCCCCGGGCCGTCCATTTCGCAGACCGGCGCAGCGCCATGCGAACCCGGATCGGATCCCGGGAGAAGGCGAGCGCGGCGGTATTCGAGAGTTTCTTCGAGGGTGTGGCGGCCTCCGGCCGGCTGCTGAACATCAGCATGGAGGGCCTGTGCCTCCGCATGGAAAAGGCCATCCAGGTGCAGGGCAGCAAGCGCCTCGCGCTGCACCCGGAACTGTTCCCGCCCGGAAAAGAACTGCAGATCGTGCGGATCATGAACCTGCCACACCTGCCCACCATCGAATGCTCCGGAGAAGTCCGCTACTGTGCCTCCACGGCCGGCGGGCCGGTGCTCATGGGCATCCGCCTCGAAGGCATCGGCAGCCTCGATCACGGCAACCTCCACAAGTTCATGCTCCGCCGCCTGCCCACCTTCGGGCGGGCCTTCCCTTCCCGGCAGCGGCGGGGCAGCGAGGAGGAGGCTCCCGAAGAGGAACCGGATGCCTCCGATCAGGAGACCGAAACCTCCACGGAGCCTGCGGTCATCGATCCGGCCTTCGGAGACGAAGTGGATGCCCCTGGAGACCCGGTGTTCGACGCGCTGGAATCTCCCAGCGCCCCCAGCGAGGACCGTCTCCTCCGCCTGCGCCGCCGGGGCAAGCGGTTCCTGGTGATCATGCCCGATGACCTCGACCGCAGCATCTTCGTCTGCACGCTCCACGTGGGGGGGTACACCTGCTTTTTTGAATCCCGGAACCTCGTCCACGGGCTTGAACTGTCCAAGAAGGCCAAACTCGACGCCATCTTCCTGGACCAGCAGATCGGGCCGCTCACCGGGAACGAAGTGGCCCAGCGGCTGAGGAAGATGGGACGACTGGAAGGCGTTCCCATTTTCCAGCTCATGCAGGCGCCGGATGTGCGCGCCGTGCTTTCCGCCAAGGCTGCGGGCGTCAACCACGTGGTGAAGGTTCCTGTGGATTTCGACGGGGAATTGAAGCATCTCCTAGACCGCACTTTGGGCCTGACCAAGCAGTAGCGGCCTGTCCTTGGTATGATCACCCTTCCCGCTGGGAAAGATCGCAAGGAGCAAGTGTGGATCAGGTGCTGGACCTCATGGCCAAGGAGCTCAAGCTCCCCCGCGCGGGCGTGGCCGCCATCGTGGCGCTGCTGGATGAAGGCAACACCGTTCCCTTCATCGCCCGGTACCGCAAGGAAGCCACAGGCTCGCTCGATGAAGTGGCCATCCGCAATGTGGAGGATCGGCATGCCTACTACAAGGACCTGCTGGACCGCCGCAAGACCGTGCTCAAGTCCATCGACGAGCAGGGCAAGCTGACCCCGGAACTGAAGGCCAAGATCGAGACCACCTGGGTGAAGGCCGAGTTGGAAGATCTCTACCTGCCCTACAAGCCCAAGAAGCGCACCAAGGCCACCGTGGCCCGCGAGCGCGGCCTGGAGCCCCTGCTGGATTCCCTGCTGGCCGATGCCACTGGCGCTGATCCTTTCATCATCAGCGAGCCCTTCATCAAGGATGAGGATGGGCTGCGTTCCCCTTCGGAATGCCTTGAGGGCGCTGGCCACATCCTGGCTGAGCGCCTGGCCGAGGATGCCGCCATCCGCGCCTGGCTGCGCCTGGAATTCCACGAGCAGGGCGTCATGCACTCCGTCATCCGGGAAGAGCGCAAGGCCGATCAGGCCGCGCTGCGCTTCAAGCCCTACTTTGAATTCTCCGAGCCCATCCGCAAGATCCCCAGCCACCGTCTGCTGGCGCTGCGCCGCGGCGAGAAGGAGGAGATCCTCACGGTGAAGCTCCTGGTGGAACGCGAGAACCTTGTCAGCCAGCTGGTCTCCAAGGTCGAGGTCAACCCCGCCAGCGGTTATCGCCGCTGCCTCAACGAAGTCTGCGGCGATGCCTTCGACCGGCTGCTGGCCCCCACCATCGAATCCGAAGTGCGGTACGAGGCCAAGAAGAAGGCCGACCTCGAGGCCATCAAGGTCTTCCAGACCAACCTGGACCACCTGCTGCTGGCGCCCCCCGCGGGCCAGCGCTGCACCCTTGGCGTGGACCCCGGCATCCGCACCGGCTGCAAGCTGGTGGTCATCAACCGCCTGGGCCAGCTCGTGCAGAACGACGTGATCTACCCCCTGGAGCCCAAGCGCGACCTGGAGGGCAGCCGCGCCATCCTCGAGAAGCTCTGCACCGGCAACCCCGTCGAAGCCATCGCCATCGGCAACGGCACCGGCGGCCGCGAGGTGGAAGCCTTCATCCGCGAGTGGCTGCGGGAGACCAACCGCACCAACCTCATCTGCGTGAGCGTGAGCGAGGCGGGCGCTTCCGTCTACTCCGCCAGTGACATCGCCCGCGAGGAATTCCCCGAGCATGACGTCACCGTGCGCGGCGCCGTGAGCATCGCCCGCCGCTTCCAGGATCCCCTGGCCGAGCTGGTGAAGGTGGATCCCAAGAGCATCGGCGTGGGCCAGTACCAACACGATGTGAACCAGACCTCCCTCAAGAAGGGCCTGGATGACGTGGTGGAAAGCTGCGTGAACCGCGTCGGTGTCGATCTCAACAGCGCCTCTTACAAGCTGCTGGCCTACGTGGCGGGCATCGGCGAAGGCCTGGCCAAGAGCATCGTGTCGCACCGCTTCGAACACGGCGCCTTCAAGCGCCGCGAGCAGCTTCTGGAAGTAAGTCGCTTCGGCGCCAAGGCCTTCCAGCAGTCCGCAGGCTTCCTGCGCATCCGTGATGGCGAGGATCCGCTGGATGCCTCCGCCGTCCACCCGGAAAGCTACCCTGTGGTGCAGCGCATCTGCCAGCTGGCGGGCAAGACCGTGCCCGAGCTCCTGGGCAACGATGCGGTGCTGGATGCCCTGGACCCCAAACTGCTCGTCGATGAGAAATTCGGCATCGAAACGGTGAAAGACATCCTGGGCGAGCTGAAGAAGCCCGGCCGCGATCCCCGCCACCAGTTCGAGATCGTCCAGTTCCGCGAGGGCGTCAACAAGCCCAGCGACCTGGAAGTGGGGATGGAGCTGCAGGGCATCGTCACCAACGTCACGGATTTCGGCGCCTTCGTCGACATCGGCGTCCACCAGGATGGCCTGGTGCACCTCTCCGAAATCGCCCACCGCTATGTGAAGAACCCCGCCGATGCCCTCAGCGTGGGTCAGGCCGTGAAGGTGAAGGTGCTGGCCGTCGATCTGGAGGCCAAGCGCATCGCCCTGTCCATCAAGGCCACCCTGGCCGCACCCGAAGGTGCTGGACAGCCCCAGCAGCACCGCCGTCGTCCGCCCCGATCTGAGGGCCAGCAAGGTCGCCCCCAGGGCGCCCCCCGGCCACCCCGTCCCGAAGGACCAAGGCCTCCGCGCCCCGAAGGTCAGCGCCCCCAAGGCGCCCGACCCCAGGGCTTCCGGCCTGAAGGCCCCCGGCCGCCCAGGCCCGAGGGCCCACGTCCGCCGCGGCCCCAGGATGCCCGGCCTCCGCGACCCGAGCGGGACTCCCGTCCGCCCCAGACCAACCGCGAACCCGCCGTGGCCGCTTCGGGCGCCTCGCTGACCGATCTGATGGCCAAATTCAACAAGGGCCACCGCTGATGCGCTCGCGCCTGGCCCGCCTGGCGCCTGCGGCCCTCCTTCTGCTGCTGGCCTGCCAGCCGCGGACGGCGGCGCCGGTCTTCGGTCCCTGGGAAGAAGGCCTCACCCTCAACTACGAGGATCCCTCCGCGCCTCAGCCAAAGCGCTCGGCTGAGCGCCTGCAGGTGCGGGTCGCCAAGGCGACCTTCACACCTGGCAGCCCCTCCCTCATCCAGGTGGATATGGCCAGCAGCCAGGGCCAACTGCCCCTGACCTTCAAATACGATCGGGGCGGCATCGCCCTGGTCGACGGCCAAGGCGAGGTTGTTCGGCAAATCCTTCCCGCCGGTTTCCCTGCCGTCGATCAGTGGACGGATCACGGCATTCAATTTCGCCTGATGGGTCGAGCCACCTGGGAGGGCGCCACGATCCTCCCCGCCACGGCTGATCCCGTGGGCTACTGGGTGGAGGCACGCACACCCAAGGGGTTGGTACGGAGAACCCTCTACCTGCCCAACCTCGGCGAAGTGGAATCGCGTGAACAGCGCGATGGCGCCTGGGTGACCATCAGCCGCCTCGTGGCCCGCGGCTTCACCGACATTCCCGCCATCAAACGCTCCTGAGAGCCTCCACCGGAGCCCCCGTGACCGAATCCCCAAAGAATGCCAGCCAGGAAGAGCTTGAGATTGTCCTGCCCCCCGGGGCCGAAAAGGGCGCGGTCCGCGACAACCTCGAAGTGATCTGCTTCGCCATGGTGCTGATCCTGTTCTTCAAGGCCTTCGTCGGCCAGCAGTTCAAGATCCCCTCGGCTTCCATGCGCAACACGCTCATGATCGGCGACCACCTGCTGGCCAACAAGTTCATCTTCGCCCAGCCCCAGTGGGCCTGGGAGGAGAAGCTCTTCCCCATGCGCGCCGTAAAGCGCGGCGACATCATCGTGTTCCGCTACCCCATCGACCGCGACCAGGACTACGTCAAACGCTGCGTGGCCCTGGCGGGCGATACGGTGGAGATGCGCAACAAACGCCTCTACGTGAACGGCAAGCAGGTCACGGGCCCCTTTGAGCATCAGTTTGGCCAGAGCCCCGAGGGCCCCACCCCGGGCCCGTGGCCGCCCCAGCGCTACGCCGGGGAAGCCGAACATCCGCTGGGGCTGTGGCGCCACACCGACGCGGAGGTGCTCGCGCTCCACGACCACAACCAGATACAGGGGATGAACAGCCTCATCCAGAACGGGTTCAAGGACCAGCTGGGTCCCATCACCGTGCCGCCGGGGCATGTCTTCGCCATGGGTGACAACCGCGACAACAGCATGGACAGCCGCTATTGGGGCTTCCTGCCCATGGATCATCTGCGGGGTCGGCCCTTCATCGTGTGGTGGAGTTTCCGCGAAGGCGATACGGACAACGACAACGGCCATGTGCCCGAAGGCCCGGTGGACGTGGCCTCGGATTTCATCGACGCCGCCCGCCACTTCTTCACCCGCACCCGCTGGGACCGCACGGGGACCATCCCTGAGTAGGCCCTTGAGTCGTCCCCTGCTGAAGGCATCGCTGATGGCCGCCTGCCTGGTCGCTCTGCCCCTGGGGGCCTGGGGCGACAAGGGGCATCGCGTCGTGTCGATCCTGGCCCTGCGCTCCCTGCCCAAGGAGCCCGGCGACTGGTTCCGCGGGCGCGAGGCCGAGGTGGCCGACCATGCCTCGGACCCAGATCACTGGAAGCAGGATCGCAAAGAAGGCCCCCGCCACTTCCTGGACATGGAGCCCTACGGCGGCCCTGACCATCTGCCCCACGGCCAGGAGGAGGCTCAAGCCCTGCTGGGCGGTGACTATGCCCGCCGCGGCACCGTGCCCTGGATCATCCAGGACCGGTGGCGGGATCTGGTGGCGGCGTTCAAGGAGGGCGACCCGGCCAAAGTGGCCCTGGCCACGGCCATCCTCGGCCACTACATCGGCGATGCTCATGTGCCCCTGCACACCACCATGAATCACGATGGCCAGCTCACCGACCAGAAGGGCATCCACAGCCGCTGGGAAAGCGGCCTGGTGGAGCGCTACATCTCGGTGGAATCCCTTTCCGTTCCCACGGCCCAGCCGGATCCCGCCTTCCTGAAGCGCCCCTGGGAGTGGCTGCGGGCCTCGTACGGCCTGGTGCCGCAGCTGCTGGCCGACGACCAGGAGGCCGATCGCACCACGCCCGCAGGCAATCGCGGCCCCCTGCGCGGCCAGGCCTACTGGACGATCCTCTGGGACAAGCAGGGCCCCGTGGTGAGGCAGCAGCTCCAACTCGCGGGACAGCATCTGGGCGAAGCGGTTCTCAGCGCCTGGATCGCGGCAGGCAAGCCCGCCGCCCCGAAATAGCATCCTCCGTCCGTCGCCAGGAGATCACCGGACCGTCACACCGGTCGAACCTGGCTGTTCCAGGCGCGGTGCAGGCTGGTGGGATTCCCCCCGGGAGATCCCATGACCCCACGGTCCCTGCTGCCCCTCCTCCTGGTCGCCCTGGCCGCCGCCCAGGCTCAGGCCCAAGTCAAGCTCATCGCCATTGGCAGCCTGAGCGGCCAGTACGAAGATCTGGCCCACGTCACTGCCCCGGCCCTTGAGAATGGCATCCCCGGCAACCGCCTCGGCGGGCTTGGTTCAGGCCTGGCCTACGCCGGTGGCACCACCTTCCTGGCCCTGCCCGATCGCGGGCCCAACGCGAAGGCCTACAACAGCGCCGTCGATGACACCGCTTCCTACATCCCCCGCTTCCACACGCTGGATCTGAGCCTGGCGCCCAGCGACCCCGGCTCGCCTCTGCCCTTCGTGCTCACGCCCTCGCTGCGGGACACGACGCTGCTCTCCAGCTCCCAGCCACTGGTCTATGGAACGGGCAAGGCCTACGGCCTGCCCGGTGGCGCGCCCGCCCTGAACACCCGCCACACCTTCTATTTCTCGGGCCGCTCGGACAACTTCGATGCCACCCGGCCCTCCACCCATCCCCTGAACGGCCGCCTCGATCCCGAAGGCATCCGTGTCTCCCGCGATGGCCGCAGCGTGTTCATTTCGGATGAGTACGGCCCCTTCCTCTACCAGTTTGACCGCCACAGCGGCCGACGGGTGCGCGCCTTCCAGTTGCCCGCCAAGTTCGCCGTGCACAACCTGAGCCCCAGGGGCGACGTCGAGATCAGCGGCAACACCGCTGGCCGGGTCGCCAACAAGGGCATGGAGGGCCTGGCCATCACCCCGGACGGACGGACCCTGGTCGGCGCCATGCAGAGCCCCCTGCTTCAGGATGGCGGCACCAACGCCCCCTTCATCCGCCTCGTGGCGGTGAACCTCCGCACCGGCGCCACCCGGGAGTACGCCTACGAGCTCACCAACATCGGCACTGCCGCCAAACCCAAATACCCCACCGTGAGCGAACTGCTCGCCATCAACGAGCACGAATTCCTGGTTGATGAACGGGATGGCAAGGGACTCGGCGACGGCTCCGCCGCAGGCTACAAGCGCATCTACCGCATCGACCTGAACGGAGCCCAGGACGTGAGCGGCCTGATCGGCGCCGCCAACCTCGCGGGCAAGGCTGTGACCAAGAGCCTGTTCCTGGATGTGGTGGCCGCCTTGGGCGCCCAGGGGTACTCCCCCGAGCAGATCCCCGCCAAACTGGAGGGCCTCGCCTTCGGCCCGGATGTGCAGGTGGATGGCACCTCAAAGCACACCCTCTTCCTGGCCAACGACAACGATTTCAGCGCCGTGATCACGGACAGCCTGCATCCCACGGGCGCTGCGAATCCCAATCAGTTCTTCGTGTTCGCCTTCAGCGACAACGAGCTGCCGGGCTTCGCACCCCAAAGGTTCTGCGGCGAGGAAGCAGACCGCGACGAGGACTGAAGCCGTTTGCCTTCAAGCGCATCAACAGCAGGAACCGCGAATGGCATGAATGGGCGCGAATGAAAGGATCCTTGGCCGCATTGAACTGACCTTGGCTTCTTCATTCGCGCGCCCGCCTGGCGATTCGCGCCATTCGTGGTTTCATCTTTTCGCGGGCGGGTGAGCGCTCTACTTCGCCTCATCCCACCGCTTGCGGTCGAGCCACACCTGCTCGTCCTTGCCCCGCGCATCCTTGCCGCGCCAGTGCAGCTTCAACGGGCCCTGGGCATCCTTCTTCTGCACGGAGAGACCAGCGCCTTCCCCGGTGCGAAGCAGCCGCAACAGGCCTTCCACGCTCTGCACCTGGGGCAGGAAGGGCAGCGGCAGTTGAGCCAGAGAGGCGGCGCGTTGATCCACCTTCTGCCGCGGCACCTGCAGGCGGTAGCCCGAGGCCTTGTCGCCTTCCAGCAGCATGAGCCGCTCTCCGGGTGCGTGCAGTTCCAGCACCAGGCGACCGGTGGCAGCCTCCAGCAGCAGGCTGAGGGTGCCTACGCCCTCGCCATCGGGGCCTGCGTAGCCCCAGCCGTACTGGGCCCGAACAGGAACGGCGGCCTGCGCCGGGGTGATGATGCTGGGCGGAGTGGTGGCGGGTGGGGCTTGCAGGGGCATCACTGGTCGTCCTCGTCATCCTCGTCAGGTTTGGCGGCAGGCGCCACGGGCGGGGCAACGGGAGCGTCCAGCTTGGCCGCCTGCTCCTTGGCGATGCGAATCCGGAGATCGCCCAGGCGCTTCTCGAGGGCAGCCCGCTCGGGAAAGACAAAGGCGAGGGCGCGGTCCCATTGTTCGGCGGCCTCGGTCAGCTTGCCCTGCTTCACCAGCACCTCGCCCAGGTGCTTGCGCACCTCGGGACTGAAGGGGTTCAGCTCGGCGGCGCGGCGCAGCGTGGTTTCCGCTTCATCGACGCGCCCCAGCTTGAACTGGGCCCAGCCCAGGCTGTCCACCACATTGCCGTTATCCGGCGTGGCCTTGGCGCTGGTCTGGATCAGCGAGGCCGCCTCCTCGAGGTTCTGCTCCTGTTCCAGCAGCAGGTAGCCGAGGTTGTTCTGCACCAGCGGATTGTCGGGTTCCAGGGCCTGAGCCTCCCGCATGGCCGCCAGGGACTCCGCGTGTCGGCCCAGCTGGTCGTAGGCCTGGCTTTCCATGATGAGCATGTCCACATGTCGCACGGGCGACACCTTGCCTGCGCGCTCCAGGGCCTCCAGGCATTTGTCCCAGCGCTGAAACTCCTGCCACAGGGCGGCCATGCCCTCGAGGTGCATCTGTTCCAGGGCCGCGCGGGTCTCCTTGCGCGAGAAAAAGGAATACTCGAGGTACTTCGGCGGCAGCAGGCTGGCCTGTTTGAAGAAGGCGATTTTCGGATAGCGCGCGATGCCTTCCTTCAGCACTTCCAGGCCGCTCTTCCAGTCATTGAGGCTGATGAGGGCCTGAGTCTTGAAGACCAGGGCCTCGCCGTCGGTATTGGGATTCGAGGGACGGTCCTTGAGGAAGGCCAGCAGGGCTCTGCCCTTGCCCTGCAGCAGCAACGCCTCTGCATAGAGCATCGGCCCGCCGTCTTTGACACGCTGCGAATCCGTGGGCTGAGGGAGGATCTCCTTAAGCCGCTTTTCCGCCTCCTCGAAGCGACCCAGGTTCATGAGGGCCTGCGCCGTGTAGAAACCCAGGGCCGGGGTCGGCTTCAGGGCCTCGGCCTTGGCCAGGGTTTCCAGGGCCTCGGCGTAGCGGGCGGTCTGCATCCGAACCAGGGACACGTTCTCCCACAACCCAGCTTCCTGGGGCAGGTGGCGCGCCAGCAGGAGGAAGCTCTCTTCGGCGTGGGCCAGGTACCCAGCTTTGATCTGCTCGCGGGCCAGCTCCTCCAGCAGGCGCAGGTGGCGATCCTCGGGATTGCGGGCATTGAGCGCCAGCAGGGCCTCGCGCTTGCCTTCGTAGTTCTGCGTGGCGCGGGCATGGATGAACGCGCGCTCCCAGGCCGGGGTGAAGCTGGGACGCATGCGCCCGAGACGCAGCCAGGCCTGCAGCGCACCCTCGCCATCCTTCATCTGCTCGGAGACCTCGCCCAGCCTCGCCCAAAGCTCGGGATCCTGCGGCAACCGCAGGGTCGCAGCCCGGAGTTCCTTCGCGGCCTCGGGTGCCAGAGTGGCATCAACCTGCGCCCGCTGGTACTGCAACAAGGCCAGATGGGCCTGAGCCTCGGCGTTTTGCGGAGCCAGTTCCACCGCCCGTCGGGCCGGAGCCACAGCGCCGTTGGCATCCTGGGTCTCCTGCAGGGCCTCGGACAGCCGAAGGTTCGCCTCGGCACTCTCGGGCACCTGGGCCAGCACGCGCCGGTAGATGGCCACGGCCGCGGCAGGATCAGCGCCCCCGCCCCGCAGTTGCAGGGAGCGGGCCTGAAGCATCAGCGCGCGGACATCTTCGGCGAAGGCTGGGGCCGATGCCAGCAGAACCGCAAGAACGGGAATACGAATGTCACGCACGGACACCCTCCTGGTGAAGCAGAGACAGGAGCCGGGCATGGGAGGATTCCCAGGCCTGCGGAGGCAATACCCGCTGTACGGCGGGCTCGCCCGGTCGCGGAAGGATGCAGTGGATCTGGATGGCTGCTTCGGCCTGACCAACGCTTGGGCCGGGGCCGCGCTCGGCCTTCTTGTCCCGGGCCAGCAGAGGCAGGCAGGCCTCCCAGGGAGCGGCCAGCGGAGCCAAGGGCGCCAAGCGGCGAGCCAGGGCCCCCAGCACCTCCGCAGGGAAGGGCTTCAGGCCCTGCTCTTCCGCCAGGAAGCAGGCTGCGAACAGGCCCATTCCCACGGCCTCTCCGTGCAGCAGGTGGTAGCCCGAAGCCGCTTCCAGGGCGTGGCCCAGGGTGTGGCCCAGGTTCAACAAGCGGCGCTCTCCCGATTCGCGGGGATCGCGATGCACCACACCGGCCTTGAAGGCCAGGGCCCGCTCCACCCAGGGCAGCTTCACAGGGCCGTCCTGCAGCATGTCCAGGGCCCAATCCATCTCACCCTGGATGAGGGCCGTCTTGATGAGTTCCCACCGGCCGTTGTCCAACTGGCGCTCAGGCAGACTCGCCAGCAGGTTCGTGCAGGCCACCAGGCGGCGCGGCGCATGGAAGGCCCCCACCAGATTCTTGCCCGCATCGAGATCGGCGCCCGTCTTGCCGCCCAGAGAGGCATCGGCCATGGCCAGCAGCGTGGTGGGCCACACCTGCCAAGCCACGCCCCTCAGGTAGAGGGCCGCCGCCAGCCCCGTCATGTCGCTGAGCACGCCGCCGCCCAGAGCGACGACGGTGGCATCCCGGTGGAGGGGCACCCGGGCCCAGTGCTCTAGCCATGGAATCAGGGTGCCGAGACGCTTTTCCTCCTCGGGCACGGATACCCAGAGGGCGTGCCTTGGTTCCGGCATGCCGGCTTGGGCCCAGGCTGCGCGCAGGCGTTGGTCGCCCACCAGGGTCCAGGGGCCCTCGGGCAGCAGGGCCGCATCGGGCCCTTCCAGCAGGAAGACCTCCGTGGCGAAACCCGCAGGCGTGGCCAGCCTCATGAACGGCCCTTCAGGGTGGCTTCGGCCTTCATCAACTGATCGCCGCGGAGCCACTGGATGAGCACCTTGTCGCCGGGCTTGTAGGCGCCCAGGGCGCCCATGAAGTCATAGACGTTCTTCAGCACCTTGTCGCCGAACTGGATGAGGATGTCGCCGGCCTGGAGGCCGATGGTTTCCGCGGTGCCATCCTTGGACACGCCGTTGATGCGGAAGCCCTTGGGATTGTCCGCGTAATCGGGGATGGTGCCGAAGGCAATGCGCATGGGGCCGCCATCGCCGCGCGAAGGCAGCTTTGCCGTTTCGGGATCGAAGGCCGGCAGGGTGTCCGCGTTGGCCAGATCCAGCGTCACAGCCTTGCCAAAGGCCGCCAGCTTCACCATGCCCGGGTAGTTGATGCGGTCCGCCGTATCCGTGGGGCGGTGGTACTCGCCGTGGATGCCCGTGAAAAAGAAGAAGGTGGGGATCTTGGCCTGGGAGAAGCTCATGTGATCGGAGCCGCCCACGCTGGCGCCCACATCGGCGCTCACGGCGAAATCCTTGGGCACGAACTTCTGGGCCGCCTCCACCGCGGATTTCGGCGCACCCAAGCCGCCCATCATGAGCTTGGGGGCCTTCGGATCGAGGCGGCCCACCATGTCGAAGTTGAGCATGAACTTCACGGCTTCCAGGGGGTGCGTGGGATGCTGCACCCAGTACTGTGAGCCCAGCAGGCCTTCTTCTTCGCCCGCAAAGTTGAGCAGCAGGATCGAGCGCCGGGGTTTCGCATCCTTCAGCTCCCGCGCCAGTTCCACGACCAGGGCTGTGCCCGAGGCGTTGTCATCGGCGCCGGGATGGATCTGGCCCCGGGCTTCGGCCCCACCCATGCTGTGGCGCTCGCCCAGGCCCAGGTGGTCCATGTGGGCGCCGAGCACGATGTATTCCTTGCTCAGCTTGGCATCCTGGCCCGGAATCACCGTCACCACATTGGGGATCTGCGCCTCGTCCCGGCGCAGCTTGAGCTCCAGCGAGAACGTGGCCGCCGGAGCGTCAGTGGTACCAGGCCTTCCAGTCTCCTTGATGGCCTTCAAGCGTGCGGCCACATCGCCGCAGGCGCCGCCCAGGCCCTCCACCGTCATGCCCACCACCGGCAGGTCCACCTTCACGGGGCCTTCCTCGCGCTGCAAGGGGCGAAGGGCGTCTTCCAGCACGATCACGCCCGCGGCCTTGGCGGTCTCCAGCTTCTTCAGCCGGGCCAGCAGACCCCGCTCACCGCGAGGAAGATGGGCGAAGGCATCCAGATCGGGCACGGTGCGGGCGATGACCACCACGCGATCCTTCAGGTCGAGGCCCGCGAAATCGTCGTAGCCACCGGGGATCTGCACGCCGTAGCCCGCGAAGGCCAAAGGCTTGCCCTTGAAGTCCGCGTCGCCGCTCAGCCCCAGGGCCTCGATGTCCTTGCCCCAGACCAGGGAATGGGCGCTGCCCGCCAGCGTCACCGCCGCCGCCTGCCTTTCCCGGGCCACGCGGGCGATGAAGGGAAAGCGCTGGATCTGGGGTTGGAGGCCCAGGGCCTTCAATTCGTCCTGGATGCGCTTGGCGACCACGTCCAGCTCGGGATAGCCGTTGCCTCGGCCCTTCAGTTCTGGCGCCGCGAGAAAGGTCACATCCTTGCGCAGGCGCTGTTCTGCGGCCTGGTCAGCCTTGCTGGCGGGAGCCTGGGCCAGAGCCTGGACCGGGGCCACGAGGGTGGCGGCGAAAAGGAGGGGCATCCAGGAACGCATCTTGTCTCCAGGGGAAGCTCCAGTTTACATGAGGCCAGCGGACAACTCCGTGGGGACTCCGCCTGTGGGACAATGACCCCATGTCCGAACAGGGAGCCTTTTTCCAATCCGACCGCACCGATGAGCGGCCCATGCGCCATGCGCTGCTCTGGCGCCTGGCCAGCTACCTGCGCCCCCAATGGGCGGCGTTGTTGCTGCTGCTAGGCCTGATGGGCCTGGGTGCCTTCCTGGAGGTGCTGCCCTCGGAGATGACCCTGCGGCTCATCAACCGCTTCATGGGCCAGGGCAGCCTGAAGGGGGCCGCTCCCCTGGTGGCGGGCTTCTTCGGCGTGCTCATCGCAGGCTTTGTGGTGAGTTTCGCCCGCTATTTCATGCTGGCCAAGGTGGGCCAGAAGGCGATGCTCGACCTGCGGGTGCAGCTCTTCCAGCACCTCATGGGCCGCAGCACCGATTTCTTCCACCGCAATCCCGTGGGCCGCCTCATGACCCGCGTGACCAGCGATGTGCAGAACCTGAACGAAATGTTCGCCTCGGGCTTCGTGGCCATCGTGGGCGATGCCCTCTCCCTGCTGGCCATCGTGGGCTGGATGTTCTGGACCCATGCAGGCATGGCCACCGTGGCCCTGGTGATCCTGCCCTTCCTGCTGGTGGCCACGGAATTCTTCCGCCGCCGCGCCGGTGAAGCCTTCCGGGAAACCCAACGGCGCTACGCCGCCATCAACGCCTTCCTGCAGGAGCAGATCTCCGGCATGGGGCTGGTCCAGATCAACAGCCAGGAACAACACAGCGACGCGCAGTTCAAGGTGCTCAACGAGGACTACTTCCAGGCCTTCCTGCGCACCATCTTCGCCTACGCCGTGTTCTTCCCGGTGGTGGAGTTCATCACCTCCAGCACCCTGGCCGCACTCATCTTCTATGCGGGCATCAAGCTCAAGGCCGGCGCCATCACCTGGGGCTTGCTGCTGGCTTTCATCCAGCAGTCCAGCCGCTTCTTCCGGCCCATCCGGGAACTCGCCGAGCGCTACAACGTCATGCAGACCGCCCTGGCCTCCAGTGAGCGCATTTTCCGCCTGCTGGACAACCAGGAGCAGATCCCCGAGGCGCCCGACGCCAAGGTGGCCTCCCTCAGTGGGGAGATCCGCTTCGAGAACGTCACCTTCGCCTACGAGGAAGGCGGCCGCCAGGTGGTGCGCGAGCTCAGCGGCGTGATTCCCAAGGGGCACCGCGTGGCCGTGGTGGGCCATACCGGCGCAGGCAAAAGCACGCTCATCAACCTGCTCATGCGTTTCTACGACGTAAGCGAGGGCCGCATCACCATCGATGGCGCCGATGTGCGCAGCCTGCAGCTCCGCAGCCTGCGCAGCCTCTTCGGGCTGGTGCTGCAGGATGTCTTCGTGTTTTCCGGAACGCTGCGCGACAACATCGTGCTGGACCGACCCCTGGATGAGGCCCGGCTGGCCTCTGTGCTTGAACAGAGCCAGCTGAAGGATCTGGTGGGACGCCTGCCGGAAGGCCTGGAAACGCAGGTGGGCGAGCGGGGCCAGAAGCTCAGCGCCGGCGAAAAGCAGTTGCTGGCCTTCGCCCGCATGCTCTACCTGGAACCCGCTGTGCTGCTGCTGGACGAAGCCACCGCCAACATCGACTCCGAAACGGAATCGAAGATCCAGACCGTCATCGAGCGCGTGAGCCATCGCCTCACCACCTTCACCATCGCCCATCGCCTTTCAACCATTCGCGAGGCCGACGAAATCTGGGTCATGGACCAGGGCCAGCTCGTCGAGCGCGGCACCCACGATGGCCTCATTGCTCAGGATGGCGTCTACGCCAAATTGGTGCGGCTGCAGTTTGCGGATAGCGAAGCGGCCTGATTGCCGCGAGGGGAGACGCCTCACTGGTTGTGAGATCGCTGGGCTTCCGCCCGCGGCTCATCCCATGGGATGCGCCGTGGCTACGCCATTTGTTCTATCAAGCGGACCAGCCCAAATTCCGCTGAAGTGGACCTGTTCCTTCCCTGGTTCTGCGTCCAACTTAGGAGGTTTCGCGCACACCCACTCGCACCTCCCTGAGCGCAACGTCTCTCATCTGCGCTCCTATGCCCACGGAGCCCGTCCATGAGCAGAAGGTTCTTGATCCACACCATCAGCCTGATGGGGGTTCTCCTTGCGTTGGCCTGCGGCGGCGGTAGCAGCAAGACCGCCTCAGCTCCCGCGCCCGTCCCCACTCCAGTGACGGTCACAGGAGTGGCGCTCAATCAGGCGATGCTCAGCCTCGCCGTTGGCGGCACCGGCAATCTGGCTGCCACCGTGGCGCCTGCCGAGGCCACGGACAAATCGGTGGCTTGGCGCACCTCTGACGGCACCGTGGCCACCGTCGACAGCAGCGGCCTGGTTGGTGGCGTGAAGGCCGGAACAGCCACCATCACCGTCACCACCCATGACGGTGCCAAAACGTCCACCTGCCTCGTGACCGTCACGGGATCTGTCGCGAATACGGTGGGGACGCCCACCTTCTCCCTGCCTTCCGGCGGCTACGCCAGCGCCCAGTCGGTCGTCATCAGCACCGCGACTGCCGGAGCCACCATCCACTACACCACCAATGGCCAGGCCCCCACGGCCAATGCCGCGGTCTATGCTGGCGCCATCGCCATCACCCAGACCACCCTCCTGCAAGCCATCGCCGTGAAGGCCGGGTGGACCGACAGCCCCGTCGCCTCGGCCACCTACACCATCGGTGGCAATGCCGGGTGGACCAGCGTCCAGCCTTCGGCGGACTCCCGGATGATCTACGTCAGCGCCTCCGGAGGGAGCGACGGCAACGATGGCCTGCACGAAAACACGCCCTTGAAATCCCTCGTCGCGGCGAAAGCCAAGCTACGGGATGGCTACCCCGATTGGTTGCTTCTGAAAAAGGGCGACACTTGGAATGAGGGGATCGGGCAATGGCTCTGGTCGGGCCGCTCGGCCGCTGAGCCCATGGTCGTTTCCAGCTATGGCAGCGGCGCCCGGCCCGTGATGATCACGAACGGCGGCCAGGATGGCATCTACGCCTTCGGCGGCGGCCCCAGCCACAACCAAGTCATGTCCCATGTCTGCTTCATCGGGCTGGATCTGTACCGCAGCGAACGGGATCCCGATTCGCTGGCCTTTAACGCGAGCCCCGGCGACACGCAGGCTGTGAACTGGCTGGAAGGATCGGTGAACCTGCTCTTCGAGGATTGCCGCTTCCGGTTCGCCCAGGTCACCTTCCAGCGGGACGCTGCCGCAGCCTACCCCTTGAAAAATGTTCGGCTACGCCGCTGCCACTTCTTGGACACCTATGGCGACCACGCCCAGGGCACCTACATCCAGGGCGTGGACGATCTGCTGATCGAAGGCTGCATCACCGACCACACGGGCTGGAACACCAGCCCCAAGGTGCATGACGGGCAACCTTCCATGTTCAATCAGTCCCTCTACATCCAGGAAACACGGGCCACGGGGGCCATCGTGCGCGACAACATCGTCCTGCGCCCGGCCTGCGGTGGCATCCAATTGCGCCCCGGCGGCGTGGTGGAGGACAACCTGGTGGTGCGGGCCCCCATCGCCATCCTCTGCGCGTTCGGGGGAACGGTGCTCAACAACGTGGTGCTGCAGGGCACCGATCTGTCGCCCGATTCCGAGGGCCATCGGGGCTGGGGCATCGATGTGAATTTCGACGATCCCACCAGCACCTCTGTCCTTTGCAGCCGGAACGTGGTCGCCCATCTCGATGGCTCGAACGACAACAGCCACTCCATCATGAGCCTGTCGGCCCGGGTCACCTACGATCACAACATCGTCTACCAGTGGGGCGTCCAACCCGCCTTCGAGACGCCAGGCCCCTTTCTGGACGGGAATCGCTCCGTGGCTTCCTACAACCAGCTGCAGGGCGGGCCTGGCACCCTGGATGCCTTCATCTCCGAAGTGCGCGCCCAATCCAAGGATCACTGGCAGGATGCCTACACGGCCCATGCGGTGAACACCTACATCCGCGCCGGGTTCGGAATGTAGCCCCGGCACGACTCCAGGTTCCGGCGTCGCCCTCCCGCTAGACTGGAGGGCCATGCTGCACCTGCCTCCCCTCTATCCCATCACCGACGCCACGCTCGCGGAACCGCTATCCGATCAGATTCGCCGCCTGGGCGAGGCGGGATTTCCCCTGGTGCAGTTCCGGGGCAAGCCCCTCGACACCCAGGCGCAGTGGGTGGAGTTGCGGAAGGCTCTCACGGCGTCCGCCGACCAGGGCGGCTGGCCCCTCATCTGCGTGAACGACCGCGCTGACTTGGCGCTCTTGGCAGCCCGGGAGGGCCTGACGCCCTGGGGCCTGCATCTGGGACAGGGGGACCTTCCGCCCGCCGAGGCGCGCCGCCTGCCCGGTCTCGAGCCCGTCCATCTGGGCACCTCCACGCATCAGGCTGACGAGTGGAGCGGCGTCGATCCAGCCTGCGATCACGCGGGCGTGGGGCCCTTCCGCGGCACGGCCACCAAGGCGGACCACGCGACCCCGGTGGGCCTGGAGGGCCTCCGCTCCGGGTGTGAGGCCCTCCGGCGCCAAGGCCTCGCACCCATCGCCATCGGCGGACTCACCCTGGCCGATGCCGCCGCCTGCTTCGAGGCCGGGGCGGAGTCCCTGGCCATGGTGGGCGAAGTGCATCGCAGCGCCGATCCCTCCGCCCTAGGCTGGGAGGCCCAGCGCCTGCGGTGGCGGGCCCGTCCGCCCTTCACCCGCGGTCAGGGTGTGGTCCTCATCGGCGGCAGCGGCGCGGGGAAAACCACCTTCGGGCGGCAGCTGGCCTGGGCCCTCCACCTGCCCTTCCACGATCTGGATGCGACCATCGAGGACCACGCTGGAAAGCCTGTGGCCGACATCTTCGCTGCGTCCGGAGAGGCTGCCTTCAGGCGCCTCGAAACCGACCTGCTGCCCAGCCTGCTGACCCGACCCGCCGTGGTGGCCCTGGGCGGCGGCGCCTGGGAAGCGCCCGCCAACCGGGCGGCAGTGGCCGAAGCCGGTTTTGCCCCGCTCTGGCTGGCCATTCCTCCGCAGCAGGCCTGGGAAAGGGCCAGCCGCGATGCCAACCGGCCCCTGGCCCGGGACCGGGCGGCCTTCATGGCCCGCTGGGCCGCCCGCACCCCGGCCTGGTCGCTGGCGCCCATGATCCTCAGTTTTGGTCACAGTTCCCGGGACTTAGTCTCCGCTTTGTTAGACTAGGACCTCTCCCCCGGACATCCATTGGACCTGATCCTCTCCGATCTGCACTCGAACCTGCACGCCCTTCGGGCCGTGCTGCGCTTCGCGCGGCGACGGGCCATCCACCGCTTCGTGTTCCTGGGCGACCTCGTGGGCTACGGGGCCAACCCCAACCAGTTGCTGGACAAGGTGCGGGAACTGCGGCCCCGCTTCATGGTGCGGGGCAACCACGACAAGGTCTGCGCCGGGCTGGAACCGGATGCCTCTTTCAGCCTGCCTGCCCGCCAGGCGGCGGACTGGACGCGGGAGCGGCTGCGCCAGGACAACTGGCGCTTCCTCGCGGAACTGCCTGTGGGGCCGATCTGGGTGGGCGAAGACTACATGATCGCCCACGGCTCGCCCATGGACGAGGACGCCTACCTGCTCCACATGCGGGAGATCAGCCAGGCCTTTGACGCCTTCCAGGGCCAGCTCTGCTTCTTCGGCCACACCCATCTGCCCGGCTGCTTCGAGCTGGATGAGATCCGGGGACAGCTGAACTGGATCAGCCTGGCCCCTGGCGAGTGGTTCCACCTCCAGCCCCACTGCCGCTACCTCGTCAACCCGGGCTCCGTGGGACAACCCCGGGATCGGAATCCCCAATTGTCCTTCATCACCTTCGATCCCAAGAGCCGCCGCCTGCGCCTGCACCGCCTCGACTACGACGTGAAGGGCGCAGCCAAAGCCATTCTCGCCGCGGGATTGCACCACAACCTGGCTGACCGCCTCAGCCAGGGCATCTGAAAGGCAGATCCACCATGGGCCACGCCTCTCTCCTGTCCCCACCCGTCCTGGAGCAGTTCCTCATCCAGGCCCGCCTCACCAAGGCCGTGGTGAGCCTCAGGCTGCAGGGCACCCCGTCACGCCTGCTGGGCGACCTGCGCATCCATGCCTTTCGCGTGGGCTCGGCTCTGGATCTTTCCGGCCTTCACGCCCGCGACCTGGTGCCTGCCGCAGGCACGCCCGTCACCCTGACCATCCTCCTGGGCGACGAGGTGCTCACCCTTCAGTCGGCCCTGCTTCCTGCGGCGGGAACCGATGAATCCGGCGCCGCGCTGCTGCGCCTCGACTGGCCCCAGGAACCCGCACGCCTCCACCACCGACGGGATGTGCGGGTGGCCGCTCCGGACCAATCACCCCTCAAGGTGAAAGTGAAGGTGGAGGGCCGCCAGCTCGAAGCCCTGCTGGTGAACCTCACGGAGACTGGCGTGGGGCTGGCGCTGGAAGCAACCCTGATGGTGGAACTTCACGCCATGGTGGACATCGACGCTGAGCTGCCGGATGGCTCCCTCCTGCGCTGCCCAGCCGAGGTGCGGCACCTCACCTACATCGAGGGGCAGACCTTCCCCACGCGGCTCGGACTGGTGCTGCGGCCAGGCGATACCACCGACATGGCGCCCATCCACCGCTTCATCCAGACCCGCCGGACGGATCGCTCCCACAGCTTCCGGCAGAACTGAATTCAGCGCTTCGCCAGGCTCACCACCATGCCGCCCGCGCCCAGCAGCAGCATGATCACCGCCTGCACCATGGTCTTGTACGAGATCTCGGCGCCACCCCAGAGCGAGGACCGCAGGAAGAGCAGGCCCACCACCAGCAGCAGCGCGTAGATGCCCATCATCACCTTGCGGGCCTTGGCATTGGTTTCCGGCGTGTCCTGAGCGAACACCCGGTCATACACCACCAAGCCGATGGCCGCACAGATGTTCAGCGCCACGAAGATCAGCCAGAACTTCCGCGCCACCAGGGCCGCTCCGGGCTGGCCAATCACGGGCTTCAGCATGGAGCCATAGAGCGCACCGCCCAGGCTGGAGCCGATGAGGCTGCCGATGACGCCGTAGAGGAAGGCATAGCCCATGTAGACAGCCTTCTTGTCCGCGGGCGCGACAAGGCCGACGTAGCTGTAGTACTTCGGGTGGGCGGTCATCTCACCGATGGAAAACACCGACAGGCCCAGGATGAACACCCACACGTTGGTGGAGATGGCCAGGCACAGGAAGCCCAGGGTGCCAATGACGATGCCCGACACCATGGTGGGCAGGGGCCGGATGTTCTTCACTACGCGGCTCACCAGCACCTGCAGCAGGATGATGGTGCCGCCGTTCACCACGGTCACATGCTCCGTGTCGAACTTCAGAGGCACGCCGAAGGACGCGAAGAAGGCGTTCACGGGTTGGGTGTTCACGAAATCGCGCAGGTACCAGAGCACCGAACCGAAGCTCTGGAAATAGAGGATCCAGAACCCGGAATACACCACGATCATCAGCATGAACCGGGCGTCGCCCAGCACCATGGCGGCGCCGTGGGCCACTTCCCGCAGGCTCTTGGTGTTCTCGGGTTTCGGCGGATCCTTGAACAGGAACACCGTGGGCAGCAGCATCGCGGCGCAGTAAAGGGCCGAGGCGATGAAGACATAGCGCCAGGAGAAGCCCTTCAGCACGGTCACGAGAAGTGGTGCCAGGAAGGCGCCGATGTTGATCATCCAGTAGTAGATGCCGAAGCCGAAGCCGGAGTTCTCCTCCGTGGTGGTGCGCGCCAGGGTGCCTGAGATGATGGGTTTGAAGAGGCCCGCGCCCGTGGCCATGAACAGCAGCGAAGCGAAGACCGCGCCATACATCGTCACGTTGCCCGCAATGAAGTAGCCCGCCGACAGGATGGAGAAGGCGAAGAGCAGCATGCGGCGGTAGCCGTAGCGATCCGCCAAGGCGCCGCCCGCGATGGGGATCACGTAGGTGAAGGCGTAGATGAGGCTCTGGAGGAAGCCCACGGACTGCTCCGTGAAGCCCAGGCCGCCTTCGGAGATCTTGTTGGTGAGATAGACCGCCAAAACCGAGTTGAGGCCGTAGTAGGCGGCCCGCTCGAAGAGCTCCATGACATTCGCCAGCCAGAAAACGGGCGGGAAGGAGCGGAGGATTCCGGAAGGGCGCGGTGTCGACATCCGGCGATTATACGTGACGGTCGGGTCGCGAAAACCTCAAAGAGAAGGGCCAGCGATCCCCTCGAAAGATGGAACCGCTGGCGCAGCTCAGGCCTCAGAACCCCGACACTTGGAAATCGTCGAAATTGACCCGCCGCGTGGAACCATCTGTTTTGCGGATCTCGAAACGGATGGCGCCGGGAACGCTGAGGGAGAAGGTGGCCGTCTGGAGGGTGGGTGAGGCCGTGGTGATGGTGCCGCCCACCTGGGTCCAGGTGCTGCCGCTGTTGGTGGAGTACCACAGGGTCCAGGTGGTGCTGGCGTCGGAACCATAACTGCCATGCTTCACGGACACGCTTTGCGCACCGTTGGCCCAGCTGGTTTTCATGGTCAGCTTGCCGCTATTGCGCATCCGCACGCTCTGGGCGCCGATCTTGGGATCGGCGCTGGTGTTGCCCAGCAGGGCATCGTTCAGGGTCCAGGTCCCGGAGGCGAAGGTCACATCTCCTGTGGTGTAGGCCGCCTTGGTGCCGGTGTCGAAGGTTTCCGTGAAGGAGGTTCCGCCACTGGTGGCGAAGGCCGCTGCGATGCTGTGGTTGGCGACGACGTTGGAGAAGGTGTAGGTCCCCAGGGCACCCTGGTTCACGCCATCTACCGTCACGCTGCTCACCTGGTAGCCCGCGTTGGGCGTCATGGTGAAGGAGCGGCTGGCGCCCGCGCTCACGGAGACGGCGCCCGAAGGGCTGATGGTTCCGTTGGCCCCGGCGGAAGCCGTGATGGTGTAGGTGGTGCCACCGGGCGCCACGGTGATCAGGCGCGTGGCGCTGGCGCTGGCGCCCGAGGCATCCGAGGCGGTGAAGGTCACGGTGTAGGTGATGGGGCTTGCGGTGGCGTTGCTGAAGGTGTGGGTGGCGCTGGCGCCCGTGGCCGTGCCGCCATCCCCGAAGGTCCAGGCGTAGGTGATGGTGGCGGTGCTGCTGCTGTCCGTGGCGCTGCCCGCGAAGGAAACCGCTACCCCCGCATTCACACTGAGGTTGCCGCTGGGCGTGGTGATGACGGCCGTGAGGACGTTGGGCAGCACGGTGCCCGCGTTGTACGAGCCCGCCTTGAAGGTGGTGGGGTCGTACCACTTGTAGCCAGCGGCTGGCACAGCCCAGGGCTCGGCCTGGGGCTCGGTGGAACTGGCGGGATCCTCCATGGCCAGCAGCGCGGTGGGAGTGTCCAGCTGGAGGCCCGCAACCTGGCTCAGCGCCGAATAGGATTCACGGGTGGCCAGCCAATCGATGAGGTTGGGCATGAGCGTGGCATCGTTCTGCTCCTGCCAGCCGGCGTAGGTGGTCTTGGCGCCGCCGGTTTCCTCCTTGAGGTATTTCGGGGTGGCATCCTCGATGGGGGAGGAATCACCGATGAAGGCGGCCTTCCCCAGGCCCACCTTGGCGATGGCCACCATGGGACCCTCAGGGCGTCCGCCGCCGTTGTACACGCCCTGATCCACGGCGCTGGCCCACTTCACCGTGGTGGTGGGAAGGTAGACGATGCCTTTGGCTTTGGTGGGATCCAGGATGGCCAGGGTGGCCCCGGCGTGCATGGCCACGGTGGCCACACCGGTGGTGATGTTGAAGGCCTGGCTGGGGGCCACGATGTCATTGGCCACCAGATCGCCCAAGGCGTTGTAGCGAAAGCGCACGCCGAAATTCGTGGCGAGCCAATCTGAGCTGACCACACCCTGCATGGGGTACGAGGCCGCTTCGGCGGCGCTCATGCCCTTGGCTGGATTGGTCCAGGCGCCGCGGCGGTAGCCATTGAAGACCTCCGAGCCGTCCCAGCGGTTCTTGTTGCGGTCGGCGTTGTAGTGATCGGCAATGAGGAAGAGGGCGCCGCCATTCTGAACGTACTGCAGCAGGGCCGCCTGCTCCGAGGCTTTGAAGGGGATGTTGCACTCGGCCATGACCACCACATCCCAGCCACTGAGATCGCTCAGGGTGATGGGCGTGACCTTGCGGAGCTCCTTCACGTAGTAGCCCTTGTCCGCCAGGGCGTTGGCGAAGTCGGAGAAGGCGCCGTCGATCACCCAGTCCGCCGCACCGGCGGTGGAGCCATGGGTGTTGTCGAACAGCACCTTCTTGCCATTGACGGTGCCCCGGGCCTGGATAAAGGGCGCCGGATCATTGGCGCCTTCGGCCAGAAGTGAGGTGGAGCCCGCCACCCAAAGCAGGGCGGCGAGCAGGGGATGAAAGACACGGCGCACGCGATCCGCCAGGGGGGAGGCCATAATGATCCTTTCAGGATGTGAGGCGCCAAGCTTACCCACGGCTGGGGCGCCTTTCCGCCAACACCCCTGTTAATTGATGTGAATTTTTCAATCAATGGAGAAACACTCGGTGAAGACCATCTCCCTCCGCGTCGATGTGGACACCCTGGAAGGCTCCCTGACGGGCATTCCCACCCTGCTGCGCCTCCTGGACAAGCACCAGATGCAGGCCAGCTTTTACTTCTGCTTCGGCCCCGACAACAGCGGCAAGGCCATCCGCCGCGTGTTCCGTAAGGGTTTTCTCGAGAAGATGCGGCGCACCTCCGGCCCCGGCAAGCTCTACAGCCTGAAGACCATGATGTACGGCACCCTGCTGCCCGCGCCCATCATCTGGAAGCGCGCCGCCGCCGAGATGCGGGCCGCCCGCGAGGCCGGTCACGAGGTGGCCATCCATGGCTGGGACCACGTGCAGTACCACGACCTCATTGACCGCAAGTCCCGTCAGTGGCTGTCCGACTGGTATGCCCAGGCCCACGAAGCCTTCGAGGCGGTCTTCGGCGTGAAGGCCAAGGGCGCCGTGAGCCCCGCCTGGCGCTGCAACGACACCACGCTCGACCTGCAGGAAGCCTACGGCCTCGACTACGCGGGTGACTGCCGGGGTGAGGCCCCCTTCTATCCCATCGTGAAGGGGCGCACCCTCCAAACGCTCCAGATCCCCACCACCCTGCCCACCCTGGACGAGTGGCTGGGCCTCGATGGCCGCACACCGGAGCAGGTGAACCGCGACATCTGGGACCTGGTCCGCGAAGACGCTCTCAACGTCTACGCGCTGCACACGGAAGTCGAAGGTGGTGCCCTGCGGGAAACCTTCGACGCCTTCCTCGCGGGCCTCAACGACCGCGGCGTGCGGGCCCGCACCCACGCCGACTGGCTGCCCGAGCTGCTCGCCGCGAACCCACCGGCCAAGGAAATCACCCGGCGGGAGATCCCGGGTCGAGCGGGTTGGGTGAGCTGGGCGGGCTAAAGCAAAGGCCATTCAGCCGCAGATAAACACGGATGAACACAGATGAAAGCGATTAAGGGCACGGAGCCACCGAAGCGAGTAGGCCTTAGCCTTGTCCTTTATCTGCGTTCATCGGTGTTTATCTGTGGCTTCAAATGCCTTGCCCCTTGAAGTGGGTTGATCGCTCATCTGGCCCAACCCAGCAAAGGCATGCCTACCGCTAAGGTTTCCACCCAAGGCTCCAAATAAGAAGCGGCCCAATTGGGCCGCTTCCACTCGAAATCAAAACAAGAAACCTTACGCGTGCTGCTTCAGCTTGTCCTTGCCACCGAACCACTGATCCCAGTACACCACCACCGGGGCGGCGATGTAGATGGACGAGTAGGTGCCGGTGATGACGCCGATGACCAGCGGGAAGGCCAGATCATGCAGGGCCGGGCCACCGAAGAGCCAGAGGCAGACGGACACGAACAGCACAGAAAGCGAGGTGAGGATCGTCCGGCCCAGAGTCTGGTTGATCGAGTCGTTCACCAGCTTGGTGACGGAGGCGCGGCGATACTCAGGGCGGTGACTGTTTTCACGAATTCGGTCGAAGACCACGATGGTGTCGGCCATGGAGTAGCCCATGAGGGTGAGGAAGCTCGCCACCACAGGGACATTGAACTCGTAGCCGAAGGCCGCGAAGAGGCCCAGGGCCATGAGCAGATCGTGGATCAAGGCCACGATGCCACCCACGGCGAAGCTCGCGGTGAACCGGAACACCACGTAGACCAGGATGGCCAGCATGGCGAGTCCCACGGCCGTGAGCGTCTTGCTCGTCCATTCGCCGGAGATGCTCGGGGAGAAGCTTTCGTTCTTGCGGATGGCCACCGCACCCAGGCGGTACGTGGTCTGGACCGTGTCCTTCACCGCCACGGGCAGATCCTGGGGCAGTTCACTGAAGGCGTGGTAGAGACCGGAGGTCAGGCGGTCGCGGCTGGCAATGATTTTTTCCGCCAGGGGCGTGTAGGTGGTGGTGAGGATCGTTTCATCGTTGGCCGCATGCAGCGGATTGGCCTTGGCAAGGGTGTCGGCCAGGGTCTTGGAGCCTTCCAGGTTCAGGGCGGGCAGCGGGCTACCAGCCGCTTCGGGATCCAGCTGCTTGAAGATGGCCCGCAGGGCGTTGGCCTGGATGGTGCTGTCCTTCTGGTCGCTGTCTTTGGAGGCCTTCACCTTCACGGCGAAATCACGCACCGACTTGTCAGGGTTCTCGTAGGGCACCACGGTGGCATCGGTGAAGCCCTGCTTGGCCAGCGCGGCGCGGATGGTTTCCGCTTCGATGTTGCCGCGGAAGCGCACCGTCATGTCGTTGCCGCCCACGAACTGCATGCCCAGCTGGATGCGGTTGTTGTGGGTGAGGTTCCAGGGCCGCACGAACAGGAGGCAGAGCACG
Source organism: Geothrix sp. PMB-07 (assembly GCF_030758935.1). Taxonomy (NCBI): domain Bacteria; kingdom Pseudomonadati; phylum Acidobacteriota; class Holophagae; order Holophagales; family Holophagaceae; genus Geothrix; species Geothrix sp. PMB-07. The sequence continues at coordinate 2,623,915 of NZ_CP132333.1, forward strand.
ATGATGCCCCAGCTGATGGCCAGAGCCATGCCCTTGTACTTCATGAAGTCGAAGGAGGCGCCCTTGAAGAAGGTATGGACGCCCACGGAAAGGGTCTTGGTGCCCGGATGCTGCTCCAGCACCCAGTCGTAGATGAAACGGCTGATGTAGATGCTGGTGAACAGCGAGGCCACCACGCCCACGGTGAGGGTCACGGCGAAGCCCTTCACGGGGCCGGTGCCGAAGATGAACAACAGCAGGGCCGCGAAGAGCTGAGTCACGTGGCTGTCCACAATGGTCCAGAACACGCGGTCAAAGCCTGCATCGATGGCGCCGGGCACACTCTTGCCGAGAGCCAGTTCTTCCTTGATGCGCTCGAAGATGAGGATGTTGGCGTCCACGGCCATGCCCAGGGTGAGCACGAAGCCCGCAATGCCAGGCAGGGTCAGGGTGGCGCGGAAGGAGCCAAGCAGGCCCATCATCACGATGACGTTCACAACGAGAGCCGTGATGGCGTTGGCGCCGGACCAGCGGTAGAAGTAGACCATGAAGCCGATGATGACCAGGAAGCCCACCAGGGCCGAGGTCACGCCGGCATGGATGGAGTCGCGGCCCAGGCCGGGGCCGACCACGCCTTCCTCCAGGAACTTCATGGGCGCGCGCAGGGCGCCGCTGCGCAGCTGGCTGGCGAGATCGTCGGCCTCCTGGGCGGAGAAGCTGCCGCTGATGCGCACGGCACCGCCGATGATCTTCTCCTTGGAGCTCATCGAGGTGACCACCTTGTGGTCGAGCACGACGGCGATCAGGCGATTCTCTTCGGAAGCAATGCCCGTCAGCCGCGCGAAGTCATCGTCGCCCTTCTTGTTGAGGGTGAAATTCACCTCGTTGGCTTCGGTTTGAGAGTTGGAGGCCCGGTGCGAATCGATGATGTCGGCCCCGTCGAGGCCCACCCTGCTTTCCAGCAGCACCCAGCGGCTGATTTTCTCCTCGCCGGGTTTGGCCTTGACCACCGGCTGGCCAGCACGCTTCGCCTGGCGCTCGCTTTCGATCTCAGGCAGAAGCTCGAATTCCGGGGGAATGGTCCCTTTGTAGAAGGCCAGCGCCTCCTCTTTGGTCGCGAAGTAGACCTGCGGAGCCTTGGCATGGAGGCGCTGCTCCAATCGACCGGGCGTGGCCAGGAGCTTCTTGATGCGCTCACGGTCACCTTCCTCGATGCCCGGGATCTCCACCACGATGCGGTTGCCCTCAGCGCCGCTAGCAGTGATCTCAGGCTCCAGCACGTTGGCGGGATCGATGTCGCGGATGCGCTTCTCGATGACTTCCAGAGCGCGCTTGTTGGCATCGTCCCTCAGCTGCTTCTGGTAGGAGTCCTTCTGGGTCAGGCGGAAGCCATCACCATCCGCCGCCACCACGAAGCCGGGAAAGTAGTCCTTGGCGACCTTCTCAACCGTGGCTTTCTGCTCCACGCCAACGCCATCCACCCGCAGAGCCGCGCCATCCACGCGCACGGCGGCGCCGGGAAGGCCCTTCTCCTTCAGGCGGGAGGCCAGGCGGTCCTTGCCATCGCGCAGATCGGCGGCCAGGGCCTCCTGGCCCTGGACCTCCAGTTCGAAATGGACACCGCCCCGAAGGTCGAGGCCGAGCTTCACCTTGGACAGCGGCAGGAAGAAGTATCCACAGCCGAACAGCACGGCCAGGACGACGGCGAGGCGCCAGAGGCTCCGTTTGGTCACGGGGCGCTCCTTACAGGAAGCGGACCGACGTCAGTTCGAGATGGGCGCCGGTCCGGAAGGTCATGGAGAGATCAGTTCTGCTTGGTTTCGGGTTCGGTGGCCAGCGAGGCCACCGCGGTGCGGCGGGCCTTCACCACGGAGCTGCCCAGCTTCACCCAGATGTGCTTGTCCTCGACGCGGTCGATGGTGGCGTAGAGGCCTGAGCTGAGCACCACTTCGTCGCCAGCCTTCAGCTTCGAGAGGCGGGCTTCCATCTCCTTGCGGGCCTTGCTCTGCGGCCGGATGAGGAGGAAGTAGAACATCAGGCCCATGCCGCCGATGAAGACGAACTGGGTCCAGCCGGGGGGGCCTGCTGCGGGGGTCTGCTGAAACAGGGCGAAGGTCATTCAGGGCTCCTCGGTCATCCATCCGGCGCGTGTGGTCTGGGCGAAGGCCGGAAACCGGTTCTCCAGCAGGGCCTGCCTCGCGGCGCGGGTGAGTCCCACAGTGTAGCTCAGGTTGTGGATCGTGTTCAGCGTGAAGCCCAGCAACTCCCCGCAGCGCAACAGGTGATGCAGGTAGGCCCGGGAGAAGGTGCGGCAGGTGTAGCAGGCGCAATCAGGATCCAGGGGGAGGTCCGCCTCCCGGTGCCTGGCGTTCTTGAGGTTGAGGCGGCCCCTCCCCGTGAGGATGCGCCCATGACGGGCCTCCCGGCTGGGCAGCACACAATCGAAGAGATCCACCCCATGCTCGATGCCGAAGAGCAGATCCTCAGGTGTGCCGACACCCATGAGGTAGCGGGGGCGGTCCTGGGGGAGCTCCTTCACGAACTCGGCCAACACGGCGTTCATCTCGACCTTGGGCTCGCCCACACTGAGTCCGCCCACCGCAAAGCCTTGGAATGGGACCTTCGCATCCAGTTCGAGCGCCTCGGCCAAGTGACGGCGGCGCAAATCCAGGTGGGTGCCGCCTTGGTTGATGGCGAACAAACCCTGGTGCGGCTGCAGCGGCACCGCGCGGCTCCGCGCCAGCCAGCGGGTGGTGCGGGCCATGCTGATTTCGAGTTTCGAGCGCTCCAGCTGGCCCGGCGGGCACTCGTCCAGGGCCATGACGATGTCGGAGCCCAGGTTGCGTTGGATCTCCATGCTGCGCTCGGGCGACAGGAATTGCGGGCTGCCGTCGATGTGGCTCTGGAAGGTGACACCTTCCTCATTCATCTTCCGCAAATCCGCGAGGGAGAAAACCTGGAAGCCGCCTGAATCCGTGAGGATGGGCCCGCTCCAACCCATGAAACGGTGCAGGCCGCCCAGCCTGGCGATGAGCGCGTCACCAGGACGCAGACCCAGGTGGTAGGTGTTGCCGAGGATGACCTGGGGCGCGATCTCACGAAGCTGGACGGGCGTGATTCCCTTCACGGTGCCCTGTGTGCCAACCGGCATGAATGCTGGCGTCAGCACTTCTCCATGAGCCGTGCGGAAGCGTCCAGCGCGCGCGGGCTCCGCTTCACCCCTGCTTTCGCCCCTGAAGGTAAAATCTGAAGTTGTGATCTGAGACATGATGGCGACCTGGCTTTCTTAACAATATTTAACAATTCCATCCTTTTCGCGGCTCAAAGGATGTCGTGGTGATCATGAAAAAACAGAGGAATGCCGCATCCACGGGGGCTTGCAAGCAGTTTCTAAGGCTTGACCAACCGCCGCCCCTTTGCCATCTTAGCCGCTGGGCTCGCCCCAGTTCTTTACCCTAAACCTTGTGGCCGAACCGGTGTTCCCGCTGGCTCGGCTTGTTTTTTCTTCCTGGATCTTTCAAGGGAGTCGCATGAGCAAAGATCCCCAGAAACCCGTTCCCGCCAAGTCGGCTGCCCCCGCAGAGACGTTGGAGGATTCCGTCTATCGGTCCTCCCTCTCCGCAGGGAACGACGCCATCAAGCGGGGCAATCCCATGGTGACCATCCCGACGACGGTGGCCATGTACGCGCTCTTCGGCTTCGTCGCCCTCCAGCTGGCCAAACAATCGTCAGTGGTCAAGGAGAAGCTGAAGACTGTGGGCATCGACATCAGCGAGAAAGCTGAAGACGCTCCGCCGCCTCCCCCCCCTCCTCCGCCGCCACCCCCACCGCCGCCGCCGCCGCCGATGGCCGCTGTCAGCTCCAAGGCCGACACGACCCCCATCGACCCCCGGCAGGAAGTGGTGCCTGAGCAGGCCCCGAAGGAACTGCCCAAGCAGGATCACTCCCTGGGCGGCGTCCCGGGCGGTGTCCCGGGCGGCGTTCCCGGTGGCGTCATCGGTGGCGTGGTCGGCGGTGTGGTCGGCGGCGTGGTCGGCGGTCAGGGCAAGGTCGTGGATTTCGACTTCAGCCAGATCAAGATCAAATATCAGCCCCCCCCGCCTCCCTACCCCCCCCTCGCCAAGATCGCGAAGATCCAGGGAACCGTGGTGGTGGAGATCACCGTGGGACCGGACGGCATCCCCACCTCCGCGGTGGCCAAGGATGGCCCGCCCCAGCTGCGTCCCTCGGCCGAAGCCTACGCCATGCAGTGGAAGTTTGAACCCGCTTTGCTGAACGGGCAGCCGCAGTACGCCCGCTTCAAGCTGACGATGCCCTTCCGACTCAAGTAGCCCACCCCAACCCTGTCATCCACCTTTCTCCTTCCTCATAAGGAAATCTCATGAACCTGCTTTCCTCCCCCCTCATGCTCGCCCTCGCTGAAGGCGGCCACGACAGCTTCTCCCCCAAAGAGCTCTTCATGGCGGCCTCGCCTGCGAACAAGGGGATCATCATCATCCTCTTCATCCTGCTGGCGTACCAGATCTACGTGACGGTCGAGCGCTTCGTGACCTACGCCCAGAGCAACGCGGCCTCCGACAAGTTCCTGAAGCTCTTCATGGATACCCTCCGCCGCGGTGACTTCGAAGCCGCCAAGCGCGCCGCCACCACCCACAACAAGAGCCACGTGGCCCTGGTGCTCAAGCACGGCCTGGACATCTTCCAGTACGAGAAGCAGCTCAAGACCATGAACCCCAACCACGACGCCATCCAGCCCGTGGAGCGCGCCATTGCCCGCGGCACCGCCGAAGTCCTCGAGCTCCTCAAGAAGGGCATGAGCGGCCTGGCCACCATCGGCGCCCTGGCCCCCTTCATCGGCCTCCTCGGCACCGTCATCGGCATCATCAAGGTCTTCTCTGACCTGAAGACCAAGGGCGCTGGCGACATCAACGCGCTGGCCGGCTCCATCGGTGAGGCTCTGGCCACCACCGCGCTCGGCCTCATCGTCGCCATCCCCGCGGTGTGGATCTACAACCTGCTGACCAACAAGCAGGACGTGGTCGTCACCAACATCAACAACGCCGCCTCCCAGATGATCGACGAGTTCATCCGTCGCGAAAGCCAGAACTAAGCGGATATTCCACCCCGTCCGGGGGCGCGAGCCCCCGGGCCATTCAGAGGAGTACACCATGGATGCAGGTGGTGGTAAGAAGGGTGGCGTGAAGTCCGACATCAACGTCACGCCCCTCGTGGACATCGTGCTGGTGCTGCTGATCATCTTCATCGTGATCACGCCCGCGGTGAACAGCAGCGTGAAGCTGCCGCTCGCCAAGCACAGTCCCAAGGCCGAGAAGAACAAGGATGAGAAGTACCTCACCCTGCTCTTCCAGTCCAAGCGCAACGACAAGTACGAAGTCATTGGCCCCGGGCCCGTCCTCATCGACGACAAGGACGCCAAGGACGAAGTCTTCTTCGTGAACAATGAAGCCCAGCAGCAGAAGCTGATCGACTACATCAACCGCAACGTCTCGGCGCTCAGCCAGAAGGTTGTGTTCGTGAAGGCCGACGCGGATCTGCCCTTCAAATACGTCAACGAACTGTTCCAAGTCTGCCGGAAGGGTGGCGCTGACGAGGCGTCCATCGTCACCAGCGAAGACAAGGCCGAAGAGAAGAAAGGGGGCAACTGATGGATGCCGGCGGCCCCAAGGGCAAACAGAAATCCGATATTAACGTCACCCCCCTGATCGACATCGTGCTGGTGCTCCTCATCGTCTTCATCGTGATGGTGCCCGGCCTCGACAAGGCCACCAAGGTGGTGGTACCGCAGGTGGTGGTGCAGAGCAAGCCCACGCCTCCTGATCCCAACAACATCCTGATCCAGCTCGATCAGGATGGGAACATGACCCTCCAGCAGGACAAGGTCGATGCCCAGGGCCTGAAGGACAAGCTTCCCGATGCCGTCATGCTCCAGCCCCTCGGCTATCGGAAGGTCTTCCTGAAGGTGGATGAGGATGTGAAGTTCCAGGCCATGGTGGACGTGCTCGACGCCATTCGCGTCGCGGGCGACATCGCCAAGAAGAAGTCCCTCGAACAGGTCGACAAGTTCCAGGGCCAGGACGGCGGTGACACCAAGGTTGCTGTCTCCCTCCGGAAGCGCGCCGCGGCTACCGCCCCGGTCAGCTAGTTCCTGAAGCTGTCAAAAGAAAAGGGCCCGTTTCGGGCCCTTTTCTTTTGTTCTTTTCCTTTGAATCAGTGGCTGATGGGGCCCGTGGAAACAACGAAATCATCGTTGAATGCCGCTTCTTCTTTCTTCGTGGCGTACGTGGCATCGGACCCGCCGAAGAAGGTGCTGAACTGGAAAGCGTCGATGCCGAAGGCGGGCGTGTCCCGGAACCGGAAATCACGCCGGTCGAAGGCGAGCTTCCCGTCGATCCACCCTTGCACGATCCCATCATGCTGCCCCGGTGCGTTCATCTTCACCCGGTGCTCGATCCAGTACCAGGTGCCCGGCGTGAACACCACCGGCGCGCCGTTCACCATCCAAGCCAGCTCATCACCGTAGACCCCCGCCTGATCAGGGTGGTAGACGTACTCCTTGAGCTGCCCACCGGCCTTCCAGATGAGGCGGACGGAGAAGCCATCTGAATCATTGGGCTTGTGGCCGCCATCGTTCCGGGCCCCACCCGCCAGGCCACGCATCTTGCCCTCTTTGACGAAATCGAAGCCGCTTTGGAACTTGACCCGGTAGGCCACGTACAGTTCCTCAAAGGACTGGAGGGCGCCGCCAGCCCCGAACTGCGTGTTCCAAACGCCGCCGCCCCCTGCCCCCCCAGGCCCCGCCGTGCCGAACTGCCCCGCAGGGTACCAAATCTTCAGGGACCTTCCGCCCTCATAACTTTCCGCCCCTTCCACCACGCTGAGAAACCCCTGGTCAGGGCCATCGGCCCAGGGCGGCCGGTTCCAATCCGTTGAGACGATGGAGGGGCCGTATAAGCCCACGGGATCCTGGGAGAAGTTCAAAGAGAACACCTGAAGGACCGGCTGGGACACCGAGAGCGTCACCGTGGTGGTCGTGGCCCCGGCTCCGTTCTTGGCCGTCACCGTGTACACCGTCGGCGGCGCAGGCGCGGCCGGTGTGCCCGCAATGACGCCGGTGCTGGTGTTCAAATGAAGGTCCCGAGGCAGATCTGGCGCGATCGAGTAGGAAACCACCTGACCCTGCACGACAGGAACATCTGCCGCCAGCGGCGTTCCAACCACGGCCGTGATGGAAGCCTGCGGATAACTCAGCCCCGTTGGCGGCTCCAGGGCCGGAGAGGAGGTGGCACCCGAGGAACGGCCGCTTCCGCAACCTTGCATCCCCGCAAAAACGGCCGTACTTCCTGCCGCGAAGGCAGCCCATCTCCGAGCCATTAATTGACCTGAAGGCATATGAAACTCCGCGGGGGATGTTAAAGCATAGCCAACCATCCGGGGCCCGGCCTCCTGGTTATGCCTGGGGACCTCCGTCCATTCTCCGCCGGGCCCCGAATGCCGTCCCGTAGGCCACCCCAGCCACGGTGATGAGCACACCGGCCAATCCCCAAGAGCTCACCCGTTCCCCGAGCAAAGGCACCGCCAGCAGGAACTGGAAGATGGGAAGGAGCTGGAGCCAGACGGAGGCTTCCGAAACCGACAGCGTGCCATAGGCATCGGACATGAGCATCTGGCCCGCGTAGGCCAGCAGGCTCATGAGACCCGCCAGACCCCAGGGCATCCAGCCCCCAGGCAGTGGTGTGAGGGCAAAGGGCAGCACCACCGGCAACCCGGCGAGGCAGAAATAGAAATAGATCGTGGCGGCGTTGTCGGAATGCCGCACGGCGCGGATGGCATTGGCGCTGGTGGCGGCGAACACCGCAGCGCCCAGGGCCGCCAGCTCGCCCGCGCCCAGGCGGATGCCTGCGCCCAGGTGGCCCTGCCCCAGCACCAGCATCACCCCCAGCGAGGCCGTCAGAAGGGCCAGCCAGAGGTGGACCGAGGGCCGCTCCCGGAGCAGCACCAGCGAGAGGGCCGTGGCGATGACCGGGTAGATGTTGTAGAGGATGCCCGCCTCGCCCGCCGGGATATGGGCCAAAGCATAGAAATAGAGCGCCACCACGGCGCCTCCGGACAGGCCTCGGGCCACCAGCAGCCGGTGGTTGCTCGGGCGGTAGAGCCCGGGCACCAGGCCGAAGACCGCCAGGCTGACCAGGGCCCCCACCACAAAGCGCAGCACCGCCAAGTGACCTGCGCTGAACCCCATGTCCGGCAGGGTGAGTCGGCGCGTGAGAATGGCCATGAGCCCGAAACAGAGCGCCGCCCCGGCCAGTTCCATGCGCGCCAGCAGGCGGCGGGACTGGGAAGCAGTGTGGGCGATCATCCTCGAATCATCCCTGATCGGGCGGGAAAGGCATGGATGAAACCGGGCTCTCAAGGCCGGTCTCTCAAGGGTTGTAGGCACCCTGAGGCAGGTTCAGGCCCGCCGCATGGAACGCGGATTGGAGCGCGCCGCCACGGAAGGCGCCGCGATCCGCGGCTTCCAGGTGATCGAGCAGGTGGGAGAGGTTGGCACCGCTGGGCACGGTGGGTACACCCAGGTCCGCGGCCAACTGCGGCAGCGTGACGTCATCCAGGAAGGTGCCTTCCTCCCGCACCACCGCCCCGCGCAAGGTGTACTGATCCGTGGGTCCCGTGGTGGTGCGCAGGCTGGCAGAGGGCACCACCACCGCATCCACCCAATCAACCCGGCCGCTCCGGTCTTTTCGCTTGGCTTGGGCATCCCGGTCCGCGTGGGCGGCGTATTTCAGATCCTCGCCGCAGAGAAGGCCTGCCACGGTGACGGTCTCGCCGAAACTGAAATTCTTCGCTGCCACGACGCGGAGCTGGCTGCCCACGGCGCGGTTCAATTCGGTCGCCACCCGGCTGAGGGTGGGCGCGAAGCTCGATCCCGTGAGCAACAGCACGCGCCGCCCGGCGAACCCCCGAGCCCGCGGGCTCTTGATGAAGCGGCGGCTATGCTCCAGGAAGCGCCGCACCAGGCCCACACCGTTTTCCAGCTGGGCCCAGGAGCGAGAGTAGAAGGTCCGCCCAGGCACCTCGATGCCCGCGCGGGTGAACCACTCGTCCGCCAGCAGCAGCCAGGGCTCGCCATCGTTGGCCTTGGCGTAACGGCGTACCTCCGGGGTCCAGCGAGCCACCCAGTCCCGCGCGAACTCCGGCCCCACATCGTTCACATCCGGCAGGTTCTCCCGGTGGGCGGTGAGGCCCACGGGCACACAGGAAAGGCTCAACACACTGCCCCGCCCTTCCTTGCGCCGAGCCCAGAGATCATCAAGGGTGCGCTGCCAGATGGCGCCATCGTTGAGTTCCGGAGCCACCACGGCCTGGGTATGCACATCGATGCCACCGGCCAGCAGCCGGTCGATCTTGCGGAGGATGTCGCCCTCTCGCGGATTTCCAACCACCTTCACCCGGGCCACCGGATCTGTGGCGTGGACAGAGACGTGGATGGGGCTCAGGCGCTCGCGGACGATGCGATCCAGCTCCGCATCATCGCTGCTCGACAACGTCGTGAAGTGGCCATAAAGGAAGGACAGCCGGATGTCCTCGTCCTTGAGGTAGAGGGATTTCCGAAACCCCTTGGGCATCTGGTGCACAAAACAGAACACGCAGTTCTGCTTACAGACCTTCACCTCATCCTGGGCCAGGTCCACGCCGATGCCTTCCCCGCCGTTCTCCACAAAGGCCTCGAAGCGGCTGCCGTCGGGCCGCTGAACCACCAGCTCAGCCTCATCCTCACGGGTGATGAGGAACTGGTAGTTCAGCTGATCCAGCACAGCCTCGCCGTGGATCTCCAGCAGGGTGTCCCCCGGGCGGATCCCCGCCTCCTCGGCCAGGCTACCAGGTTCCACACTGATGATCTGAACGCCCTTCTGTGCCAAGCGAGTCTCCCTGCCTGCGAATTGAAGATTCAATTCTGCCAGGGTGGTCCACTGAAACCGTCACCGCGGGATGGAGAGGTTCGTTTTTTGCCCAGTCCGCTGCTACCCTCGTCTCGAAACAAGCCTGCACGACCCATGGCCCACCTCCCGGGGTTCCCTTGAGCATTGAGCATCCCCTAGCCCTCTCTGCTGGCCTTGCCCTCCTCGGCCTCCTAGGGGCTTGTGGTGGCGGCAAGTCGAAGACGGACGTCCCGACGCCGACCTCGCCGCCCTCAGCCCAATGCGCGCCCGCCCCCTCCCCGAACGCGACCGCCAATGTGCGGGATGCGGCCTACGGCGCCAAAGGCGATGGGGTCACCGATGATACCGCCGCCATTCAAAAGGCGGTGGATGCCATGGCGGGCACCGATGGCACGGTGTTCCTTCCCGCCGGCACCTACATGGTGAATCCCGCGGTGTCAGGCAACCGCGGCATCCTGCTCAAAAGCCACATGACCTTTTCCATGGCCAGCGGGGCGGTGGTGAAGGCCATTCCGACCAGCGCTTCGAACTACGCGATCCTCTACGTGGCCGGGGCCAACCACGTGAACATCGTGGGCGGCGCCATCGAGGGCGAACGCTCGGCCCACCGCGGCAGCACCGGGGAGTGGGGCCATGGGCTTTCCCTCAGCGGCGCCCAGGCCGTGGTGGTCGAAGGGGTAACCTCCCGCGAGTGCTGGGGGGACGGCTTCTACGTGGCAGCCTCGACCAACGTCACCTTCTGCAGCGTGGTGGCCGACCACAACCGCCGCCAGGGCCTGTCCATCACCAGCGTGGACGGGATGGTGGTGCGCAACTCCACCTTCAAGAATACCGCCGGGACCCTGCCCGAGGACGGCCTCGACATCGAGCCCAATGCCGGGGACACCGTCAACAACCTCCTGGTGACGGGCTGCACCTTCACGAACAACGCAGGCTTCGGTCTTGAAACCGGGGTGCCCATCGCCCACACGGGAGCGGCCTTCACGACCAACATCACCCTGGATGGCAACACCTTTTCCGGCAACGGGGTAGGCACGTTGAGCACCTCCCCCCGGGGCGGAATCGCGGCCTCCAACTGCAGCGGCCTGCGCATCCTCAACAACACGAGCCTCAACAACCTCGGCTCTGGCCTGCTGCTGCGGGAACATGCCGACACATTCACCGCGAGCGGCAACACCCTGAAGGGCAACCAGGGGGATGGCCTGCTGGTCTATCTTTGCGATGGCGGCAGCATCACCGGCAACACCGTCACTGGCAACACCGGGCACGGCATCTACCCCGTCAATTCCACCAACCTGACCATCACAGGCAACACCGTGTCCGGAAACGGATCAACGCCCTGACGGTACCAGGTGCAGAAACCGGAATGCCGAGAACGCAGTGACTCGGCTTTGCCAGATCATTGCATGGGGGCCAGGGGTGTGCGCGCAGCGCAACGGAGCGTGGAACCCTGGCTGGGGCTAGGCTGAAAGAAGAAGCCCGGCTGAGCCGGGCTTCTTCGCGGGGACCCGGGGGTGTGCGCGCAGCGCGGAACCCCCGGACAGCATCAGGCCGGGGCCTTGGTCTGCTTGCGGGCCTCAACCACCTTGTCCGCATCCCGGCCGACGAGTTCCTGCAGGTGGTGGAAAGCCCAGGTGAAGGAACCGACACCCATGGTGAGGCTGCGCAACTCCACCACCACATCGCCCATCTCAGCCTGGGGGATGTAGGCGGACACCACGTCCCAGCCATTCCAGCCGGGCCGGGCATCGAAGCCCAGCACTTGGCCGCCGCGGCGGCCCGTGACAAGGCGCTGGGCCTTGGGCGTGAACTCGCTGGGCACGGCGATGTGCACTTCGCAGATGGGTTCCAGCAACACGGGGTGGCAGACAGCGCCGGCCTCGTTCATGCCGATGCGGGCGGCGGTCTTGAAGGCCATGTCGGAACTGTCGACGGTGTGATAGCTGCCGTCCACCAGGGCCACGTAGATGTCCACGACCGGGAAGCCCAGGGGCCCGCGCTTCATCCAATCCACAATGCCGTGCTCCACCGCACCGAAGAAGTTCTTGGGCACCACGCCGCCCACGATCTTTTCCTCGAACTCGAAGCCTTCACCTCGGCCGCGGGGCTTCACCTCCAGCCACACATCGCCGAACTGGCCATGCCCGCCGGTCTGATGCTTGTGTCGGCCATGCACCTTCGCAGGTTTGGTGAAGGTTTCCCGGTAGGGCACCATGGGCGGGTGGTGTTCCACGTCGAGCCCGAAGCGGCTCTTGAGGCGGTCCAGTGCGCACTTGAGGTGCACTTCGCCCTGGCCCCAGAGGATGCGCTCCTGGGTTTCGGCATTCTGCTCCACCTTGAGGGAGGCGTCCTCTTCGCAGAGGCGCTGCAGCGCCAGGGACAGCTTTACATCGTCGCCGCTCTTGGTGGTGTGCAGGCTCAGCGCCAGCATGGGCTGCAGCGGCTCAGGCCAGGCCAGCTCCACCTTGGCGGTGGGGGTCAGCCCTTCGCTGGTGTGCACTTCCTCCATGCGACCCAGGGCCACCACCTCGCCCAGCGTGGCCTTCTGCTGCTTGATCTGCTGCGAGCCGAACAGCTTGTTGATGCCGCTGACACGGTTGCCCGCCAGGGAGCTTCCGTCCGCCACCTCGCCGCGCCACACGCGGGAGATGCTCAGCTTGCCCACGTGCTGGGCGTGGACGGTCTTGAACACCTGCACCAGGGTGTCCTTGCCTTCGGGAATGCCCAGACGCGCGGCCGTGACATCCACAAACGGCGCTTCGTCGCAAAGGGCCTGGAAGAGGCGGCGGACGCCCGCGTCCTTGTCGGCCGAGCCGAAGAAGACCGGCACCAGCAGGTCATCCTGCACATCCTTGGCGAGATCCTCCGCGACCTCCTCCAGGGGCGGCACCAAGTCGCTGAGCAGCTCCTCCATCAGGTGATCGTCGAAATCCGCCAGCTTCTCCAGCATGAGCTGCCGCGCCTCGTGCTCCTCCGGCAGCACGGATTCGGGCAGCTGCATCAGATCCGCATCCTTGCCCGCTTCATACTTGTAGGCGTGTTCGCTGATGAGATCGACGTAGCCCGTGATCTGATCGCCATCCCGGATGGGAATCTCCACCAGCACCAGGGGACGCTCGGAGACCACCTGCAGGGCGTTCAGCACATCCTTGATTTTCCCGGCGCTGCCCGCGGCTTCCATCTTGTTGATGAACATGACGTGGGGGACTTTGTGGTCGTCCAGGAACTTCAGCGTGGGCGCCACCATGAGGGCGCGGCCTGGATCCGGGTCCACCACCACCACGGCGATGTCCGCGGCCATGAGGGCGTGGGCGGTTTCCTGGCTGAATTCGACAGATCCCGGACAGTCAATGAGGGTCCAGGCCTGGTTCTGATAGGTGCAGGCCGCCAGGCTGGATTCCACGCTCATCTGGCGGGCCTTGGCCTCCATGGAGGCATCGCCGACGGTGTTCCCCTCCTTGACGGAGCCCTTGCGCGGCAGGGCGCCTGCCACGAAGAGAAGGCTCTCCATCAAGGAGGTCTTTCCAGAGAGGTAGGGCCCGACGATGGCCGCTACGCGTGGAGTTGACTGAGAATTTCCGCTCACAGTGCCCCCTGATTGTCTGGTTCCGATGTGGACCGACCCAAGTGTTCCGACCTTGTTACAAGCTGGCAACACCGAAAAAAAGCCGCCCGGGAAAAGGCGGCTTAAGTCACAAAATGGTGGGGTTTCCAACGGCCTCCAGGACCGGCTTGGAACCAATGGTTCCAAGCCGGCAGAAGCCTTTCTAGTTGCGGAGGGGTCTCCCCGTCTTCAGGATCGCGTCCATGCGAGCCTGCGTTTTCTCATAACTGCAAAGCCGGGCGAAGGCCTGCCGTTCCAGTTCGAGAATGCGCTCCTCGCTGACCTCCTGCACCGGGCTCACGTCGCCGCCGCAGAGGATGTGAGCCAGTTCGCCCATGATGATGGCGTCGTGTTCACTGGCCAGGCCCTGCAACTGGAAATCGCGCACGGCCATCTTGAGTGCCTCGCTGCCCCCCCGGCCTGGCAGGCGCAGGGTGCGCTCCTTCAGGGGCTGGAAGTCTGCGGCCATCTTCAGCACTTCCTGCTTGGCCTCGTTCAGCAGGAAGGCCTTGTTCATGACGCGGCGATCGCTGCGCCGCAGGTAGCCGTTGCGCTGGGCCTCATCGAAGCTGGTGTGTACCGCGGCTGTTCCGATGCCCTGGAAGCTAGCCTTCACCTTGGGCATGGGCCCCAGTTCGCCCCTGGCGGCCATGGCATCCTCCATGCGCAGAAGCATCTGCAGGCAACCGCCGCCCGCGGGGATGACACCCACACCCACTTCCACCAGGCCGATGTAGAGCTCGGCATGGCCCACCACGCGCTGGCAGGCCATGGACATCTCGCAGCCGCCGCCCAGGGCCAGGTTGAAGGGTGCAGCGACGGTGGGGAACGGGGCGTAGGTGAGCATGCGGCCCGCGTACTGCAGGCGCCTCGCCACTTCCTCGATCAGATCGTACTGCTTGTCCTTGGCGGCGTTCAGCACCATCACCAGGTTCGCCCCGGCACTGAAGTGCTGGCCCTGGTTGCCCAACACCAGGCCCTTGAAGCGCCCGGGCACGTGCTTCTGCACCGAGTCTTCCATCAGGCCGATGATGCCGTCATCCAGCGCATTCATCTTGCTGCGGAAAGCCAGGCAGGCCACATCATCACCAATGTCGAGCAACTGGCAGCTGCCGTTCTCTGCCACCACCTTGCCCTTGCCCTCTTCGCGCTTGAGGATGATCACGCGCTTGTCTTCGAGGATGGCGTCGTAGGCCAGGGTCTTCGGATTCAGCTGCGCCACCGGTACGCCATGCTCCCAGCGGTAGAAGCTGGTGAGGCCCTTGGCCAGCATCTGCTCCACGAGCGGGGCGATGGGACGCTCCTCGAAGCGCATGCGTGCCACCACCCGTTCGACACCGAGCGTGTCCCACAGCTCGAATGGGCCCAGCTCAAAGGCGAAGCCGTTGCGGATGGCACGATCCACGTTCAGGGGCCCGTCCGTTACCTCGCCCAGGCGGTTCACCGCGTAGGTGAGGTTCGGCGCAATGCAGCGCCAGGCCAGTCGCCCGGCCTCGGTGTCGCTGGTGAGCAGCGTCTTCACCTTTTCCGCGGGATCATCGATGCCCTTCAATTCCTTGAGCAGGGGCCAGTCCTTCTTCACCTGCGGGATGTACTCGCGGGTAGTGGGATCGATGGCCAGGAAGGTCTTCTTGCCCTTGGCGTCCTTGGGCCCCTTCTTGAAGAAGCCCTGCTTGACCTTGTTCCCGAGCAGTTTGTTGTCGAGCATCCACTGCAGGAATTCCGGGAACGTGAAGACCTCGCGCACTTCATCATCGGGGCACAGGTCGTAGACGTTCTTCGCCGTGGCCGCGAGGATGTCCACACCCGCCAGATCCGCGGTGCGAAAGGCCGCGCTCTTGGCCCGCGCGGCTGCATCGCCCAGCACCAGGTCCAGCACCTCGAAGGGCACCTTCTCTTCCAGAGCAAGGTGCAGCGTGGCCATGATGCCGTGGATGCCGATGCGGTTGCCGATGAAGGTGGGCGAATCGAAGGCGGGCACCACCTCCTTGCCCAGGGCCTCTTCCAGCCAGGTGCGGAAGGCCGTGGCCTCCACCTCATCCACCTCGGGGCCCTTTACGAATTCCAGCAACCGGAGGTAGCGCACCGGATTGAAGAAATGGGTGATGACGAAGTGCTTGCGGAAGGCGTCGCCGCGGCCTTCCACCAGCAGCTTCAGGGGAATGCCCGACGTGTTCGAGCTCACCCAGGCGCCGGGCTTCAGGTGGGCCTCCAGGCGGCCGTACAACTCCCGCTTGATGGCCAGATCCTCCTTCACCACCTCCACCACCCAGTCGCAGTCCGCCAGGCGGTCCAAGTGGTCGCGCAGGTTACCGGGCCGGATCTTCTTCAGGTAGGCGGCGTGCATGACCAGGGCCGGTTTGGATTTGGCCAGGGCCGCCAGGGCGCCCTCCGCCAACTTGTTGGGTGCCGCCTCGTCAATGACGATGTCCAACAGTTCCACCTGGCAGCCCGCCGAAGCCACGTGCGCCGCAATGCCCGAACCCATCACACCTGAACCGAGCACGCCGATCTTCTTGATGGTCATGGAAAACTCCTTTTAGTCCACAGATTCCACGGATTTCACAGATTCTGATTGAGTCTGGGTATTGGAAGCTCCGACCATCCGTTTGGTTTCGAGGGATCTGGTCCCGAAATTCAACAGAAGCCCAACCGGCCTTCCACTCACCTTTAGGTAGTTCAGGAGTTGCGCATCCTCGATGGGGCCCAGCCGAACGAGGGCTTTCAATTCGACGATGACGCGGTTGAAACAAATGAAATCAGCTCGGTAGGCCGTGTTGAGTTTTTCGCCTTTGTATTCGATGGGAAGCAAAGCCTCCCGCTCGAACGGAATGCCTCGCAGCCGAAATTCATGGGCCAAAGCTTCCTGATAGGCCGACTCAGCGAATCCACAGCCAAGCACCCGGTGAACCTCCGTGGCCGCACCGATAATGGCGAAAGTCTCTGGATCCTTGGCTTCCACGATTGCCCCAGATGAATCTGTGTGAATTCGTGAAATCTGTGGATCAAATTGTTTCGATGACCGACGCGATGCCCTGGCCGCCGCCGATGCACATGGTGGCGATGCCGTAGCGGCCGCCATCGGTTTCGAGGCGGCTCAGCAGGGTGGTGAGGATGCGCGCGCCGCTGGCGCCCAGGGGATGCCCCACGGCGATGGCGCCGCCCCAGGCATTCACCTTGGCGGGATCATAGCCACCCTCGCGGATGACGGCCAGGCTCTGCGCAGCAAAGGCTTCGTTGAGTTCCATGGCGTCGATCTGATCGAGTTTCAGGCCGCAGCGGTCCAGCACCTTCTTCACGGCCGGCACGGGGCCGATGCCCATCCGGTCCGGTTCCACGCCCGCCACGGCGCCGCCGAGGATGCGCGCGCGGGGCTTGAGGCCCAGGGACTTGGCCAGCCCTTCCTCCATCACCAGCAGGAACGCGGCGCCATCGGTGACGGGCGAGCTGTTGCCGGCGGTGACATTCCCATCGGCCAGGAAGGCAGGCTTCAACTCCCCCAGCTTCTCCAGGCTGGTATCGGCGCGCACGCATTCATCCTGCTGCAGGGTGACCGCCTTGCCGTCGAGGCCCTTGGTCTCGAAGCGAACGACCTCCTTCTCGAACTTGCCCGCCTTCCAGGCCGCCGCGGCCTTCTGATGGCTGCCGTAGGCGAATTCATCCTGTTCGCGCCGGCTGATCTTGTATTCCTTGGCCAGGTTCTCGGCGGTGATGCCCATGGAACAGTAGGCCGCGGGGTAGGTCTCGCTGATGAAGGGATCGATGCTGGGATTGAAGCCCATCATGGGCACCTTGGACATGCTCTCCACGCCGCCCGCCAGGAAGAGGTCCCCCTGGTTGGCCAGGATGGCGCGCGCAGCCATGAGCATGGTTTCCTGACTGCTGCCGCAAAAGCGGTTGATGGTGGCCGCGCCCGCGGTGATGGGCAGGCCCGAGCGGAAGCTGATGAGGCGCGCCATGTTCATGCCCTGTTCGCCTTCGGGCATGGCACAGCCCACCAGCACATCTTCCAAGGCCGACCAGTCCTTCAGCAGGGGCTTGATGGCTTCGATCACCACCGCGCCCAGCGCCTCGGGGCGGGTGGCGGCGTAGGCTCCCTTGACGCCCCGGCCGATGGGGGTGCGCTTGGCTTCAACGATGACTGCGGATCGCATGGGTCCTCCGGGGAATCGGCTGTCTGGGTTTCCGAGGAGCCTAGCATCCGCTGAGTGCGCCCGGAGCACTTACCGTGGGTCATGGTGGGCTTACCGGAAGTCAACGCAGCGTTTCGGCCCACGGCCTTTCCGGGCAAGATGGAAGCATCCTAGGACACCCCATGGCCCAGACCGCGCACTCCCTGGAACCGCTCCTCGCCGAATGCCGCAAGGTGATCGTGGGCCAGCCCCAGCTGCTGAACCGCCTGCTGGTGGCCCTGCTCTGCCGCGGCCACGTGCTGCTGGAGGGCCTGCCGGGCCTGGCGAAGACGCGCACCATCAAGACGCTGGCCTCCGCCAGCCACACCAGTTTCCGCCGCATCCAGTTCACGCCGGATCTGCTGCCCAGCGACGTGGTGGGCACCCTCATCTTCGACCCCAAGCAGCTCACCTTCACACCCAAGCGCGGCCCCATCTTTGCCAACCTCGTGCTGGCCGATGAAATCAACCGCGCCCCCTCCAAGGTGCAGGCGGCCCTGCTGGAGGCCATGGAAGAGCGACAGGTCACCCTGGGCGAAGAAAGCTTCGCCCTGCCCAACCCCTTCCTGGTGCTGGCCACCCAGAACCCCTTGGAACAGGAGGGCACCTTCCCCCTGCCTGAGGCCCAGATGGACCGCTTCCTCTTCAAGCTGCGGGTGGACTACCCCAAGCAGGAGGAAGAAGTGGAAGTGCTGCGTCGCGCTCACCTCAACGGCGACGAGGTGCGCCCCGTGGTGGATGGCGCCAGCCTGCTGGCGGCGGGCAAGCAGGCCGAACAGGTGCGCCTGGATGACGCCATCCGCGCCTACATCGTGCGGCTCGTTCAGGCCACGCGCCCCGGCCACGGCAAACCCTGGAAGGGCAAGGAGCAGCTCCGCTGTGGCGCCAGCCCTCGGGCCTCGCTGGCCCTGCAATCCTCTTCGCGCGCCCTGGCCTACCTGCAGGGCCGCGACCACGTGCTGCCCCAGGACGTGGTGGACCTCGCGCCAGACGTGCTGCGCCACCGCATGCTGCTTACCTTCGAGAGCGAGGCCGATGGCGCCACCACCGACCAGGCCATCGCCCAGCTGCTCCAGGCTGTGCCACGCCCCTGAAGGCACGCCGAAAACTGCCGCTTGACTTCAGGTAGTCGATTCACCAACCTGATCGCAATCCCCCCCCAATCCCTCATCGGAGGCCCCATGGCACGACCGAAGTTGCTGAAAATCCGCCTGATCTACAGCGTGGAAGGATCCACAGTCCCGCTGGAACTCGACCTTGATCCGGCGCGAACGACCTCGCTTTTCTTTGATGAACACGCCGCCGTGGAAATCCTGGGCGGCTTCTACGAAGGCCAGAAAAAGGAAATCACCCGTGATCAGGCCATCGCCCGCTTCGGCACCCGTGCCGAGGCCTGGTTCCCCAAGGGGAAGGACTGTCTGCCGCTGAACAAGGCGTTTATGAAGAAAGTGTGGGGGCTGAGTAATAAAAAGACCAGGCGCTCCTCCGATGTTTTAGTTGCCCCAAGGGCCGACCCGGACTCTTTGCCCATGGTAATCAGCAAGGACCCTGGCTGCTGGCCAACTGGAGAACCATGATCCTGATACATTGACTAAGCCTAGTGGCTAGTTCTTATTTTGGATATTTCGACTGAATTGCTCTTACATTTGGTCGCATACAAAGTTTAGATACCTACCCTCGAGGCGCTGCCAAAAGAGTGTTACGAATTTCTGGATTGTGCGAATCCAATGCAAAGGCTCGCTGAATTCGAGCCTTTGCTGTTTTCTGCTGTCCATTTGCCTCTGCGAGTTGTGCGCCCCGGAGCCACAACACAGCATTTGAGGGGAAACGCTTAATGCCTTCTTGAAACAACACCTCTCCTTCCATCAGAGCCCTCTCGCTCTCCCCAGCATCCCGTCCGTACGCTCTGCTTTTCCAAAGGGCGATTTCCACGAGAACCGCTGAAACCATCGCCTGGTAAGGTGCGACCTGCCTTGCTTGCCGATACATGTGTTCTGCTTGCTCTAGAGAGACAAGGGCCCCAGGTAGATGATGTGCCGTCTCCCATTGGCCCTGCATGAGGGCCACATTCCCTCTACCGTACAGTGGAAGGAAATCCCGACCCTGCTTTAGGACCATCTCGAAACATATCGCAGATTCATGAAGCGATTGACGAGGATCGAGACCGTGGGTGCGCTCATATTCCGCCCTCTCCCCCCACAGGTAGCCTAGCGCCTCTCTGAGAGATTTCGCATCAGGCTCACGGTCTAATTCCCGCAGGATTAGTTGCAGAGTGGTTTCAAACACTTCCCATGGTGCTTCGCCTCGCAACGTTCCTTCGGATATACGCCACACCGATACTTTGGCCAACTCCCTTGCCAGATCTGAATGTCCTTGCCGCAATTCAAGAGCTCGTCGCCCGTGGGCAAGGGCAAGGTCCAACCAAGTGACAGGATCACCCATCTCAGGAAACTTCGCGGCATAACGCTCTGCCCGCATTGCTCCTTCCAAAGCATCGAAGGATGGATGTGTGGAGTCTAAAAGAGGTGCCAGCAAAGAAATGGCCTTCTTTAGCGGTTCCGCCCCAGAGCGCCCTATCACCAGCGCATTCACGGCTTCTGCAGTCAGCAGGCCGGCTTCCATGATTACGGCATCTCTCCCGTCAATCTCCAGGACTCGAAGAGCCGACACGATCCCCTCAACGGATGACCGAAGTTCCTTTCGTCTGCTCGGGTCGGCGACGAACGCACTGTAGCGCATGACCCCAATGCGCCCTACTAGCTCCAAGGCTTGAATATCGCACGGGGCCGACCTGACCGCAGCCTGGGCCCGCTCGTGCGCCGCCTCCAACATCGCTGTTCGTTCGGTCCCACTCTTCGGCAATCCCCAAGACAGCAGCGCACGGGCCTCCAACAACCGCGCCTCATAGAACCACGGCGCCTGGGCCTGAGCTTCTTTGGCCTTGGCGACGGCCTCTTCCCAGCGGCCGGACACCCAGGCGGCCTGGCCTTCGAGGTAGGCGAGGGGGATGAGGGAGGCGGGGGCGCCGGATTTCAGCAGGGGTTCGATGCGGGTGGCGGCGCGGGCCTGGAGGCGGGCCACGGCCTCCTTGCGCGCGTCGCCCTGGCCGATGCGCCAGGCCTCGTCCAGGGCGTGCTGGTGCAGCTCCAGGAGGGCCCGGCCCAGGGCTGAGCGCAGTTCCGGCGTGTCGAAGCCCAGGGCGCGGGCACGCTCCAGATGCGCCTGGGCCTGCTCGGGCTGGCCCAATGCCAGGCGGGCGCGGCCGATGGCATATTCGCCCGGGGCTTCGGCGATGGCGCTTTCGGCCTTCACCTCTTCCGCCAGACGGGCCACCCGGGCCTCCAGATCGCGGCGTTCGGGGCCGAGGTCATGAGGCGGCGAGAGTTTCAGGTAGCGGGCCAGGGCCTCGATGCGTTCCGCCGCCTGGGCGAAGCGCTGGGCATAGGTCGCCCGGGCCTGGGCGCGCAGGCGCTCCCGCAGGGCCATGCCGCCGAAGACGCCCATGGAGAGCAGCACGGCCGCCGAGGCGATGACCAGGGCTTTGCGCTTGCGCACCCAGTGGGCCAGTTTCTCCAGCGTCGTGGCAGGCCGGGCCTGGATGGGTTCGCCGTCGAGCAGGCGCTGCAGATCCTCGCCCAGGGCCCGCGCCGTGGCGTAGCGTCGGCGGGGATCCTTCTGCAGACAGGTGAGCAGCACCGTCTCCAGATCCGCCGGGGCCGTGGGCACCATCCGGCGCAGCGGGGGCGGTTCGTCCTTCACGATGTGTTCCATGCACACCAGGCCCTCGCCGCCGAAGGGCGGCGCGCCCACCAGGAGGGTGTGGAGTGTGGCCCCCAGAGCGTAGACATCGCTGCGGCGATCCAGCCGCGCCGTTTCCCCCCGCACCTGTTCCGGCGCCATGTAGCTCACGGTGCCCATGACCCGACCGGTCTCCGTGAGGCCGTGGCTTTCGGCGCCCCGGGCCAGGCCGAAGTCCAGCACACAGGCCCGGGGCGCCTCGCCCTCGGGATGGTCGATCATGAGGTTGGGCGGCTTCAGGTCGCGGTGCACCAGCCCCACGCGGTGCGCGGCATGGACCCCCTCGCAGACCTCGATCATGTGCCGCAGCAGCGCCTCCAGGGGCAGTTTCGGCGCGGCTTTCTGCAGCGTCTCGCCCCGGAGGAACTGCATGACGATGTAGGGCTGTCCGCGCCATTCGCCCACTTCGTAGACCCGGCACACATTCGGATGATCCACTCGGGCCTGCAGCTGGGCCTCCTGCAGGAAGCGCTGGATGAGTTCGGGGTCCTCCCGGCGCAGCAGTTTCAGGGCGACCTCCCGACGCAGCCTGGGATCGGTGGCCCGGAAGATGCGCCCCATGCCGCCTTCGCCCAGCAGCACGAGATCCTCAAAGCGGCCCCAGCGCTCCAGCGTCTGCGCCCGGAAGACGCCGCCCTGACGGAACCCCCGCATGGGCCCGGAGGGCGGATCCGAAGAGGGCGGCGTGGGCTCAAGCTGCGTGGGTTCGGCCTGGGGCCCCAGCAGGGTTTGGGCCGTGACCTCCATGGACCAGTGGTCCCCTTCCGTGGCATCCAAGTCCGCCAAGTCCTGCCTCAGCAGGATGCAGTCGCTTTCCGTCAGGCGCCCGCCGGCCACCAGACCCTCCAGGGTGACCCCCTGGGCCTCGTCAGGTTCAAGCAGACCGCGAGCCACGGCCAGGGCCAGTGCCCGTTCCTCAGCTGTGGCCATGGCCGCCTTTACCCACGGTTGTGACTCCTCTGTGAATTATCCACGGCTGGGCCGATGGGGCCTTCCTTTGAAGTTAACCTGGGTTGGCCGGGCTTGGGTTGACCGGGATGATGCCGAAGGTCAGACTGGCTTTGGCCCTGTGCGGGGCAGAAAGGAGGTTCCATGGGACAGCAAGCCGACCTTTCCGAACCTCCGTCGAGTCGCGCCGCCCGCTGAGGCGGTTGCCCGACGCTCTTTCCGCTCCCCCGAATCCGCACCCTGAACGGGATGGCCGCACGCATTTGCGCGCTGCATCCTCTGCACCGGACCGGCCATGATGCACCGATTTCTCGACACCATGTGGGGACAGGCAAATGCCCTCTTCTCGCCCTTCCGGCGGCGCCGCCGCTGGGTGGATCTGCTTCTCATCGCCGCCGCTTTCGGAATGCTCTATGGGCTGATTCTCGTGGGGCGGGAATGGACGGCCATCCAACGCCCACAGCTGGAGATCAACCTCTCCCTGCTGGCGCTGCCCAAATACACCTTCTTCTCCATGATGCGGGGCATCGCCGCCTACGTGTTGTCCATCGCCTTCACCCTGGTGTATGCCTTCTGGGCGGCCAAGGACGACCGGGCCGAGAAGCTGCTGATCCCCCTGCTGGACATCCTGCAGAGCATCCCGGTGCTCACCTTCCTCATGCCGCTGCTGCTGGTCATGGTGGCCCTGTTCCCCCGCAGCAACACGGGCCTGGAGATCACCGCCATCCTGACCATCTTCACGGGCCAGGTGTGGAACATGACCTTCAGCCTCTACCACAGCCTGAAGAGCGTGCCTTCCGAGCTGCAGGAAGCTGGCACCGTCTACCGCTTCACCTGGTGGCAGCGCTTCAAGTGGGTGGAACTGCCCTTCGCCACCACCGGCCTGGCCTGGAACAGCATGATGAGCATGGCGGGCGGCTGGTTCTTCCTCATGATCAACGAATCGCTCAAGGTGGGCGACAAGGACTTCCGCCTGCCGGGCCTGGGTTCGTACATGCGGGTGGCCGCAGAACAGGGCAACGTCAAGGCAGAGGTCATGGCGGTGCTGGCCATGATCCTCATGATCGTGCTGCTGGACCAGGTGCTCTGGCGGCCCGTGGTGGTCTGGGCCCAGCGCTTCCGCATCGAAGACACGGTACAGAACGTGGATTCGCAGAGCTGGTTTCTCAACCTCATCCGCGGCTCCCGCCTCATCCGCCGGTGGGACCGCTGGCGGACCAAGCAGCGCCGGAACCGCCAGCACCGCCGCTCCACCCAGAAGCAGGTCTCCGTGGATGCAGGTCTGGACAGGGCCACCCATGCAGCCCCATGGCTATCCCTGGTGGCCCTGTTTATCCTTTCGGCCTTCCTCATCCTGGGCGGATACGGCGTCTTCCGTCTGCTCCAGCAGCTCCATTCAGCCTCCTGGTGGATCCTCCTGAAGGCCGCTGGCCTCACCCTGGCGCGGGTGATGGCCTCCATCGCCATCGGGCTCTGCTGGACCCTCCCCGCAGGTTTGGCCATCGGGCTCTCCCAGCGCCTGTCGAAGATCTTCCAGCCCATCGTCCAGGTGGCGGCCTCCTTCCCCGCGCCCATGCTGTTCCCAGCGGTCATCGCCCTGCTGGCGGCCTTCAAGATCGGGCTGGGCTGGGGCAGCATCGTTCTCATGCTGCTGGGCACCCAGTGGTACATCCTCTTCAACGTCATCGCCGGGGCCAGCGCCATTCCCAGCGACCTGCGTGAGGTGGGCACCGCCTTCGGCTTCAGCCGCTGGCAGCGCTTCCGCAACCTCTACCTGCCCGCCATTTTCCCGTACCTCGTCACGGGGTGCCTCACCGCCGCAGGCGGTGCGTGGAACGCCAGCATCGTGGCGGAGTACTACAACATCAGTGGCCCCACCCTCCAGACCTTCGGCCTGGGCGCCATCGTGAGCCAGGCCACGGATGAGAAGAACTTCGTGCTGTTGGCCGCGTCCACGCTGGTCCTCGCTGGCACGGTGGTGCTCTTCAACCGCCTGGTCTGGAAACCCCTCTACAAGATCGCCGAGACCCGCTATTCCCTGTCGAAGTGAGGCAGCCATGATCCACGCCAGTACCGCCAGCCACGAAGTCATCTGCGAGCTCAAGGGCATCCAGAAATCTTTCGACCGGGAGACCGGGCACGCCCTGCGCGTGCTGGAGGATATCAATCTGGATATCCGCGCCAACGAAGTGGTGTGCCTCATCGGGCCCTCGGGCTGCGGAAAATCCACCATCCTGCGCATTTTCGCGGGCCTCATCAAGCCGACCAAGGGCAAGACCTTCTACCACGGCGAGAAGATGGAAGGCCTGAACCCCGGTGTGGCCATCGTCTTCCAGAACTTCGCGCTCTATCCCTGGATGACCGTGGAAGCCAACGTGAAAACGGTACTCCAGGCCCAGGGGCTCGACGACGAGACCATCAAGGCCAAGGCCCACCGCGCCATCCGACTGGTGGGCCTTGAGGGCTTCGAGGAAGCCTATCCGCGCGAGCTCTCCGGCGGCATGAAACAGCGCGTCGGCATGGCCCGGGCCCTCAGCGTCGATCCCGAAATCCTCTTCATGGACGAGCCCTTCAGCCACGTGGACGCCCTCACGGCGGAAGGCCTCCGCGCAGAGATCCTCGACATCTGGGACGATGCCGAGCGCAATCCCTCCTCCATTCTCATGGTGAGCCACGACATCAAGGAAGTGGCCTACATGGCCGACCGCATCGTGGTGCTGTCCGCCAACCCGGGCCGGGTGCGCACCATCGTGGAGAACCCCCTGCCCCGCCCCCGCGACATGCGCAGCCCCGAGTTCCTGCGCCTGGTCGATCAGCTGCACGACATCATCACCAGCACCGAACTGCCCGACATCGAAGTGAGCGCCCCCGAGCCCAGCCTCCTGCCCGACCTCGTGGAGCCCCTGCCGCCCGCGCCCTCCTCCGACATCCTGGGCCTGCTGGAATACCTGGAGACCCAGGGCGGCGCCGCGGACCTCTTCCAGGTGGCCGCCGCCACCCACGTCACCTTCGAGAAGATCCTGGCCTCCGTGAAGGGCGCCGAGATGCTCGACTTCGTGGACACGCCCAAGCGCCAGGTGCTCCTCACGGCCCTGGGCCAGCGTTTCGTGCGCGCGGACATGGACGAGCGCAAGGACATCTGGAAGGCCCAGCTTCTGGAACTGCGCCTGTTCCGCCTGGTGCAGGAGCTCATCGAGCTGCACAAGGGCGAACTGCAGGAGGACGAATTGCTGGCAGAGCTGCAGCAGCGGCTGCCCCTGGAGAACTCCGAGCAGACCTTCGAGACACTGGTCACCTGGGGCCGTTTCGGCGAACTCTTCGCCTTCCGCGAGGATCGCGGCGTACTCACGCCGGAGTAGGCGACCCGGATCGTTTCTCTTCGACTCGGATGAATACCAAAGCAGGCATTCAGGTCCCCGCAAGGGTCTCTGAATGCCTGCTTCCCATCATCCCCAGGTCTTCCTTCCTGACCTGGGGCCCCTCCCTTTGCTTGCCCGGCAGAAGACGCTTCCGTTCTGAATCACTGCCCGTTGCTGTTCACGGTGTTGGGGGCATAGGTCCCCGACGAGGCATCGTGGTAGATGCCCGTTCCCGCGTTACCGGTCACCGTGTTGTCCGTGACCACCGCCCCACTGCACCCCGTCAACAGCATCCCATCGCCCTTGTTGTTCATCACCCGGTTCCCGGTGATGGTCAGCTTCGTGGCCTGGCCATAGGTCTTGATCCCATTGTCCAGGTTGTCGTGGATGTAGTTGTTCCGGATGATGTTCGAATCGCAGCAGGAGAAGGCGATGCCGCCATCCTTGTAACTGGAGCCTCCGTTGCCGAAGACCTCGTTGTTCTCGATGATCGTGTTCGTCGCGAAGGTGTAGCTCATGTCGGCCTCTGAGGCGCCCTGCTGAATGCCGCCGCCCGCGTTGCCCGAGAAGATGCACTCGCTGATGTGGATGTTGTTGCAGGTCTGCCCGCCGTTCGGCTCCACGTCGATGCCGCACTCAGGGGCCGTGCCCTGGGTGTTCTTGAAGACCGAATTCTTCACCACCAGCCCATTGACGCTGGTGACGGACAATCCCTGGCGGCGGTTGTGGTCCGCGGTCACGTTGCAGAGGGTCACATTCGTGCAGAGGTCGGTGATGTAGAAGCCATCTCCCCAGCACTCTTTCGCGGTCACGCCCTGGATCACCACCTGATCCGAATTGTTGATGGAGAGGCCCATGCCCCATTCGCCACTGGTGCCCGAGTGGGCGCTGCGATCCCCCAGGAGGGTTCCCCCCACGACGTTGACCTTGCTGGCAAAACTGATGGCCACGATGGCGTAGGTTCCCGCCGAGTTCGGAATGGCTTTGAGGACCGCGCCTGCGGAAAGGCTCAGGGTCATGTTGCTCCCCAGGCGGATGCCCGAACTGTTCTGCTTCACCGCATCGATCATGTAGGTGCCATCGGGAATCAGCACCGTGCCGCCTGTTCCGCTCACCGCATTCACCGCCTTCTGGATGGCGGCCGTGTCATCGGTCGTGCCATCACCCTTGGCGCCATAGGCCGAATCCCGGACATTCACCACCGTGGAAGCGGTGGGCGCAGGAGCGCAGCCACTTTGGATCAGGATGGCGGACGTTGCCGATTTGCTGGTGTCGCCCACACTCATGGCCGTCACTGTGTCGCTGCCGCTGGCGGGTGCCGTGTAGAGGCCGCTGCTGTCGATGCTGCCGTGCTGGGCGGACCAGACCACGCTGCTGCTGAAGGCGCCGGTCCCCGTCACCGTGGCGGTGAACTGCTTCTGGGTTCCGCCGCTCATCGACCAGGAAGCGGGGCTGATGGCCACGGCCGTGACCGTGGGCACCACAGGATCGGAACCGATCACCGTGACAGTGGCCGTGGCGGACTTGGTGGGATCCTGCACACTCTTGACCGTCACCACATCGGTGCCGCTGGTGGCAGGAGCGCTGTAGAGGCCCGTTGCCGTGATCGTTCCCCGCTGGGCCGACCAGGTGGCTGCGGAGTTGTAGGAGCCAGTGCCGGACACAGCCGCGTTGAACTGGTTCTGGGTGCCCACATTGAGTGCCAGCGTCGGAGGATTCAGCGAAACAGAGCTGATGGTCGCGGCGGGGCCCTGTGGCGTGATGGTCACGCTGGAATCCGCGAAGACGCCCAATGGGCTCGTCACCCGCAGCCAGTAGGTCTGGGTGGAAGTGCAGCCGCTGCCTGCAGAAGCTGCATTGACCGTGCCAGCCACGGGCTGGTCGCACCACACCGAGAGGATTAAATCATTTGCATTTGTGGTGGTCACCCCCGAGTTCGCATGGCTGGTGGCATCGGCGGAATCGCCCACCAGGGAGCGGCCATCCAGGACGGTGGCCAGAGTGCCTGAGGGACCCGAAATCACGTGGACCATGCACCCATCGTCGTAACTGTCACCCAGCAAGGAAGTGGTGATCGTCAGGGTGCCGCTGCTCTTGGCAATGGCGTAGTGCTGGAACATGGCGTTGTAGTGCACAGGTTCGAAGAGACCGCTGCCCACCTGACTGTAGGTGTTCGACCCGCCATTGGCATTGTCGGTGACGGTCACGGTGGTGAGACCGCCCCCCCGAGCCGAAGTGACCACGATGAGATCCCCCGCCGACACGGAGATGCCCGTGGCTTGGGCGGTGTCAAAGGAGGCGACGCTGCGAACCGAGGCGGTCGACGCCACCCGGAACGCACTCATGAAAGAAAGCAGGGTGGTCGAACCCGGCGTGGTCACGGTCTGGGAATAGAGCCCCTGATTGGCCGCCTGCTGGGTGAAGGCATGGAAGATCAGGTTCGAGCCGGCCGGAACAAAACCGCCCTTGGCCACGGGAATGGGCACGCCAGACACGGGGCTCGCGCTGATGTCGCTGCCACCTAGGCTGGTGCCTACGATGGCCGTTCCCCCGGTGAAGGAGGGCGTGATGGTCACGTTCGTGGCACCAAACACAGGCGTGGTGCTGCTCGCCGAGAGGTTGGCCGTGGGGGCCGGGGCCACGGTGATGGTGCAGGCCGTGGCGGCCTGGATGCCCGCCGCGCTGGTCACAGTCAGGGTGTAGGTCTTGGTCGCGGACAGGATGCCCGTGCTGACCGGAATGCCTGAAACAACGGCGGTGCTGAGGTCCGAAGAGCCGGGTCCGGCGCTGCCAAGGGTGGCTGTTCCACCAGAAAAGGTGGGCGTGAGGGTGGTGCTGCTTCCGGAAGCCACCGTGCTGCTCGCGGCCACCAGGCTTCTGGCGATGGGAGCGACCACCACGGTCAGGGCGGCGCTGGCGGTTTTCGTCGGGTCCGCCACGCTGGTGGCGCTCAGGGTGTGGCTGCCCGCCGCCGCAGGAGCGGTGTAGGAGATGGTGCTCCCCGAACCCGCGATGGTTCCCACGGTGGCGTTGCCATTGGCGATGCCATCCACCTTCCAGGTGACGGCGGTATTGGGGGTGCCGGTGACCGCGGCCGTGAAGGAGGCGGACTGGCCTCCAAGCACCTGGGCCGCACTCGGCGTCAGGGCCACGCTGACCGAAGCTCCCTGCTGTGGCGTGATGGTCACGCTCGAATCCACGAAGGCGCCTGAGAGATCCGTCACCCGCAACCAGTACGTCTGGGTGGCGACGAAGGCGCCACCGGTGGGGGCTGAAGCCGAAGTGATCTTGCTGGCGTTGGGCTGATCGCACCACACGGAGAGGATGAAGTCGTTGGCGTTGGCCGTGGTGGGGCCGGGGTTGGCGTGGCTGGTGGTATCGCCGGCATCGGCCACCACCGAGCGGGCATCCAGGACCGTTGCCAGAGTGCCAGTGGTCCCGGAAATCACATGCACCATGCAGCCATCGTCATATTTGTCCCCCAGGAGCGAGGTGGTGATGGTCAATGTCCCCGTGCTTTTGGCGATGGCACAGTGCTGGAACAAGGCGTTGTAGTGCTTCGCCTCGAAGACGCTGCCCACCTGGCTGTAGGCATTCGATCCACCACTGGCGTTGTCTGAAAGGGTCACGGTGGTCAACCCGCCACCGCGGGCCGAAGTCACCACAATGAGATCGCCCGCCACCACGGAGATGCCCGTGGCCTTGGAAACCGTGAAGCAGGCGCTGCTGCGAAGCGAGGCCGCCGTTCCCACCTTGAAGGCGCTGATGAAGGAAAGCAGGGTGGTCGAAGCCTTGGATTTGACCGATTGGGAGTAGGTTCCAGTGCCGGTCACAGATTGACTGAAGGCTTGAAAGACCAGGTTCGAACCCGCGGGCCTGAACCCGGTCACAGGTACCGGGATGGCCACACCCGACGCAGCGCCGGCGCTGACATCTGAACCGCCCTGGCTCGTTCCCACCAAGGCCGTCCCACCCGAGAACGTCGGCGTGATCGTCACATTGGTCGCCCCATAAGGTGGGGCCGTGGTGCTGGCCTTGATGCTGCCCGTGGGCGCGGCGGTCAGAACCACCATGCCTGAAAGCGCCATTCCCTGAAGCGAGGCTAGACATCGTCCGATTCGCATAAATCCCTCCGCAGTCGGATAAGGCAACGGAGGTGCCGAGAAAAAATCGGCCGGTGCGACTTGTGTTAGCCATTCAGTGACAAGGTTTGGGTCAACGAGTAACCCACATCGCTTGCACGCGAATCTGGACTTTGGATCTGTATTCCAGGATCCGGATTGATCGCGAAGCTAAGTCGTGATTCTGGATTGGGGCATTCAGAACTGGGCGTGCAACCGCAGGGCGTAGAGGGCTGCGGGGCCGCGATCGCTGTTGTAGCCTGGGTTTGCGATGCGCTGCGCATCCAGCGTGGCCGTGAGGTACCGCCCCAGGGCCAGGGCGTAGTAGGCCTCGACAATGCGCTCGGGCGCATAGCTCAGTCGGCCATCGCCCAGCAGGAAACCCTGGCCTCCAGCGCCGAGGTAGGCCTCGTGGTCGGGGCTCAGGCCATTCTGCACATAGGCGGTCCCCACTCGATCCTGTGCACGCTGCCAGGCGGTTCCCTTCAGGGTGAAGCCCACCGAGGCAGAGCGATCTGCTTCTGTGAAGGCCCATGATTCCGTGCGCCCATCGCTCCAGCTCCAGCGGGCGAAGGCGCCCAGATCCGCCGTGAGGGCCTGTTCCAGATTGAGCCCCCAGCCGCGCTTGGCCCGCCCGTAGGCACGCGTCGAAACCACATCCGGATCCTGCGGCCGCTCGGCCAGGCTCTGCCGGTAGTCTCCCATGCGCGTGGTGTTGCGGAAGGCCATGAGGCGCACCGCCCCGGCCTGGCCGCCGAGGGCATGATCGTGCTCCAGCTCCACCACGTCCCCATGGGCGCGCGCGAAGCCGTGGTCCATCTCCAGCTGGTTGGCCTCCAGGGGTTCGGCGAAGCGACCGTGCCGCAGCACCCAGTCGTCCCAGTACAGCTCAGCGGCATAGCCCCAGGTGTAGCCCCGCGTGTCGGCCGGGTAATCCCAGGCGCCATGGCCCATCAGCGTCCAGTTGAGGAACTGGGAACGGGGGTCGTGGGCCAGGGCATTGGCATCGAAGACATCCATCACGCTGAACTTGCCCACATGAACCACCAACCGCCGCGCGGCCTTGGAACCGGCCAGCTGGTGGGCATCGGCCTCCACTTTCTGGGACTCGCCGCCCAGGTCGAAGGTCTGCTTGATCCACACACGGGCCACCGTGGCCCGAAAGTCCGTGCTCCCCACGCGGTACGTCTCACCGTTGGGCGCCCCCGCCAGACCGAGGACGCTGCTCACCCCCTTGCCCGCGGCGCCTTCGGCATCCACATACACCTCGGCGCCCGACCAGGGCCGCCAGCCCGCCATGAGCGTGGTGGTGAACGAGGTGGCCCGCTCGGGGCCCGGGCGCAGGCTGTGTTCACCCAGGTAGGGCGAGGCGAAGCTGCCCAGGGATTGGGTGACCACGGTGGCCTGGCCGTGCAGGCTCCAGTCCTCGGTCCCCTGAGCCATTAATAAGGAAGAACCCGTCAGGAGGAGGAAGGGAAGAAGAACTCGGCGGCAACGGAACATGGAAACACCATGGCAGAGGAGAGAATCAGAACGGGGACGGGCGTGTGACGGCGGTGTTGCCGCAACCTGCTTAGTGTCTTTCAGGCACCGGCGGCGCGAAAGCGCAGAGGGTCACGCCCGCCAGTACCAGCAGGGTGCCCACGGCCTGGAGGGGACGCAGGGGTTCGGAGAGCAGCAGCCAGCCGAACACCACCGTCGCCACAGGCTGGGTCATGAGGCCCATGGCGCCCATGTTGGTGGAGACATGGCCCATGCCCCATGTGATGAACCACCAGGCCACCACCTGGATGGCCACCCCCAGGGCCAGGAGGGCCCACCAGGAACGGGCCGGATAGCCCCGGAAGGCCTCGCCCTGCAGCAGGCCCAGGGCGCCGAAGAGGACCGTGCAGCTGAGCACCACCCAGAAGAGGGCCTCAGGGGCGCTGAGTTCCCGCCGGGCCCGGCCCAGGGCCAGGGTGAAGGCGCCGTAGGCCAATGAGGCCAGGGCGCCCAGCAGCTCACCCAGGCCCGAGCCCCAACGGGCTCCCTTGGCGAGGCCCAGCACCAGGGCCCCGGCCAGGGCCAGCAACATGCCCATCCAGAAGCGGCGGCGAAGCCGGGCCCCCAGCCACAGCACGGACACCACCGCCACCCAGATGGGCGCCAGGGTCACCAGCAGCGTGGCATTGGCGGCGCTGGTGTGGTGCAGGGCCGTATGCCACATCCACAGGTCCAGCACGAAGCAGGCGCCGGCCACCAGGGCCCAGAGGCGGGCGCGGCCTGTATCAGGGCGGGCCGTGCCCCGGGCCATCAGCGCCACGAAGGGCAGCGCGAAGGCCATGCGGTAGAAGCCCACCGCCAGAGGCCCGGCCGGGGCGGCCCAGCGCACCAGCATGGCGGCGAAGCCCAGGAGTGATGCGCCGAAAAGAAGGGAAGCCAGTCCTCGGGGATCCGGCGTCTTGTGAATGACCATGCCACCAGCCTTGCAGGAAGCCCCTCAGGCCTCAATGGCCTCGGCCACCTTGGCGACCAGGGTCGCCGCATCCACGGGCTTGAGCAGGAACCCGGAAATGCCCAGCTGCTGCATGGTCTGGAGCAGGGCGTCATCCCGATGGGCAGAGACCACCAGGATGGGCAGGTCCCTCAGTGCCGCATCCTCGCGCACGGCGCGCACCAGGCTCTCCCCGGGGCATTCGGGCATGAGGAAATCCACCAGCAGCAGATCCACTGGCGATTCCCGCAGCACCTGGAGCACCTCGAAGAGGGAGGTGGGTTCCACTTCCACCGTCTCGTGGCCCTTGGCCCGCAGGGCTCCCGCGGCGAAGGCCCGGACCAGGCGGCTGTCATCCACGATGGCGATTCGGGACATGGATTCTCCTCAGCCCCTCATCGTCACGCCGATTCCAGAGATCAACAATGGACCGTTTTTTTAATTGGCCCACCGGGAGACCTGCTCCCAGATGTCCTCGTCCTGGCTGGGGCCGTTGAGCAGGATGGCGAAAACCCGCACCCGCCCGTCCAGCGTCTGCAGGTAGCCGCAGAGGCTCGTGACCTGGTCGAGGTGGCCGGATTTCACCCGCACCCGCCGGGTGAGGTTGGGGTCCTTCATGCGGAGCTTCCAGGGTTCCCCCCCGATGACCTTCAGGGACGCCACGAACTCCGGGCCCACGTCGAAGTCGTGGTAGGCCCCCCGGAGAATGATGGCCAGGGTCCTGGCCGAAAGGCGGTTGTCCTTGCTCAGGCCCGAGCCGTCGGTGATGCGCACAGCCTCAGGCCCCAGGTCGAAGCCGGTCCGGTAGAAGTCCTGGATGCGCTTGACGCCCCGGGGCCAGGAGCCACCGCCGAAGCTGCGCACCAGCATCTCCACCATGAAATTGTTGGACCATTTGTTGATGTCCATGACCAGGGCCCGCAGGGGCGGCGAGGGCCAACTCAGTAGCTTGCGCGGCGTTCCCGCCGGGACCGCCCGGCCCTCGATGGCGATGCCCGTCTCCTGGAGAATCTGCTGGAGGGTGTCCCGGGACTGGCGCTCGGGGTCCGCCGCCTGGCGCCCAGCTTCGTTCCGATTGAAGTTCACGGAAAGGGGCAGCACGGAAGGCAGGGTGTCCGCCGTGGTGTTCTCCCAGCCCTGGGGCTGCCGCTGGCCGTCGAAGGCGCTCTGATCCAGCACGATGCTTCCGGTCACCCGCTGCAGGCCCTGCTTCTTGAGGGCCTGGGCCAGCAGCCAGATCCGCTCGCTCACCAGCAGGGGATCACCGCCCCCCTTGAAGATGAGGTTCCCCTGGATGACGCCATCCTTCAGATCACCCCAAATTTCCGTTTCGAGGGCGCTATCAGGCTTCAGCGTCTTGAGCAGGGCATAGGTGCTGACCACCTTGGTGGTGCTGGCGGGCACCAGGGCCGTGTCCTCATGGAACCGTTCGAGGGCCTTGCCGGTCTGCACATCCCACAGCCCCGCGGATACGCTGATGCCGCGCGCCTCCAGTCTGCGGGCCCAGGCCTCCAGGCCTTGGGCGGAGAGGCTCAGGCAGCCCAGCAGAAGGGCCGCCGTGACTTTCCAGGACATCCTCACTCCTTTGAAGCGGGCTTGTCGGCGGGCTTGTCCGCCGGTTTGTCGGAGGCGCCCCCAGGCTTCAGTGCGGCGCCGCCCGAGTTCAGCGGGTTCGACAAGCCCAGCAGGTTCTGCTCCGCCGTGAACTGCCAGCCGTGGTACAGCGTGGTGTTCTGGTAGAGCCGGAAGGCGTTGCCGCCATTCGCATTGGTGAGGGTGCGCACACCGATGATGGGCAGCCCCTTGGTGTTGCCGGAAGCCCCGGGCTGCACCTGGGTGATGTACTCCCACTCGCCGTCGGGGGTCATGGGGTCTTTGTACTTCTGGCGCAGGATGCGGGGACGGATCTTCATCACCTCGTCCAGATCCGTGGGGTATTTCCCGGTCTTGGCGAAGTACACCCGCAGGGCGTTGGCGATGGCTTCGCCTCGGAAGATCAGCTCGGCCTCGTTCTCCCGCTGCACTTCCCGGATGACGCTGGGGCCCGCCTTCATCAGCAGGATACCCATCGCCACGGCCAGGGCCAGCGCCAGGGCCATGGTGAATCCGCGCTGGGTTCGGTGGACGGACATGCTTGCTCCAGCCACCAGGGTACTACCCCTGCCCGCCCTTGCGCGCCATGAGTTCGCAGAAGGCCTGCACCACCTTCGGATCGAACTGGGCGCCGGCCTCGTTGGCCAGTTCGGACAGCACCTGCCGGAACCCCTTGGGCCGACGGTAGCCCTTGCCGCTGGTCATGACTTCGTAGGCCTCGATGAGGCCGATGATGCGGCTACCGATGGGAATGCCGGTCTCCCGCAACCCATCCGGGTAGCCTTGGCCATCCCAGCGCTCGTGGTGGTGCCGGATCATCTTCACCACATCAAAGGGGAACCGCAGATCCTTCAGGAACACCGCCGCCAATTCGGGGTGGCTGCGGACCTTCATGAGTTCTTCCCCGTTCAGCTCTGGCTTGCTGAGCATCTGTGGATCGAGCATCAGCAGGCCCACGTCGTGAAGGATGGCCGCGATGCTGACCGCCTCCACCTCTTCGGTGGTGAGTTCCAGCTTCAGGGCCAGGTCGCGGGCCAGCCGGGCCGTGGCCAGGCTGTGCGGGCGGAGTGTGGGCATCCGGCCCTCGCTGGACTGGAGGATGCGGTGACTCACGGACAGGAAGGCGTGGTGGTAGCGCTCATGCAGCCGGGCCTCCTGCATGTGCAGGCCCAGAATGCGTCCCAGCTGCTGGATGGCCTCGATCTCCGAGATGGAAAACGACTGGTCTTCCTGGCGGAACACCAGCATCAGGTCATGGCCGTGCAAAGTCTCGTTCAACAGCAGCGGCATGTAGGTGGCGAAGGCGCCGCTGAGACTGGGCGATTCCGCCATCTCCACCCGCGTGATGAGGCGCAGGTCCTGCTGCCGAACCGTGGGCAGGTGGAAAGTGGCATGGGCCAGGATCTGCTGCTGCAGATCGGGGGAAAGCGGCAGGGTGCTGTAGGCCAGGATGGGCCGGATTTCCTCCGGGTCATCAATCCAGAGCGCCACCGCGGCAGTGGAGAGGATCTGGCTTAGAAGCCCGGCGATCTCCCAGAAGAAGGCCCGCTGTTCTGGCGGGACCATCCCCCGCTTGCGTTCGGGACTGACCGGCGCCGGCGCCACCCAGGCGCTCAGGGTGCGATCTGGTTCCCAGGGCAGGGCCGCATAGCCATCCTGGCCCACGGGAAAACCGTACATGCGCTCCTGCGCCGAGGGCCCGCCGGTGGGCACCGGGATTTCCGGCGTACGCATGGGGGGGGTCGTCACGGGAGCAGGCGGCAGCAACCGTTCCGCCACCGGGGCGACTTCGTCGATGATGGCCGAGGCTGTGGGAAGGCCCAAGGGCACAGAGCCAGGGCCTGTCGGTACGGGACTAGAAGGCATGGCCACGGGCCCGGCTGCAGGAATGGGCAGCACCGGTGGCGGTGCCTCTGGGCGCGGGCTAGCTCCATAGAGGCGGAATTCCCGAAGGGCCTCCACCAGATCGCCGCAGATGGCCAAGGTGGGCGGCTCATCCCGCTCCACATCGAAGGTGCCGCCCTTGATGCGGTCCCGCTGGATGAGAAGGCCCACCCACTCACCGGTGAGGTACACCGGTGTGATGAGGTAGCGGGGCCATTCGCCGCCCTGCCCAAAGGCTGCCAATTCCGGTGAGTCGGAAGCGTCGCTGACAACGAAGGCCCGGCGCTCCCGCTGGGTGTGCACCAGGAGCGGATGGCCTTCCGGAATGGACACCGGCGGCCGGGTGCCGCGAGGCCATCCATAGAAGCTCACCACCTCGAAGGCCCCCTGGTTCGGGGTGCGCAGATACAAGGCGCCTTTCGTGCTGCCCACCTCTTCCAGACAGCGGTAAAGCACCTGTGAACAGCGGTTGGCGAGTGCCTCACCAAGGATCAATGCAGGGGGTGGCATGGTTTCAGGGGATCCTGAGCAGGGTTATGAGGAACTCCAATCATGGCAGAGCTCAGCCGGGACGAAGCACGGAATCGGCAGCCCAGGTCACCGGCTTTTTACCGTTGCGTCGTCAAAACCCATCGGGTGTTTACGTTTTCGGCTGAGGCTGTGCCTGGAGGCTCGTGACCTGGAGGCTGCGATCAGCCCACCGCGTCAGGCCTGAAAGCTGACTGCCGGACCCGCATTCCGCCAAGGGGGCCCCGAGGGCCTGCAGGGCCGCCACCACCGCCAGCCAATCCACAGGCAGTGTCACGGAGGCCAGGCCATCATCCCAAGCCGCGGCGCCGGTCCGCAGCAGACGCCCGTCGAAGTGGGAGATCAACGGGAAGGCGGGTTCAGCGGGCCGGTACGCAGCCATCCGCCGAGCCACCGCAGGCAGCAGCGCCGCCATGTGGGGGCCGTGCAGGGGATGTTTCACGGGCAGCATTCCCACCTTGAAAGCGGAGGAACGAAGGGCTGCCACCAGGGCCTCCAGTTCCTCCACAGCGCCAGACACCGTGAACTGGGCCTGGCCGTTGCGGTTGGACAGCGCCAGACCTGGGAGGCCCTGAAGCGCCTGCCGCACCTCCAGTTCCGGCACGCCGATGACATAGGCCATGCCCATGGGACGCCCTGCGAAGGCCGCTTCGCTGAGATCCTCCACCGCCGAAAGCAGATCCAGAGCGGCTTCCAGCGGCACCACTCCGGCCGCCACCAAGGCGGAGTAGAAGCCCATGCTGTGCCCCGTCGCGGCCACGGGCAGCGGCATTCCAGCTTCCCGCCAGGCCCGGAACACGCCCACGGAATGGGCCAGCACCGCGCAGGGCGCGTGGCGCTGGAAACGCAGGTCCTCCAGGGGCCCCTGCCCCATGAGCCGCCGCAGGGCGTAACCTGTGTGCGCTTCCGCCGCTTCCAACGTGTGCGCCCAGGCGCCGTGTGCCTCCCAGCCCACCGACATGCCCACGGCTTCGGTGCCCTGGCCGGGAAAGAGGAGGACAGCGGGAGCGCTCAGCATGGCTTCAGCATAATTCGAGTACTGTGTCCCCATGAGCCCTCAAACGCCCTGGCAGCAGGTGGCCTGGCACGAACGCCGCTCCTACTGGGAGCTGGAAGAGGAGGAGCGCAGCAGCCTGCGCGAGGCGCTGTCCATCGAAGCCGCAGCCCTCGCCCGGCACGCGGACCGCGCCCTGGAGGACTACGCCAACACCCCAGGCACCCTCGACGGCCAGCTGGTGAATGGCGACCTGCTGGCCACCCTGCTGCCCAGCCTGCGCCGCAATCCCACCCAGGGCTACGAAGCCCTGGAGGATCCCGCCGGGCGCGCCGCCGTGCACCTGAACTTCCTCGGCAAGCGCCTGCGGGACCGGGCCCTGGCCTGGGCCCGGGGCGAGCGGGTGATCATTTTCATGGGCGGGCAGGCCAGCGGGAAGACCACCAGCGCCCTGGCGCTGGGCGCCGCGTTCGCCGCAGCCTTCGACGCGCCCCATACCGATCCCGATGGCGTGGCCTTCCTGCTGGGCCGCATCCATCGGGCCGGCTGCCGGGAAGTGCATCTGGCCTACACCGACCGCGCCCCGGAAGGTTCTCTGAAGGCCATGCTGGCGCGGTCCGAGCGGGAGGGCCGCTACGTGCCCCTCGACCGCATGGCCCGGGCCCATGCCTGGGCTCCGCACACCTTCCTTGGCCTGGCATCGCGCGTGGGCCGATCTCTGCAGGTCTATCACGTGCAGGTAGACGAAACAGGATCGGCCCACATGACCGAAGGACTCAACGCCCTGGGCAGCGTCGAAAGACGGGACAAGCCGAATGAATCCGTGGTTGCCTACCGCCTGCAGACCGCTTACCTTTCTCTTCTGAGGAATCCAACCCATGATCCCCAAGCCTGGTACCCGCGAGATGTGCTCGCAGGACTCAACCGATCCCTCGACGCATGGCGCCGAGGTGAAGCCGACCATCTCCTTCGCCGATTTTTCAAAACTATGGCGGAGCGAGGTGCCCAAGCTGGTTCAGGCCCACGAGGAGCATCGGCTGGAAGTGCGCCGGACCCTGGGCCTGGTCTAGATTTCAAACCCCTCCGGCACCTGCGCCCTCCTGGCGAAGGCTGAATGACGTCTCGGCCTGAGGCGGATCGTGGCGTTATTCACTACACGTTGGACATTTTTGATGAATGCCATTTTATAGTTTACTGATTTTGTTTTAGTCCGATTCTTTTAGGCATGCTCCCCCGCATTCGAAAGGCAACGCCTGTCTGGCTGCTTTGCGGCCTCGGCTTGGCCGGTGGTTGGGTTACCGCAGCCTGCGGAGATCCCTGGCGGCGGGGTTTGTACCTCGGCATCGGCATGATCGGCAGTTTCGCCTTGGCAGCTCTGGGGGCCTATGGGCGAGCCAGGGAAGAGGCC
Source organism: Geothrix sp. PMB-07 (assembly GCF_030758935.1). Taxonomy (NCBI): domain Bacteria; kingdom Pseudomonadati; phylum Acidobacteriota; class Holophagae; order Holophagales; family Holophagaceae; genus Geothrix; species Geothrix sp. PMB-07. Next base: position 2,662,735 of record NZ_CP132333.1, read on the forward strand.
GAGATGGCCAAGGGCTGGCGCACCCTCGGTGCCTCCTTCGCCCTCATGGGCCTGTTCGGAGCGCTCTCCCTCGCCCGGCTCCTCGCCCTCGGGGCGGAAACCCCGCCGCCCCCGCCCCTGGAAATGCTCTCCCTGGCCTCCCTGATCCTCGTGGCCTGGTCCTGGTACCGCTTTCAGCCGGGGCTATCCCGCAGCCCCCAATGGTCCGAATTCTTGCTGGACGGGGGCAATTTCGTGGCCTCCCTCCTCCTCGGCTACTGGCTGCTTTTCCTCCACGGTCTCTTCGCGGTCGATCACCTGCCTTTGCTTGATCGCATCGCCACCCTCTGCTTCGTGGTGGGTGTGGGCAGCATGGCGGGGCTGTTCGGTCACGCGGCCCGCCAACACGAAAAGGGACTCAAGGGCCCCATGGGCTTCATGTCTCTGGCCCTGTTCTGCCTGGCTTTCAACCTGCCCTTTCTCCAGGCGCTCGTGGAGCGGAAATCCTGGCTGGGCCACCCCAGCCAGGTGGGGCTGATCCCCTGCTGGCTGCTCTTCATCGCAACCACCCGCAGGCCCTTCCCCGGCGTTCAGATTCCTCTCAAGCTTTGGGGGCGCCCCGTCCAGGACCTGCTGCCCTACGCGCCCCTGGTCGTGGCCCTGCCCGTGTTGATCTACTCAAGTTCAGTGCGACGGGTGGCCCTGGATCCCCTGGCCATGGGCATCCTCGTGGTGCTCCTGGTGTGCCTCGGGGCCCGGCACCTGATGACGCTGGGCCAAGTGCGCCGGTTGAACCAGACCCTGGAGGATCGGGTGGAGGAGCGCACCCGTGAATTGGCCGAGGCCCAGGCCCTCCTGGTGCGGACGGAACGGATGAACGTCCTCGCCACTCTGGGGGCTGGCGCAGTGCATGACATCAACAACCTGCTCGCGGCGGCCATGTCTTCCTCCCAGCTGATGCTGGAGGAAGATCCAGGATTGCCGCCGCACATCCGGCAGAGGCTCGAATCCCTCCACAAAACCACGGAAACCGCCGGACGCCTGACGAAGCGGCTCATGGTTTTCGGCAACGGTGAAGAACCCACGGGCCCCCTCGCCTTCGACGCCCAGGCGCGCCTGCAGCACCTGGTGCCGCTCCTCCGGACCCTCGTCCCCCGCCACATCGATCTGGAGATTCAACAGGACGACCGCGCCTTCATCCTGGTGGGCGAGCCCCAGGCCTTCGATCAGGTAATCGTCAACCTCGTGAGCAATGCCCGCGATGCCATCTCCGGCAGGGGACGCATCTGCATCCGGTCCCTCCAGGCCATTGGCGACGAGACACGCTACCGGTTGGAAGTGGAGGATACCGGCGAAGGCATTCCCCACCACATCCAACACAAGATCTTCGACTCCTTCTTCACCACCAAGCCTCCAGGCATCGGCACCGGCCTGGGGCTGAGCTCGATCAGGGTGATCATCGAGGCCTTCGGCGGCAGCATCGAGGTGGACAGCTCACCAGGCGCGGGCGCCACCTTCCGCGTGCTCTTCCCCTTGCTGGCCGCGCAGGCCGAGTGACCCCTATTCGTGGTAGCCCAGCACCACCAGCAGGCACGCTCCACCCGCGATGACGGACATGCCCGCGGCTTCGGCGGCCCGGATGGCGGCCTCGCTCTCAGCCCCGGGCTGCATCCAGATGTGCTTCACGCCCGCGGCAGCGGCCTCGCGCACCACCTGCTCCGTGGCCGCCGGTGGGGTGATGACCGACACGGCCGGAACCTCCACCGGAAGCGCTCCGAGGGAGGGGTAGGCCCGGAGGCCCTCCACTTCCGGCGACTTGGGGTTGATGGGGTAGACCTCTTTTCCGTGCTGCTGGTAGCAGCGCAACACCTTGTTGCCATACTTCGAGCGGTCAGTGCTGGCTCCCACCACGGCGAAAGGGCCCCGTTCGAGGAAGGCGCTGATCTTTTGTTGGATGGTCTCGGCCATGATCACTCCTGCCCTTCGGATGCCCGGGGAAACCCGCTCGTGACGGCCCCTCAGGCGCCACTGGGCGGGAAGTGGATGCGCAGGCCCAACCCTTTCCCATCGCCACCGTAGAGGTGCAGCCCCGCCCGGTGGGCGCGGAGAATGCCCACGGCCGCCGCCAGCCCCAGGCCGCGACCCAGCTCCTTCGTGGTGTAGAAGGGATCGCAGATCAAAGGCAGCGCCTCCCGCGGCACGCCGGGTCCGTCATCCACGATTTCCAGGCAGACCGTCGCCGGACCTTCCGGCCGACCCAGGGGCCAGAAGCCCGAGGAGTCGGCGCCAGGTCGGTCCTGGCCGAAATCGGTCCGCAGCCGCAGCCGAACCCGGCCACGGCGACCTTCCGCGGCCTCCCGGGCGTTGTCGACGACCGCGCGCACCACCTGCTCCAACTTGGCCGGGTCTCCCTGAATAAGCGGCACCGGATCACAGGCCAGATCCAACTGGAATGGGGAGGGCGATTCCAGTTGGAGTGTGGCGAGAAGGGCCGGGAGCCAGGATTCCAGGTCCACCCGCCGGAGATCCAGCAGCCCGCGCCCAGAGAAATCGAGCATCTTCCAAGACAGCCCAATGGCCTTGTGCAGGGCCTCCTCCGCACCGTCGAGCGCGGGCCTGAGCGCGGGGTTTCCAGCGGATCTGGCCTGGGCCACCTCCAGGTATCCCAGCACCCCCTGGAAGAGGTTGTTGAAGTCGTGGGCAATGCTCCCGGCCATCAGCACCAGGCTTTCAGCCTTGCGGGTGCGCACTTCGCTTTCGTGGAGCTGCTCCCGCTCGCTGAGGTCGCGCACCACGGCCAGGATCTGCCTCGGCGGCTCGGCCCTCAGAAGGCCCAGGCGGATCTCCACCGGGAAGAAGGACCCATCCTTTCGCCGGTGGGTCGCCATGAGCGATACCTGCTGGCCCACTTCCAGGGCCTTTCGAGCCAGCACATTCCGCTCTTCCATGAAGGTGGCATCCAAGTCGCTCACCCGCATGCGCAGCAGGGCCTCCATGGGGTAGCCGGTGCTTCGGCAGGCCTCCCGGTTGCAGAGCAGGATGGCCCCCTCCCCATCGTGGAGGTAGATGGCGTCACCGGCGTTCTCGACCACGCTGCGGAACTGGCGCTCACTCTCTTCCACGAGCAGCTGGCCCAGCTTCTGATCCGTGATGTCGGTGGAGATGCCCTCCCAGATCAGGGTTCCATCCGCCTGGCGGCGCGGCGCGGAGCGCACCCTCAGCCAGCGCCAGGCCCCGTCGGGCCGCAGGATGCGGAATTCCATCACGAACGGGGTGAGGTCGCGGGCGCTGATGGCCTCCGCCTCGAGGTAGGCCTGACGCATGGCCGGATCGATCTGGGAGAACAGCAGCGCCGGGTCCGCCAGGGCCTCGGCCTGCTTCAGGCCCGTGATCTGCTCCAGACCTCCGCTGAGGTAGGCGAAGGCTGGCGTGCCATCGGGCAGGGCCGCCAGCTGGAAGAGGAAGCTGTCCGGCAGGTGGTCCACCAGGATGCGCAGGCGCGACTCGCTCTGCTGAAGGGCTGATTCCGCCTCCTTCCGCGCCGTGATGTCGGTGTGGGTGCCGATCATGCGCGAGGCCCGCCCCCGCGCGTCCCGGGCCACGGCCGTGCCCCGGGCCAGCACCCACGTCCACTGGCCGTCCTTGCGGCGGATCCGGTATTCCATCTGATAGACCTGCAGGGTCCCTTCCAGGTAGGCCTCCACCGAGGCCAGAACGGCCTCCCGGTCCTCCGGATGGATCCGTTCCACCCAGGCAGAGAAGGAATCCCCGATGTCTTCAGCTTCGCCGTAACCCAGCATGGTTTTGTAGCCGGGGCTGAGGAACATGGCGTTGGCGTCTCCGTTCCAGTCCCAGACCCCGTCTCCGGCCCCATCCAGGGCGAACTGCCAGCGGGCCTCGCTTTCCAGCAGGCGCTGTTCGGCGTGCCTGCGCTCGGAAATGTCGCGGTAGACGATCACCAGACCCATGCCCTGGGCCTGGGCGGCGATGGGATCGGCCGTCACCAGAATCCAGGCCACGCTCCCATCAGGGCGGCGCACGCCCATCTCCACATCCTCGATGCGCCGCTGCTCCGCCAGGGCCCGTACGCTGGCGTACTCTTCGGGCGGCATGGCCGTGCCGTCCGGACGGATGACCTCCCAATAGGGCCCCTTGAAATCCCTGCGCACCATGTCGTCGGAGGGAATGCCCAGCAGGGCCTCGCTCACTGGATTGGTGGCGAGGATGTGGCCGTGGCTGTCGGTCACCGTCACCCCCACGGGCAGCAGATCGAAAAGGGCCCGGAATCGGGCCTCGCTCGCCCGCAGCGCCTCCTGGGACGCCGCCCATTCGGTGATGTCCTCGACGATGGAAAGGTGGCGGGCCGGCCTTCCCGGGAGGCCCGGCAGCCTCACCATGCTGAGCTGGCCCCAGACCACCTGGCCATCGCGGCGGAGGTAGCGCTTCTCCCGGTGGATCTCGTCGGTCTCACCGCCCAGGAGCTGCTCGACGGAGGCCCTGTCCTCGGCCTGGTGATCGGGGTGGGTGACCTGCATGAAGGTGCGCGTCAGCAGTTCCTCCGGCTCGTAACCCAGGATGCGGCCCATGCGCGGGTTGACCGAGAGGAACCGCCCGGACCCGCTCTCCACGATGGCCATGCCGAAGGGCGCGTGCTCGAAGAGTGCCGTGAAGCGCGCCTCCGTCGCCAGCAGCTCCGCCTCCCGCTCGTCCGCGAGGCGGCGGGCACGCAGCTCGGCCCCCTGGATGGTGACCATCAGGGTGAAGATGAGCAGGCTCCCCGCCAGCCCGCCGACGAGGATCTCCCAGTGGTGGTGCCTGCCAGCCTCGGCATAGAACGCGGCATTGGCCTGCACCGTCGCCGTCCAGGCCCGGCCGGACGCGGGGAAGGACCGGATGAGGACAGGCCCGAGGAAGGACCTGGCGCGGCCGGGATCGGAATCGAACAGCAGGCCGGCCGGAAGGTTGGCCGGTCCATCCGACAGGATCAGGTGCGCCGTGCGGAGATCCCTCGCCAGCGCCGCGCTGACGAAATCACCCATCCGCAGGGGGAAGGACACCCACCCCCGCAGGGCCCTGCGCCGCTCCACCACGGTTTCGGGGCGGAGCCCCTGGCGGTAGACCGGAGCGAAGAGCACCGCCCCCACCTGGGGATCGGCGCCCGTTTCCTGGTACAGCGTGACCGGCCCCGACAGCGTCACCAGGCCCTGATCCCGGGCCCGGAGCATGGCTTCCCGGCGCACCGCCTCCCGCAGCATGTCCCTGCCGAAGGCCCGCTGGTTCAGGGCATCCATGGGTTCGATGTAGAGGATCGCGCTGCACCCCTCCGGATCCATGGCCAAGGGGCCCCCGGGAAGCAGCTCGTAGTCCGGGAACCCCTCCTGGCGCACGCGCGCCCGATGGGAGGGCAGCTCCGATGTCGGAATCCATTCCACGAAACTCAGGCCCTGAGCCCCCGGGTAGGTGTCAGGCAGGGCCAGGCTCGCCACGAAATCGCGCCACTCGGTCCGGCTGGGCAAGGGGCCCCGCCCCAGGAAGCCCGCCGCACTCCGAAGCACCTGCCCCAGCCCGGCCATGCGCTTTTCCAGGTGCATGGCCATCTCGTTGGCTTGGGTGGTGCGCAGATCCTTGAGGCGGGCATGCTCCGCCCGGAGCACGGTGCGCCAGACCACGAGCGTGAACAGCAGCCCGACCGCCAGGCCAAGCCAGGGCCAAGGGGACCACAGGGGTCTCGAAGGCCATGCGGGCCTGGCTCCAGCGAGGGCCACCATTCACCTGACCGGGGCGACGGGCCCCTCCCGATTCTTTACGACGGACGGATGGCGTTCAATAAGTTAAATTCGCGGCCAACCCGAATGAATCAAGCCGGTCCCAGGGACTGAATGGCCCGCACGGTCATGTCGCCCCGCAGCGTCTCCACCGCTTCGCAGGCGGCCAGGGCCGCGCTGAGGTTGGTGAGGCAGGGGATTTTGAGACGCAGTGCTTCCCGGCGGATGGCGCTCTCGTCGAAGAAGGCGTCGCGGCCCAGGGGGGTGTTGATGACCCACTGCACCTCGCCGTTCTTGAGCAGATCCACCGCGTTGGGGCGGCCCTCGTTCACCTTGAAGATCTTGCGGACCTTCAGGCCCACGGCCTCCAGCGCCTTGGCCGTGCCCTCGGTGGCGCAGAGGCCAAAGCCCAGGGCCACCAGCTTGTGAGCCAGCTCTGGCAGGCGCAATTTGTCTGCGTCGTTCACCGTGAGGAACACCGTGCCCGACAGCGGCAGCGGAATGCCGGCCGCCAGCAGCGACTTGGCGTAGGCCTCACCGAAGGTCTCGCCGATGCCCATCACTTCACCGGTGCTCTTCATTTCGGGGCCCAGCACCGGATCCACGCCCGGGAACTTGCCGAAGGGAAAGACCACGCCCTTCATGGACACCAGGCGGGGCACGCCATCGGTGATGCCCTGCTGCTTCAGGCTCTGGCCCAGGCCGATGCGCGCGGCAACGCCCGCCCAGTCCACGCCCGTGGCCTTGCTCACGAAGGGCACCGTACGGCTGGCTCGGGGGTTGGCCTCCAGGCAGTAGGCGATGCCATCCTTCACGGCGAACTGCAGGTTCATGAGGCCGCGCACACCCAGGTCCAGCGCCAGCTTGCGGGCATAGCCCTTCACCGTCTCCAGGATGGCCTCAGGCACGCCTAGAGCCGGGATCACGGCGTAGCTGTCGCCGCTGTGGATGCCCGCCTCCTCGATGTGGGCCAGCAGGCCCGCGATGGCCACCTGCTCGCCGTCGCACACCACGTCGATATCCAGCTCCTGCGCGCCGTCCAGGAAGCGGTCCAGCAGCACCGGCTGGTCCTCGCTCACGGCCACGGCTTCCCGCATGTACTTCTCCAGGCCCGCGTCATCGAAGACCACGGCCATGGCCCGGCCGCCCAGCACGAAGCTGGGGCGCACCATCACCGGGTAGCTGAGGCGCTGCGCCACCGCCTTGGCCTGCTCGAAGCTGGTGGCCATGCCCCACTGGGGCGCGGGGATGTCGAGGCGCTTGAGGGCCTGGCCGAAGCGCTCGCGATCCTCCGCATCCATGATGGTGTTGAGCGGGGTGCCCAGCAGCTTCACACCCGCCTCGTGCAGGGGCGTGGCCAGCTTCAGGGGCGTCTGCCCGCCGAACTGGGCGAAGACGCCCAGCAGGTTGCCGCCCTTCCCTTCGCGGTCCACCACGGCCTTCACGTGCTCGTAGGTGAGGGGCTCGAAGTAGAGGCGGTCGGCGGTGTCGAAATCCGTGCTGACGGTCTCGGGGTTGCAGTTGATGAGAATGGCCTCCACCCCGCTGGCGCGGATGGCCTCCACCGCCTGCACGCAGCAGCAGTCGAACTCGACGCCCTGGCCGATGCGGTTGGGGCCGCTGCCCAGCACGATGGCCTTGGGGCGGTCCGTGGGTTCGGCCTCGCTCATCTGTTCCCAGGTGCCGTAGAGGTAGGGCGTCTCGGCCTTGAACTCGCCCGCGCAGGTGTCCACCCGCTTGTAGGCGGGATGCAGGCCCAACGAGGCCCGTCGCGCAGCGACTTCAGCCTCGGTGCCCGAGCAGAACACGGCGATCTGGTTGTCGGCGAAGCCCGCGCGCTTGGCCTTCTCCAGCAGCTCCTCCGGCAGCCGGTCCACGGGGAAGCTGCGCAGGCGACCCTCCAGCACCACGATCTCTTCGATCTCGCGCAGGAACCAGGCGGTGATCTTGGTGAGGCGGTGGATCTCCTCCACGCTGTGACCGGCCTTGAGGGCGTGGTAGACCCAGAACAGGCGCTGCGGGCCGGGGATGAGCAGGTGCTCCTTCAGCCGGTTGAGATCGAGCTTGCCTTCCAGCGCGCCCGATATCCCCTTGTGGCCTTCCTCCAGGGAGCGCACGGCCTTCTGCAGGGCCTCCTGGAAGCTGCGGCCCAGGCTCATGACCTCGCCCACGCTCTTCATCTGCGTGCCCAGCACCTTGTCGGCCTGGGGGAACTTCTCGAAGGTGAAGCGGGGGATCTTCACCACCACGTAGTCGAGCACCGGCTCGAAGGCCGCCTTCGTCATGCGGGTGATGGCGTTGGGCAGCTCCCACAGGCGGTAGCCCAGGGCCAGCTTGGTGGCCACCCAGGCGATGGGGAAGCCCGTCGCCTTGGAGGCCAGCGCCGAGCTGCGGCTCACGCGGGGGTTCATCTCGATGACGATGATGCGGCTGGTCTCGGGCTCCAGCGCGAACTGGATGTTCGACCCGCCCGTCTCCACGCCCACGGCGCGGATGACCGCCAGCGCGGCGTCGCGCATCTTCTGGTACTCGGGATCGGTGAGCGTCAACGCGGGGGCCACGGTGATGCTGTCGCCCGTGTGGACGCCCATGGGATCGAAGTTCTCGATGGAGCAGATCACCTCGACGTTGTCGTCCAGGTCGCGCACCACCTCCAGCTCGAACTCCTTCCAGCCCAGGATGCTCTCCTCGATGAGCACCTGCTTGGTGGGGCTCAGGTCGAGGCCGCGGGCCACGATGGTCTCGAACTCCTCCACGTTGTAGGCGATGCCGCCGCCGCTGCCGCCCAGCGTGAAGCTGGGGCGGATGATGGAGGGAAAGCCCGTGAGCTTCAGCAGGTCGCGAGCTTCCGCCATGTTGTGGGCGAAGCCGCCGCGGCAGGTCTCCAGGCCCAGGTCGTCCATGAGCGCCTTGAAGAGCTGGCGATCCTCGCCGCGGTTGATGGCTTCAGGCTGGGCGCCGATGAGCTGCACGCCGGTGCGCTCCAACAGGCCGCTCTCGTGGGCCTCCATGGCCAGGTTCAGCGCGGTCTGGCCCCCCACCGTGGGCAGGATGGCATCGGGCTTTTCGGCCTCGATGACCTTCGCCAGCACCGAGAGGGTCAGCGGCTCGATGTAGGTGGCATCGGCGCGGCCCGGATCCGTCATGATCGACGCTGGGTTCGAGTTCAGCAGGATGGTGCGAATGCCCTCCTCCCGCAGCGCCTTCAGTGCCTGGGTGCCCGAGTAGTCGAATTCGCAGGCCTGGCCGATCTGGATGGGGCCAGAGCCCAGCACCAGCACACTCTTCAGATCTGTTCGCTTAGGCATATTCAGAATCCTTTTTTATCCACAGATTTCACAGATTCACACAGATTGAAAAACACAGCCTTTGCAGTTGAATCTGTGTCCATCTGTGGAATCTGTGGATGATCATCTTTGATTCTTTCCCATCAACTCAACGAAACGCTGGAAGGCGGGGTGCGCGTCGTGGGGACCGGGCGAGGCTTCGGGATGGTGCTGCAGCGAGAAGATGGGCAGCCGCGTGTGGCGCAGGCCCTCCACCGTGCCGTCGCTGAGGTGGCGGTGCGTGACCTCCACATCCTTGGGCAGGCTGGCCTCGTCCACCGCGAAGCCGTGGTTCTGGGCCGTGATCTCGATGCGGCCAGTCATGAGGTCGTGCACGGGCTGGTTGGCGCCGCGGTGGCCGAACTTCAGCTTGAAGGTGCGGCCGCCGAAGGCCTGGCCCAGCAGCTGGTGGCCCAAGCAGATGCCGAAGATGGGCAGCTGGCCGATGCAGGCTTCGACTTCCTTCTGCATGCCCGGCAGGGCCGCAGGATCGCCGGGGCCGTTGCTGAGGAAGAGGCCATGGAAGCGCTTGTCGGTGAGCTCCGTGGCGGGCGTGTCCCAGGGGAACACCTCCAGGTGCAGCCCCGCGCCCACCAGCTGGTTCAGGATGCTCAGCTTGATGCCGCCATCGAGCACCGCCACGCGGAAGGCGCCGCCGGGGTTCAGCTCGTAGCGGTCGCGGCAACTCACGTCAGCGCAGAGGGCCTGGCCGGTCATGTCGGGCAGGGCCTTGGCCTTGGCGACACCGGCCTCCAGGCTGCCGTCCACCTCGGTCCAGATCAGCGAGGGCTGCGAGCCCTGGTCGCGCAGGTGCTGGGTGAGGGCGCGAGTATCGAGATCGCTCATGACGGGGATGTGGTGCCGCTTGAGCCAGCTCGGCAGGTCGCCCTCGCAGCGGTGGTGGTCCGGCGCGAAGCTGAGGCGCCGACAGAGCAGGCCCGTGGCCCAAGGCCGGGTGCCCTCGTTCAGATCGGCGTGGATGCCGTAGATGCCCTGCTCGGGAAAGGTCATGCAGACCATCTGCCCCGCGAAGCTGGGATCCGTGAGGATCTCCTGGTAGCCGGCCATGGCCGTGGTGAACACGGCCTCGCCGCCACCCCCGAAGCCCAACGGCGCCCGCCCCCGGAAGATGGTCCCGTCTTTCAGGATCAGGTGCGCGCGCATGTGCCTCCCTCGAAGGTGATCCCGACCATGGAACCGCTCTGTGGTCGAGGTGGGGGGGGTCCTGGGAGTGGGCTCCATCCAGCCGGACGGAACCTCCCGCGGACCATGACAAAGACTCTGCAAAAACCCCGCGATGGCCAAGCCGTCGCGGGGTCGTGAGAAGGACTCGGTCCAGGCAGGACCAAAGTGAGTGTAGCGACCCGGAAAACCAAGGATCAGCCTTTTTCTTCAATGAGAAATCGGCCATACTGCTCCTTTGTTTCTGATGGTGCGTGAGGACTTCCGCTGGGGCTCGGTGGTGCTGTTTCCCAGACCGGACATCCGTCACCGTCCTTTGTTGCCACACTAATGGTCATGTGGAGCGGGGACGACATCTATTTCATGAAGCTCGCCCTCGAAGAGGCCGAGAAGGCGGATCGCCTCGATGAAGTGCCCGTGGGCGCCGTGCTGGTCTCCGAAGGTGCCCTCCTGGGCCGCGGCCACAACCATCCGGTGAAGCTGCACGATCCCACGGCCCATGCGGAGGTACTGGCCCTGCGCAGCGCCGGGGCCTGGGCGAAGAACTACCGGCTCACGGGCGCCACGCTGTACGTGACGCTGGAGCCATGCCTCATGTGCTTCGGCGCCCTCATCCATGCCCGCGTGGGACGCGTGGTGTTCGGCGCCTCGGATCCCAAGGTGGGCGTCAGCCGCTGGCTGGACACCCTGGATGGTGCCGCCCTCAATCACCGCTTTGAATTCAAGGGGGGCCTGCTGGAACCAGAGTGCCGCGACCAGCTTCAGTCCTTCTTCAAACGCCGTCGATCAAAGGACTGACATGCTCCCTTCTTTGATCGTTCCCATGGCGGTGCTTCCGTCACCTCTGGCTCTGGCCACCCACGCTTTCCTGGCAGGCACCCTGGTGGCCCTGGCCCTGTTGGCCAGCCTCGCCTACCGCCCCCTGCGCGACCAGGCGCTCAGCCAGGCGGGGCTCTTCGGGCTGGTCATTTCTGCGGCCTGGATGGGGGTCAGCAGCATCGCCCCGACCCTTCTCCCCGCCTCTCTGCTCGGCTACGTGCACCCGGCCTCCCTGATCCTCGCGGGCCTCAGCCTCGTCATCTGGGAACGGGTGACGTCCACCATGTTGGCCTCCTCGCCAGGGGCCCGGCGCCTGGCCCACATTCGGCGAGGCACGGCTCTGACCACGCTCTGCATCGCTTTGGCGGCCATTCTGCCCTGGCGACTGGCCCACACCCTCGCCGAACTCCTGCTGGGGCTGCTGGCCCCCTTCCTCGCCCTGCTGACCCTCTCCGCTGGCCTGCGCGCCCGTCGTGAAGGCCTCCGAACCGCAGGAGCCCTCATCACGGCCACGGTCGCCATCCTCGTTTGCTGCGCGGCCCTTTGGACGCTCAGCGTCGGTCGCATGACCGCCCTGGTGAGCCTATCCCTGCTGCAGTTCGCCCTCGTGGTGCTGGCCATGGCCCTCGGCTGGGCCCTGCTCAGCCGCATGACGGAACTGCGCCTGGCCACGGAGGAAGCGCAGAACGCCCAGCTGATCGCCGCGGCCCACCAGGCCCACGACCTGGAAGCCCTGGTGGAGCAGCGCAATGCAGAGTTGTCTGCCCGCCTGCGCGATCTGAACGAGGCTCGCCGCACCGCGGAGACGGCCAACCAGGCGCTGCAGCGGGCCCTGGACCAGCTGGAGGAAGTGGCCGCCACCGACCGCCTCACGGGGGCCTGGAACCGGCGCCGCTTCGAGGAGGCCGTGCTGCCCGAGATCGCCCTGGCCCACCGCCGCCGAGAGCCCCTCTCCCTGCTCATGTTCGACCTGGACCACTTCAAGCGCGTCAACGACGACCACGGCCACGGGGCCGGGGATGCGGTGCTGGCAGGAACGGCGCAAACGGTGCGCCTGCATCTGCGCGCTTCGGATTCCCTGGTGCGCTGGGGCGGTGAGGAGTTCCTGGTGATGGCTCCGGCCACGCGACTGGAAGGCGCCATGGGCCTGGCGGAAAAGCTCCGGGCCGCCGTGGCCGCCATCCACTACCCCGAAGTGGGCTCGGTGACCATGAGCCTGGGCGTGTCGGAATATGCCCTGGGTGAAAGCCTGGTCGAATGGATCGAGCGGACGGATCAGGCCCTCTACACAGCCAAGTCGGAGGGCCGCAACCGCTGCTGCGCGGCGGCGGCCCCGGAGCGCAACGGCATCGAACCGGCCTCTGATCGCTCCCTGCTGGAGGTGATCTGGGAAGAGACCTACGAAAGCGGCCACGCCCTCATCGACCGTCAGCACCAGCGCCTCTTCCGCCTGGCCAGCGCCCTCATGGCCGTGCTCACGGAGAATCGCCCCCTGCCGGAAGTGGCCCTGCGCCTGGAGACCCTGTTGGCGCACACCGCCCAGCATTTCCACGATGAGGAAGCCCTGCTGCGCGAGGCCCGCTATTCCGATCTGCCCGAACACGCCGCCATCCACGCCGCGCTCATGTCCCGTGCCCGCAAGCTGCAGGCGGAAGTGCAGGCCGGCCACCTGGATTTCGGTCGGCTGGTGGCGTTCCTGGCCTTGGACCTGGTGAAGGGGCACATCCTCAGCGAAGACCGCAACTACTTCGGGCACCTGCGAAGGATGGCCTCCCCGGAGGGCATGCCCCCAGCCGGGGCCTGACTAGCGTTCCGAAAGCATCCGCACCGCGAAGGTGGCCAGCCAGTGCTCGCCCTCGTAGCTGCCGGAAGCGAGGTGGGGCAGCGAAGCCCGGGCATGTTGATCCGCCAACCGGATCAAGGCTGCCGCGCGCGGATCGGCGGGGCCCAGGGCGAGGGCGATGCGGCGCAGGGCCCGCGCCCGGCTCAGGTTGAGGCCATCCAGGTGCACGATCTTGGGGTCGGTGCGGTCCGACACCACCGCAGGCACCAGGCCCTTGGGCAGGCCCGGCAGGAAGCCGCCCAACCAGCGGCGATAGGTCGGCGCGGGCAACACGCGCGACATGAGCGCCGCCTCTTCCAAGCAAGGCGACAGAAAGTCCTCGCCGCCGGGCTCCCAGGCCACCGGGCCCTGGCGATCCCGTCCGAACCAGGTCCTGGCCCGATCAAGGATCAGTGCCTCCAAGGCGGCATCCTTGGCGGCCCGGGCATAATCCAGCGCCAGGTCCAGGCTGAACGCGGTGTTGGGATGCACGCCGGTGCGGATGGGATAGGTCTGCTTAGGCAGGAAGGCCTTGAACTGCCCGGCCAGGGCTTCCGCCAGGGGCTGCAGTGCCGCGGCCCAGCGCTGGGCAGAGGGATCGTCCCAAGTGCGCAGCTCCGCGCTCAACTTCAGCAGCCAGGCCCAGCCATAGGTGCGCTCGAAACTGCGGCGGTTCTCCTGCCCCAGGTAGGCCACTTCGACGGCCATGCGCTCGGGCGCCAGGTTCTCATCCAGCACCTGCCGGATCTCCGCCGCGCGGACCATGCCTGGATGCTCGCGCAGCAGCCGCACCAGCATCCAGTGGCCGTGCACCGAAGAGTGCCAATCGAAGCAGCCGTAGAAGGCCGGGTGCAGGTCCCTCGGAGATTTCACCTCCCCGCCGCCGTTCATCACGTGATCCAGCTTGTTGGGGTATTCCTGACGCACACAGCGCAGGGCCAGTGCTGCAAAGCGATCCGCCGCCGCGTCCGTCAGCGCCAACTCCGCCTGCTGGGCCGATAACGCCGCCACAGCGGCCATTCCCAGCAGCGCCGATCGCACCCAACCCATGACATCCCCCGAAAGCTGGATTCTACCGGCCACTTTGCTAGAATGATCCTTCCGGAGAGATGGCCGAGTGGTTGATGGCACCGCACTCGAAATGCGGAGACGGGGAAACCTGTTCGGGGGTTCGAATCCCTCTCTCTCCGCCAACAAGTCTGCTCTCGCAGCAGCAAATCCAGGCCCCTTGAGCAGATGCCCACACGGCGGGGCTCATGGGGCCTGAGAGTTCACCTGGAGAAGCCCTGTCTCCGCCCCAGAAAGGGCCAGGGCCTCCGATTCTCTCCGGAGGCCCTGAAGGAGGTGGATTCCTGATTGATCAGGATGCGAGTGCCTTTGGGGCGAACCCGAGCACCCTCCGCTGCTCCGCCCAATCCAGCGGAAGCTTGGCCAGCAATCGCTTGACTGTCAGCGCCTTTGGCTGACGGCCTTCCAGGATCGCTTCCACGATATCTGGCGCCAGCCAAGCCAGGGGAAGCAGCCGCGCCACATGCTGACCAGAGATCCCATAGGCTTTGGCGATATCTTCTCTGGACTTCGCCTGCCCGGAGAGCAATAGGTCATACCAGTACCGGCCCCGGGCCACGGCCTGGATCAGGGGCTTGTCCACCTGCGCATCCCGTCCATCACTGTTCGCGCCGGGGATCACGAACCTCAGCCCGCGACCTCCTCGCTTGAAATGAGTGCCTTCGCTCAAGGTGATGGGCTCTGAAGGGTTCTCGGTCGTCGCCAGTCCCACCAACGATCTCAGAGCCGCCGAGTTCACCTCCGCTCATCGTCTCGGTGCAGGCGTGGCCGCTTAGCTGCTTTCGTTAGGGCTCTCGTGGATCCTTTCACCCCATTTGAAGTCGAGGCTGCTGCTGGTGCGGCTTCCGATGGTGTCTTATCCATCTGGGGCTGGTTCCAACGTCATGCGAGCTTCCTTAGCCGAATCGCGAACATATGGGCGGTCCTTCTTTTCTGGGCCTGCAGCCCATTAGCAATCTGGGGCTTCTACCAACTGTTCAGGCACAACAGTTCCATCTGGCTTCTTCTAGTTGGTATACCCTTGGCGCAATCCGCCTCAGTTCTTTGCCTTTGGGCTCGACAAACCCAGCAGTTCCTCTCAGTCGGTCGGCATCCCGTTCGCTGAACCTGGTCCGGGCATCTCGAAACCCGGGTGGGTTCCAACGTCATCGGGTGCCTAACCTTCCGCTCAACTCGGACCCTATCGCTGCGCGATAGAGTCCTCAAACAATTCAGCGGCCATGTCCCCGCAGCAATAGGGCCGGTTAGCTTCACTCGTTAGGCTACCCATGTCTGATCTCGATAATCCTGAAGAAGCGATCTACACACTTCACTTCTTGTCAGAGTTATATCCACCCGCTCGAATGGCTGGGCTGAAGCAAATCCGGCAAGAGGAATTCGCTGGGAAGCTCTTTGTGTCTGAGTGGCTCATTATTAAGCCAGAGTTTCAAAAAATCGAGAAACGGTTGCCTGAATTCAGAGTCAAAATGATGCAGCTACGGATTCACAAGCCTGACAATGAAAAGTGGTGCATCGTTGACTGGAAATTGCTCCGTAAGGCCATCGACCACGGTTACGCCGTTGCTGTGTAGCCTAACCTCTCGCTCAAGTCGGACCCCGCCTGCATTGCCTTCCGTTCTCTCTCAACATTTTGCTATCCCAGGCTCCGCTCATCGCCTCGACGCAGGCGTGGCCGCTTAGCTTCACTCGTTAGGCGCATCTCAATGAGAGTTCAAGTCCAGCATCTCTTCCTTGGATTCTGTCTGCTAATGACTGGATGCAAGCACGAAACAAAGGTTCACGAGCTTAAGGATGTGTTTGAGTCATTTGGGCGTCATAAACCTGAAACGCAGTTCCCATTTTTCGTTTTAGGTGATGAAGCCAGAAGGAAGCTGGACAAGAACAAACTAGAGCTTTTCACAAAGGCGCAGACCGACATAGATTTGATCAATTCTCGCCAACAGCCAATTTTCTGCAAACAGGTGATGGTTGTCTCTGATGGGGGCACAACCTCATTTGAAGGTCCTGAATACAACATCACCAGGCACAGTCATCTCGACCACCTGAACGGCCTGCCATGTATTTGGCGTGGTATTACCATAGAGTTCAAAGTGGCTAGTCCTGGAAACCAGGAATTGAAAGAGGTTCGACAAACCTGGGTTGAGTTCCTGCCCTGATGCGCCTAACCCTCCGCTGCACTCGGACCCCGCCTGCATTGTCTTCCGCTCTCTCTCAGCTTCTCGCTATCTCGGCTTCCGCTCAACTCGGACCCTATCGCTGCGCGCTAGTGTCCTCAAACAATTCAGCTGCCAGGTTCCCGCAGCAATAGGGCCGGTAACGATCCCCCGGCAAAGCCGGGGGCCTTATTATGTGAGCCGCTCAAAGCGGCTAAACGGGGTCGCTAACGCGGCCCCGAAGGTTGGAGCCACCTACTCGGTGGCCTCCTAGCGCCAAAGCTCCAGCTTCTCCAATCGTTCTTCCTCGCGTTCCTGGTTCTGGATGTACTGCCGTATCTGATGCTCGTCCTTCCCTACCGTCGACACCAGAAATCCTCTCGCCCAGAAATGCTGACCCGTGAAGTTCCTCTTCGTTTCTCCATATACACGGGCCAGATAAATCGCGCTCTTACCCTTCATAAACCCCACTACCTGCGATACGGCATACTTCGGCGGAATCGCCAACAACATATGTACGTGATCTGCCAGCAAGTGCCCTTCCAGCACTTTGCTTTCTTTCTGCCCAGCCAGCTGCCTGAACACTTCACCCAATCGCTCTCTCACCCTCCCATACATCACCTTCCTTCTTCGTTTTGGCACGAACACTACGTGATACTTACATTCCCACCTTGTGTGACTTAAACTTTCAAACAAGTCCATCTCAGTTCTCCTCAAGTGTGCTTGGCGGCTCACCTGATCAGTTCAGCGATGGACTCCCGTAGCTGTCAAACTCCGACTGTCGCCCCCGCATAGCGGGGGGCCTACCTTATGTTTTGGTTAGCTTCGTTCGTTAGGCATCTCCGAAAACTCTAGCAAAGAGCCGCCACCATGCCCGCACGCGAGATCTCAAAGCTGCTTTTCACGACTGTCTATCCGCTATACGTCCAAAAGGCCGAGCGAAAGAACCGGACTAGAGACGAGGTGGACACGATTATCTGCTGGTTGACGGGTTACAGCCAAGAACAACTCAACCAGCACAAGGCTGTGAACATTGATTTCCAGGCCTTTTTCGACCAGGCTCCGACCATTCATCCGAATAGCTCTAAAATTACGGGTGTCGTTTGTGGCGTTCGGGTCGAGGAGATTCAGGATCCAATCACACAGAAAATCAGGCACCTCGATAAGCTCATTGATGAACTCGCGAAGGGCAAATCCATCGACAAGATTTTGCGCCAATAGGCCGAGGCCAATCGAATGACATCCCCAACCAGCATCTGCCTAACCGTTCGCTCAAGCGGACCCGTGCGCAGGCGCCCGGTCCGCTTAGCTCATTCCCGTTAGGTCGCCTTTCATGACTGTCGATGCAAACCCAAAACGGAATCGCATCTACTGGATCGGTCTGATCATCTACATCAGTTACTCCCTACTAACACTCAGCTATTGGATCTGGGATTGGTTCCACAACCATGGAATGAAGCGTTTTTTCCTTGGGACCTGGTGGATCGGCACTGCACCAGCGATGTTGATTCCAACCTTTCCAAGCTCAGTTTCAATCGGGATCATTTTCCTTCCCCTTCCTGCATGGCTAGATTCATTCCTGGCAAAGCACAGCTTCGCCTTTATGCTCATGATCTGGCTCTGGCTCGCGCTTGTCGGGTTCATTCAATGGTTTATTGTGGTTCCACACATTTGGTCAAAACTGCGGGGCAAACGCGCCCAGGCGGCCTAACCCTGCGCTCAACTCGGACCCAGCCGCGAGCGGCTGAGTCCTTGCTTCCTGGCAACTCAGACTTCCCTTCTCCGCCAATCGCTTCAGCCGCGGCTGGTCCGGTTAGCTTCTCTCGTTAGGCGTTCATGTGATCTTGCGGCTCACGAAGAAACAAACTCAAGCAATTCACCTCGCGCTAACGGGGTTTGCCTTCTTCTGCATGATCCAGGCCATGTACTACCCATTCGTTGGCCATCCAAGGTGGTGGCAAATTCGATTCTTCTCTGACATTGGTTGGTTTATCGGCATTCCGCCGCTGCTACTTGGCCGTTGGCTAATCGAACGCATCCCGGCGCTAATGAATCAGCCTTTCGCTTGGTCACTCGCACTGGCTTGGGCTCTAATCATTCCATTCCCCATATCGCTGGGGCTGAATCGCCTAACCTCTCGCTCAACTCGGACCCCGCCTGCATTGCCTGGCGTCCTCTTTCTTGCTCTGGCTATCTCGGCTTCGCTCAGCGCCTCGGTGCAGGCGGGTCCGGTTAGCTTCATCCGTTAGGCCTTCCAATATTCGGGGAGCAATCCATGTGGGACTTCCTCGCAGCAATTCTAGAAATCGCCACAGCAGCGACTCCGATTCGCGTGTTCGTGGCTCTGATTCCAACTCTTCTCATTGCTAGTCTCGTATATTGGGCTGTTCCTGATAAATCAACAGGCGCCTGGCTATTCGGAGTAATTTTTGTAGTGGGCATCTCGCTCGGCTTCTGGTGGCACTTCCGAGAGCTAAAATATGATCGTCAAGCCTGAAGGCCTAACCTTCCGCTCAACTCGGACCCTATCGCTGCGCGCTAGTGTCCTCAAACAATTCAGCATCCGGGTCCCCGCAGCAATAGGGCCGGTTAGCTTCTCTCGTTAGGCAATCCACCGATGGTCGAGATCGTCCTCCAGATCCTGATTGAGTTTCTAGGCGAACTCCTTCTCATGTTCGGAGTCGAATCGGTTGTCGCCCCATTTCAGCCTGCGAAAGCCACGAATCGAATCCTTGCCTTCTCAGGACTCTTCATTCTGGCGGTGGCATCCAGTTTGATTTTTTCGCTCTTCGCACCAAACCGTCTTCTTCCACAATTCCGAGTTGCTGGGGTCAGCCTGCTCATTTCGCCCATCCTGGTAGGCTCAGTAATGCATATCTTCGGTCAGTGGCGTACCGAGCGCGGGAAACCGATCACTCACCTTGCCACTTTCTGGGGTGGCGCCTATTACAGTTTCTTCTTCGCACTAACACGGGTCATATTCCTCTATTTCAACACCCCGATTGCCTAACCCTCCGCTCAACTCGGACCCTATCGCTGCGCGCTAGTGTCCTCAAACAATTCAACGACTCGGTTCCCGCAGCAATAGGGCCGGTTAGCTTCTCTCGTTAGGCCTCCAACCCATGTCACCCCTCCTTCTCGCTGCCACGTCGATCCCGCCCATCATTTGGGGGATGAATATCTGGGGCGGGTGGGCTGAGAAGATCGTTGGTCTCCAGATAGATCCCTATTTCTCAGAGTTTTGGTTGAGAGTATTCCAGATCGAAATCAACAAAGAAAATCGAATCAGATTCATTCGAGCAGCAAGCTTGGTCCTCTCCGTTGTATACCTGATCCTGGTCGGCGGTTTCCTTCTACTGATAGCACTATGGCCGTAACAGTCGGCCTAACCTCTCGCTCAACTCGGACCCTATCGCTGCGCGCTAGTGTCCTCAAACAATTCAGCCTCCGTGTCCCGCAGCGATAGGGCCGGTTAGCTTCTCTCGTTAGGCCGCTCATGCCAGACCTGGTAACTCGGCAAGAAATCGTCGAACTGCTGAATTCCTGGCAGGCAGGAAAACTCAATGCTCAATCTGTTTATGATTGGGCAAACGAACGGTATTCAACTGAACACTGGAATGTCGAAGATGAGATCGTGAACGAGGTTTTGTCTGAACTTGATATTCTCGACATCAACCTCATCACCACTGACGACATTCCGGTGTTCTTGAAAGTGCTCGCTCTCCCGCCAGCTCAAATTGATTCAGCCATTGCCATTCTCAAAGCCCATTCTCTGACCTTCAGCATTGAGGCTCGTAAGCAACAATGCCGCAAAGACCCCTTCTATGCCTGGCTTCTCAATGAATAACACTCCCAGCGGCCTAACCCTCCGCTCAAGTCGGACCCCGCCTGCATTGCCTTTCGCTCTCTCTCAGCAGTTCGCTATCTCGGCTCCGTTCACCGTCTCGGTGCAGGCGTGGCCGCTTAGCTTCATTCGTTAGGCCCGCCTATCTCAGTTGCCCTGTCGGGCCGCTATGACCGTTCGCGCGGCCATTCAACACCGTTCGCCGTGGCCCACCCAGAAAGGGCCAAACTTCTGCCATCGTCTCGGTAACCTGGGTCCACGACCAGCGTCTAAAGCCTTCAGGTTTCTCGTCCCATCGCTCTTTCAATCCTTCAAAACCAGGTTTCGCTGCCCGAGTCGCTCTTGTCACCTGCATCTCGCTCGGCCTAACCCTTCGCTCTAGCGGACCCGGGCGCCAGCGCCCGGTCCGCAAAGCTCACTCTCGTTAGGCCTCGAAAGCAGGTTGGTTTCGGCGGTTCAGGCATTCCGCATTACCCTGTCATCACGAAGCTCGTTCCGTTCTTTCAAAGGCCTGTCGGTTCTTCCATCGCGCCGGTTCATGCTTCGGCAGAATCAGCGTCTCGGCCTAACCGCTAGCTCAACTCGGACCCTATCGCTGCGCGCTAGTGTCCTCAAACAATTCAGCAGCCGTGTCCCGCAGCGATAGGGCCGGTTACCTTCCTTCGTTAGGCTTCATCTCAACGGCAGGGCACCAAAGGCCACGAAGGCAAGCACCACAAGCCCAGCTACAACAAAGAAGGCCCCTAGAATTCTCGCTCTTCGGTTTGTATTCGGGCGGTGCACATAAGACTTCAGCGACTCGGTTCTTCCAGGAAAAGCCCCTTCAAACGGATCACCGTTTTTTAGATATTTCTTCCAAGTTTTCCAGTAGTGCTTCGGTCAGAGCAACATCCAAAGGCCAAACCCAAGCGCCATACCTACCCAAGCCACTACAATGGCTAAAACACCAAGCGGCACAGCGTCTCCTTTTCATTCAGAGCAATCATGCCATACCCATTCAGCCTAACCTTTCGCTCAACTCGGACCCTATCGCTGCGCGCTAGTGTCCTCAAACAATTCAGCGAGTCGGTCCCCGCAGCAATAGGGCCGGTTAGCTTCTCTCGTTAGGCGTTCACATGGACCACAAGCCCGAAATCGGCGACCAGGTGAAGCTCAGTGCCTTTCTCGGCGACACAATCCCGCCGAAGAACTGCGATCCGAGCGAGAACTTCTGGAGGCTGATTGGCCAACGTGGCAAGGTCATAGCTGAAATCCCAGGCTCAGATCGTGTTCTCGTTGGGTTTGAATGCTCAATTCAGTCCTTCGGCCTCCAATGCCACAACCCAGAGCCCAACAGCCTGCGTATCAAATGGGCTGACCTTGAGCGCGCCTAACCTCTCGCTGCACTCGGACCCCGCCTGCATTGTCTTCCGCTCTCTCTCAACTTCTTGCTAACTCGGCTTCGTTCATCGTCTCGGTACAGGCGGGGCCGGTGAGCTTCATTCGTTAGGCACACCCGGCGCATTCCCATCGTCTTCCGGGTTCGATCCTTCTCAATCGGAGTACGCGGTTCAGCGCCCTGGCTTTACCAATCGCGAATCTCTGCGCCCCGGTAATTCAAACTCGCCATGAATGGCGGGCTTGCGCTGTCGCGCTGCGCAGTCGTTCTCCGCCACTCCTCCGGTGAATCCAGCCGCTTCTCGTGGCATCCTGGCTCCGCCGTTCCATCCCTTGCATCACCCCTGGCGCAATCCGCCTCAGTTCTTTGCCTTTGGGTTCGGCACCCCGACCATCCTTCATGTTCGGGCGGCATCCCGCTCGTTGCACCCACTCCCGACATTTCAACGCACGAGTGGGCTCCAGCTTCATCGGGTGCCTAACCTTCCGCTCAACTCGGACCCTATCGCTGCGCGATAGAGTCCTCAAACAATTCAGCGCCCGTGTCCCGCAGCAATACGGCCGGTTAGCTTCTCTCGTTAGGCGTCACAGTGAGCCCAGAGCAAGCCCCCGAAATTTCCGATTCCGCCCGAGCAGCGATTGCCAGGCGCTACTTCAGCTACATCGGATTCTGGTTTCTCGGTTTCATTGGTTACAGCATCTATGCCGTGAAATCCTCTGGTACTACTCGATCATTATTGGGCGGTATATTGGTAGCGCTCATTCTCGCGCCTATGGCTCTGAATAAAAAATATCGGCCCTTCTACCTCTGGTTCCTGATCGGCGCCTTCATCGCATTCATTGCCTTAATGCAGGCTCAGCCGTATGTTCTGGAATTGAAGCAGAAAAGTGGTGAACGCCTAACTCTCCGCTCAACTCGGACCCTATCGCTGCGCGCTAGTGTCCTCAAACAATTCAGCATCCGTGTCCCGCAGCAATAGGGCCGGTTAGCTTCACTCGTTAGGCCTCCTCCAACATGCCAATTACCACCTCGGTCAAATCGAAAGCAAATCAAGAACTGGTTGCCTACTGTGCGGCCAAGATTCCTGCTCACGTTCAGGACAAGATCAAGCTGTCGATTACTTGGCATGGAAGCAAAGCGACGCTGATTGAACATCGGCCCTATTTCCTTGACTCTTCAAAGTGGATCGACAGCCCGGTCGCTCAACTTCGATTCGATTCTGCCACTGGCCTCTGGCACCTTTTCTGTCGAGATCGAAACCAGCGCTGGCATTCTTTCCAGCCAATGCCATCCTCTTCAAATCTACACAAGCTCATCGCAGAAATTGATCGTGATCAAACTGGCATTTTCTGGGGCTAGGTTCGGCCTAACCTTCCGCTCAACTCGGACCCTATCGCTGCGCGCTAGTGTCCTCAAACAATTCAACAGCTCCGTCCCCGCAGCAATAGGGCCGGTTAGCTTCCTTCGTTAGGCCTTGCCCGGTGCATACCGCAGGAGGTTCTATCAATGCGGCGAACTCTGATTTCCGTCATTACTTTCTGTTCATTGGCCTGTTCTGGAATTGGTTGGGCCGCTCCACTCAAGGATCCTCTCCTAGAGCGCTTGGTTGGCAATTGGGTGCTTAGGGGAACGATCGCCAGAAAACAAACCACACACGATGTCGTTACTGAGTGGTTCTTGGATCACCAGTACCTTCGCCTCCATGAGGTATCTCGTGATAAGGACGACAAAGGGCATCCACTGTATGAAGCAGTTGTGCTCATTGGCTGGGATGAGGTGGCCCTGGAATATCAATGTCTTTGGCTCGACTCCACAGGAGGTGGTGGCCTTACGGCCCAAGGCATCGCACAAGGCAAACGAAGCGGCGATTCGATTCCCTTCCTTTTTCGAGAGCGCGACGGAACCATTTCCTTCAACAACACCTTCTCATATGACAAGACCAACGACTCTTGGTCTTGGCAAATGGATAACGTGAGAAACGGGAAGGCCGTCCCTTTTGGCCGTGTAAAATTAACAAGACAATAGCCAAAACTCCTATGCCTGTCCCGCAAGGCCTAACCCTCAACTCAACTCGAACCCTATCGCTGCGCGCTAGTGTCCTCAAACAACTCAGCTCCCGTGTCCCGCAGCAATAGGGCCGGTTAGCTTCCTTCGTTAGGCGGCCAATCAACAGGCATTCCCGTTCCTGTCATAATGGGTTCTGAGGTAACCCGGAGATCACTAATGCCCATCATCTCCATGTTTTATGGAATCATCATTCGGTTGTACCTACTCGACAACCTGCATCACAACTTGCCCCACATTCACGCCAAATACGCTGAGTTCGAAGCCTCGATTGGACTCGCTGATGGCGATGTCCTGGCAGGCGAACTCCCTCGCAAACAGCTTCGACTCGTTCAAGCGTGGATTGAACTCCATCGTGATGAGCTTCTCGCCGATTGGGAATTGGCTGTCAGCGGGGAAAATCCGTACAAAATCGATCCTCTGTGAGGTTGCCATGTATTGGGATGTCACGTCAGTAAAGCCTCTTCCCGATTATCAGCTCTATCTTGAGATCCAAGATGGCCGTAAAGGGGTCTTCGACCTCAAACCGTACCTTGATAGAGGCGTGTTCCGCGAACTCAAAGATGTTAATTACTTCAACCAGGTTGGCATTTTATTCGGCGCTATCACCTGGCCCCATGACCAGGATATTGCGCCAGAAACGCTTCTCGCTGAAATGAGGCCAGTGGGCCCGTCCGCCTAACCCTCCGCTCAAGTCGGACCCCGCCTGCACTGCCCTCCGCTCTCTCTCAGCATTTCGCGATCTCGGCTCCGCCTATCGTCTCGGTGCAGGCGCGGCCGCTTAGCTTCATTCGTTAGGCCACAGGAGATAGTGATATGCCTGTACCATCGGAATATCAACGTGCCACTCAGCACTTCGAGAAATTCATGCACGATGCCTGTGAAGCCTCAGGTCTAGCGACTTCCCACATGGCTTACAACATGGTCGTTGGTGTTCTCCATACCTTCCGTCGACGCCTGCCCATTAAAGACGCTCTTCGTTTTGCCAACATACTTCCGCCTGTACTTCGTGCACTCTATGTCGTCGATTGGGACCCGGATGAGGCAATATTGCCCTTCCAGGATGTCGCAACTATGACGAGGGAAGTAAAGGCCCTTCGGGCAGAACACAATTTCTCTCCCGACACCGCCATTCACGATGTTGCGGTTGCTCTCCGCCGCAATCTAATCGAATCCGATTTCGACCAACTCCTTTCAACACTTCCCAAGGGCGCTGTTGAGTTCTGGCAGGTATAACAGGCGTATCCATGTGATGAATAATCATCAACCAAACGCTCATCCTGGCTGCGGCCTAACCTTCCGCTCAACTCGGACCCTACCGCTGCGCGCTAGGGTCTGTTTTCAAAGTCAAGAAAGGCAAATGGACGTAAGGGGTTGTACAAATTGCCTAACTGCGGTACCTCATGGGTATGACGTTGAGGTAGAGCGTGGCGAGAACTTTTCTGACTGAACGAATGTGGGCCAGGCTAGAGCCTCTGCTGCCGAGCGAGCAGGGTGGAATGGGGCGCCCTCGCCTGGACAATCGCCCCATCGTTGAAGCGATCCTCTGGAAGCACAGAACGGGAGCGCCCTGGAGAGATTTGCCTGAATCCTTCGGACCTTGGAACACGGTCTTCACGCGCTTCAATCGGTGGAATCGGAGCGGAGTCTGGCAGCGGGTCCTCGAAGCCCTTCGAGGTGAAGCGGATTGCGAATGGGTCATGGTCGACGGAATGGGCATCGATGGCGATGTGCAAATGCTCCCAGCCAATGCCCCGCTGGCGGGTGCGACGGTCACCATGGATCCGGTGTCCCGCGCCCTGGGTCCTCCCAAGCTTCTTGATGTCGAGGTGAAGGAGGCCGCCTGGCTCGGCGATCTCGTAGCGCCTGGGCGGTTCCTTCTTCTCCAGGGCCGACCACCGGGAGAGTCCCTTTCGGCGCAGGATGAGGCCCACGGTGGACCTTGGCATTCCGAGCATTCGACAGTCCTCTACATGGCCGCCGTTTCAGCCAGCCGGACCGCCCACGGAGAACGCCTTCATCGAGAGCTTCAACGGCAGGCTGAGGGATGAGTGCTTGAACACGGAGATATTCCTCCATGGCAGAAATAAGGGGCAAGCTGGCCGCCTGGCGCTACGACTACAACCACCGCAGGCCCCACAGCGCACTGCGCGATCTGACACCGGCCCAGTTCGCAGCTCAGAATCCCGCGCCCGCAAGGAGAAGGCCCGCCCCGAGGGGCGGATCTTCTCCTGCCTGACTCACCCAGCTTGTGTGAGGGCGTATCCTGATTCGACCAACCCGCTCCCAAGGCCAAAAACACTGGCGAAGGGGCCCCTCTGAGGTCCGATCTTCCATATTGAACCTGCGATAGAAAACCGGAGTGGGTCACCACTTCGGGGGACACCTCTCACGAATGATGACCGTTGGGGGCCATGGTCACCACCGTTCAGCGGAATCCATGCCATTCAGTCGCGTTCTGTTGTTCCATGGGGGACTTCATTCCTCGGGCGAATCTGCGGCAGGAGCACCATCCACATGGAAAGGCGACTCTACGATTTCAATGGTCAGGCCGTTGCTTACATCGCCGATGACGGGGAGCGAACCATCTGCCTCTGGAATGGCCTCGCCGTGGCCTACATTGATGACCGCCTCGATTGCTATGGATGGAACGGCCATTGCCTTGGATGGGTCGAGGGCGGCGTTCTCTTCGACACTCAGGGCCAGAGCATCGGGATCATTCAGGCGGCCTATTCAACCCGCCTGCGGTCCGAGCCGGGCAGGCACTCAAAAAGGGTGACATATGCCAAGCACCCAAAATCGCCCCCCTGTTCCAGGCCAATGCACCACACAGGGAACAGCCGCCTGCCGCTTGCGGATTATCTATGGGCGGGTTTGATCGAAGCGATGACGGAACGTTGAATTCGACGGCCTCACGTGCCTCTTATTTCAAACCGCATTGCTGCTCGATGAAACCTCGAACCATTCGGCATCCCACTTCCCAGGGCCACAAGATCAGTGCCAACCCTTCGTTCCCCAGGCTGACCCAGCTTCGTTCAGGGCCTTGTCTTCCTCCAGAGGGTGGGTGACAGCCCCGTTTCCTTGCGGAAGACGCGGGAGAAATAGGAAAGGGAACCGAAGCCCAGTTCCTGGGCGATGTTGGCAACGGGGAGCTGTGTGTCGGAGAGGAGTTGGCAAGCCCGGGTCATGCGCTGGTTCTGGCGGAAGCGCTGGGGGGGCAGCCCTGACTGCCGCCGGAAGGCCTGCCTGAACCAGGAGTAGCTGACCCCCAGTTCTTCCGCGATGGTTTCCAGGCCCAGCCGGTCGTGCTCGGGGTCGGCCAGCAGGTTGCGGGCTTCCAGCAGCAGGCGCCGCTGACTGCCTGCACCGGCCCCGGAGTGACGCACTGTTTCCAGGCGGGCCATCATGTGGCTCACCACCCCAGACATCAGGCGGGGGGCGCCCATGGGCTGGAGACGGGCCAATTCCACCAACGAGCCCACCATGCCCAACAGGATTTCGTCGAAGCCTGGGCGAAGGATGCAGGGGAAGGTCCCAAAGAAACCCGTGCGGGCCCAGCGTTCCAGCATGGCTCCGGCGCAATCCACCCGGTGGGCCCGCGGCGGACGATGGGGATCCGGAATCAACGCGACGCCCTTCTGCGCATTCAGGATCAAGAGCTGCCCTGCTTCCAGGCGCTGTTTCCGGCCCTCATGGGCGAGGGTGGCCGCCCCTCGCACGAGGTAGAGCAGGCGCCACCCTTCCTTGGGTGGCCCCAGTTCAGCCAGCCCTGCCCCGACGCCTGTGACATAGATGCCCCAGGCCATGTCCTCAGGCTCGGGGGTCATCGACCATTGGTTCCGGATGGGTTCACTCAAAGGCGATCCTTTCCCCATAGGTTATGTCAAATTATGCAAATGCACTGATAGATCTTTGGGCTGTCCTTCAGGGGTCGGGTCCTTTAAATTGCAAGAAAGAGCCCAGGATACGCATGTACACCTGAGGCTCCCAACGGACGGCACTCCCTGACAGACTTGACGCACTTGCCGCCCCAGACCCCTCCCTCTCAACCCGGTTCCCTCCAGAAGCCCCCATGCCCTCCCCCCTGCGCCAACTGAAGCAGTACCTGCTCTCCGGCGTGTCCCATGTGATTCCCTTCGTGGCCTGTGGGGGCATCCTCATCGCCGTGGCGGTGGGATTTGCCCCCATGCGGCCCGGCATCGGGCCCGATTTCAGCCAGGCGCCCACCCTCAAACTCCTCATGACCATTGGCGAGGCCGCCTTCGCGCTGGTGGTACCCGTCTTATCTGGATACATCGCCTTCGGCATGGCAGATCGGCCCGGCCTCGTGCCCGGCTTTGTGGGTGGCGCCATCGCACAGACCGTGGGCGCCGGCTTCCTGGGGGGCATCGCGGCGGGGCTGCTGGCCGGCTGGGTGGTTCAGGCCCTCAAGCGCCTGCCCTTGCCTCGCAACCTCCGCCCCATCATGCCCATCCTCATCATTCCCGTGGTGGCATCCACCCTTGTGGGCGCCTTGCTGCTCCTGGTCCTGGGCCCCCCCATCAAAGGGCTCATGCTCTGGCTTTCCGAAGTCCTGCACCACCTGGGCAGCGGCCACCGGCTTTGGCTTGGCCTGTTGTTGGGCTCCATGATCGCGTTCGACATGGGGGGCCCCGTGAACAAGGCGGCCTTCTTCTTCGGCGTGGCCATGATCAAGGAAGGTGACGTGAGTGTGATGGGAGCATGTGCGGCCGCCATCTGCATCCCGCCATTGGGACTGGGCCTCGCCACACTCCTCCGGCCCAAGCATTGGAGCGAACAGGAACGGGAGTCCGGTGCGGCTGCCCTGGCCATGGGCGCCATCGGCATCACCGAAGGCGCCATTCCCTTCGCTGCTGCAGACCCCCTGCGCGTCATCCCCACCATCATGGCTGGTTCCTCCGTGGGCGCCGTCATCGCCTTGCTGTGGGGCGTGGGCGACCACGCGCCGCATGGGGGGCTCATCGTCCTTCCCGTGATAGACCACCGCGTGGCCTACCTCCTGGCCATCGCCACGGGAACCTTGTTGGTGGCCCTGGCCATGAATCTGCTTAAGGGCTGGAAACGGCCCGTCACTCCGGAGCCCCCATGAAGATCGTCGCCGTCACGGCCTGCCCCACGGGCATCGCCCACACCTACATGGCGGCCGAACAGCTCGAGCGCACCGGGGGCAAACTCGGGCACCAGGTGAAGGTGGAAACCCAGGGGGCCATGGGCATCGAGAACGCCTTGACCGCTGCGGATTTCCAGGATGCCGACGCCGCCATTCTCGCGGCCGATATCCCCGTGATGGGCCGCGACAGGTTCAAGACCATTCCCTTGCTTCTGGAAGTTCCCGTGCAGCAGGCCATCAAGAATCCCAACGCCATCTTTGAACGTCTCCAGGTCTGAAGGTTCATTCATGGTGCTGGAATGTTCTTTCACCTTTCCACTGGTTCGCGGTCTTCATGCGAGGCCTGCAGCGGCTCTGCGGGAGCGGGCCCAACTGTTCAGGGCCGATTGCCTCCTGCTCAATGAGCGGAACGGTCGCAGCTCGGATCTGCGCGACCTCCTCAGCCTCATTGCCACGAATACCGGCTACGGCGACCTCTGCCGCCTTACCGTGCAGGGCCCTGATGCGCCCTCCGCCATGGAGGCGCTCTCGGTGTTTCTCACTGGAGAGTTCCTGGAAACCGATGGCGAGCCGACGCCGCCGCACAGCGGGGGCATTGGCACCATCATTCCCCAACTGCTGATGAAGGCTTCCGCCCGCTGGTGGGTGGGCCAGGGCGTCAGCCCCGGACTGGGGGAAGGCCTGGCCGTCATGTCGTCGGGCTTCACCTTGCCCGCCGAAGAACCCCGGATACGAGTGGCTTCCGCCGAGATGGAAATCAAGGCCTTCACAGCGGCCATGGCCCAGGTGGAAGGCGAACTGGCCGCTGAATCCATCCACGCAGAACACCCCACCCTGCGGGCCATTCTGGAGGCCCACCGGGCCATGCTCCAGGACCGGGCCTGGCGGGGCTCCGTCGCCCTGGGCATCCGCGACCGGAATCTCTCCGCCCGATCAGCGATCCTGGAGGCGGGCCAGGCCTGGGCGAAAACCCTGGAATCCAGTGACCACGTTCTGCTGAGAGAGCGCGCGGCCGATGTCCGAGGATTGTCGGCCCGTTTGGTGCGGGCCCTGGGCGGCTCAGCCCCGGAGGCCCCGCTGCAGACTCCCGCAGAACCGTTTGTGCTGGTGGCTCGTGATCTTCCTCTGAACCTGTTTCCCAAGCTGGATCGGACCCACCTCCGCGGCCTGCTGCTCACCGACTGTGGTCCCACCTCCCACATCGCCATCCTGGCCCGTACCTTCGGCATTCCGCTCGTGGTCGGCATCCACGGCCTGCCCTCGACCCTGCCTCCCGGCACCAGGCTCCTGGTGGATGGCCTGCACGGCGCCGTGGTCGAGGACGCGCCCGCCACGGTGAGCCAGTATTTCGCGGTGGAGGCCGAAGCCCAGAAGACCCATCAGGAACGCCTGAAGCAGGACGTGCATCGGGCACCGGATCCAGGCCATGGACAACCTCTGTCCGTTCAGGCCAACCTCGCCCTGGCCGAGGAGGGCCCTGGTGCCTTTGCCCTGGGGGCCGATGGCGTGGGCCTCTTCCGCACGGAGATGCTGTTTCTGGAGCGAGCCGCCCCCCCCACCGAGGACGAGCAGGTGGAGATCTACCATTCGGTGCTCGCAGCAGCGGGGAATCTGCCGGTCACGCTGCGCCTGCTGGATGCCGGTGGCGACAAGCCCCTGCCATTCCTCCGCCTGCCCTTCGAGGCCAACCCGTTCCTCGGCCAGCGCGCCGTGCGCTGGTACGCCCAGCATCCGGAGATCATCCGCACCCAGGTGCGCGCCGCGATCCGCGCCGCCGCCGACGGTGGCAACCTGCGAATCATGATTCCCATGGTGACCGAGCCCGCCGAGCTCGCTTGGGTGCGCAACCTTGTCCAGGAAGAAGCCCAGAGGCTCGGAAGGCCCGTCCCACCCCTGGGCGCCATGGTGGAGGTCCCTGCCGCAGCCCTTCACCTGGCGGCCCTGGCAGATCAGGCTGATTTCTTCTGCGTGGGAAGCAACGACCTCGTCCAGTACCTTTTCGCTGCGGACCGCAACCTCCCCTCAGTGGCCCGGCCGGAGTTCGCCTGGCACCCGGTGACGCTCCGCCTTCTCGAGAGCATCGTCCGTTCCGCCCGTACCGCGGGGCGCCCCCTGAGCCTCTGCGGTGAAATGGCCGCACGGCCGGAGCTGCTGCCCCTTCTGGTGGGGCTGGGCTTCGACACGGTGAGCGTGGCCCCATCAGCCATTCTCGAGCTCAAGCGGGCAGCACGTTCGCTCGATGCGGCCTCTTGCAAAGCCATGGCCCACCAGGCCATGGCCTGCAGCAGCGCCGAAGAAGTGGAGGCCTTGTTCCGCCCGCCCCTCATCAAGCAGCCCACCTACCCGGTCGTCGAAGCTGAGTTGCTCGAATTGGACACGCCTTGTCTTACCAAGGAGGAGGCCATTAAGCGCCTGGTGGAGCGTGTCTTCCTGGCCGGGCGCACCGAGGCGCCTGCCATGCTGGAAGAAGCCATCTGGGCGCGGGAGCGCGTGTTCGCCACCGGGGTGGGACACGGGTTCGCAGTGCCCCACTGCCAGACGAAGGCCATGGCCTGTGCCACTCTGGCCATGCTGCGGTTGGCAGAACCTGTGGATTGGGGGGCCTCGGACGATCCCCCCGTTCGGACGGTGCTCTTGCTGGCCCTCCCCGGTGAGGACGTGGGGGAGGAGCACTTGCGCCTCTTCGCCCGCCTGGCACGACGGCTCATGGATGAAGCCTTCCGGCGGCACCTCGAAGAAACGCCAGACCCGCAGGCCCTTCTGGAAACGCTGCGCACCGAGGTGCTCTCCATCTGGTGAGGCAAATGGGCACTCCCTTATCCCGGGGCCGAGCCCCGGGCAGCGCATGGGGATGAAGGAGGAGGATTGGTACACATCCATGTCAAAAAGGGAAAATAGACCGATAAAACTTCGGCTACTTCTACGGGCACATCATTCGTAGAGTTCCAGGATGAACGCCGGTTTCACGCTGCGATTAAGGGGCCACTTCCCTCCTGATGAATGATCCAGCCCAGAACCGAAGTCCGACATTCATTGACTCTTGACAATCACGCCCGATCGCAAATTCGAAGCACCTCCTCACCAGACCCCGTCATGCCACCCCCCAACACCCGGAGACCTTCCATGAACCCAATCCGATTGACGCTACCGGCGGCGCTGGCCCTCGCCTGTGCGGCCCCGATGTTCGCCCAGGGGACCTCCCAGGGCGTGCTGGACAACCTCGATGCCCGATTCAAATTCCGGGTTGCCGGACAGGCAGCCTCCCTCCAGGACAAGCTGGATGGCCGCGTCTTCGGCATGGGCTTTGAAGTGGGCTACACCCATCCGCTGGGCCGGTTCAGCGCTGAGCTCGGCTACATGTACAAATCAGGCCAGGAATACCGGGACGATGTGACGGCCATGGCCACGGCCTCCGGTAAGAAGATCGACCCGCGCTACTCTGCCGACGCCCGCAAGAACAGCCTGGATGGCACGACGCTGCGCCTGGGCTATGAGCGGGATCCCAAGGCCGAGTGGACCTGGGGCGCGGGCCTGCAGCTGAACTTCTCCCGATTCAAGCATCAGTACGCGGGCACCGTGTCGGACGGCTACAGCAGCCAGAACGATCCCATTCACGACTCGGCGGGAAATCGCCCTGCGGATGCCATGTCCGCCACCTATATGGATACCTACAACGGCACGCCCACCAAGAGTGCCTTGGGCGTAAGTCCCTATGCGGGATTCCACTACCGCATCGACGAATCCTCAGGACTCGAATGCAATGTGCTGCTCCTGAACTACACCTCCACGAACTACGTGCACGTCGCTGGCACGGTGGCAGACACCACGGGCGGACATACGGACAGGGACAGCCTGGCCACCAAGTCGCGCTTCACCCCCCACATCGAATTCGCTTACGTATTCCGTTTCTAGCCACGGCCGGATCGAGGAGGAATCCCGAATGAACCGATTTTCCAGCAGAGTAACCGCGCTTGCCTGTTGCCTGGCCGCCACCGCGGCAGTGGCCCAGCAGGCATCCGCTTCCATGAATGGCCTCGTCCGCGATGAGGCGGGCCGTCCCGTGGCCGGGGCCAAGGTGATCCTCACCTCCCCCGCCCTCTTCACCGACCGCACCCTCACGACCGATGCCCGCGGCGAGTGGCGGGCCCCCCTGCTTCCCCTCGGCACCTACCGCGTGGTGGTGGTGAAGGAAGGCATGATCTCCGGTGAAATCCAGGGCATCCACCTGGGCCTCGGCGTGGTGTCCCGCCAGGACTTGACCCTGCGCACCGTGGCCGTGGCCGCTGCGACAGTGGAAGTCGTGAGCGACAGCGTCGCGCTGCCCAAGACAGACACCAAAGCCGCCAGCAATTTCAGCCAGGAAGAGCTCACCACCATCCCCACTACAGACCACGGCTTCTTCGGGGCGGCGATGCTGACCCCCGGCGTGGTGAACGACACGACCACCTACCGGCCCACCATCCGCGGCGGCTCCACGAACAACACCATGTACCAGGTGAACGGCGCCATGGTGAAGAACGAGAGCCGCGGCTACTTCGGCGGCGAAAACTGGTTCGTGGAAGACAACGTCGAAGACGTCCAGGTCATCCTCTCCCCCCTGAACGCCCGGCTGGGACGTGTGCTGGGTGGCGCCATCAACGTCACCACCAAGACCGGCAGCGATGAATTCCATGGGTCCATCCGCTCCAGCGCCACCCGCCTGAACTGGAAATCCACCCGTCCCCAGGATGACTACCGCTCCATCAACCAGGACACCATCAGTCCCCACTACGACATCACCCTCAACGGCCCCATCATCCCCGGCCGCTTGCGTTTCGCCTTCGCCACCATCCTCGTTCCCGGCGGCACGGACACCGGCACCTTGGCCTGGGGCGTGGACAACAACCGGCCTGTGCGGGTCGCGCAGGTCAGCGGCCCCTCCTGGGCCAACGCTATCAATGACCTGACCAACACTGATCCCACCACCTTCCTACCCACCACGAATCGCTTCGGCCATTTAGATAGTCTCGTGCCCTCGGGCTACCGCTTCAGTCGCTTCGACGCCGGCGCCGAAATCGCCCGCAAGAACGACTACAAGTACTACGAAGGCAAGCTCACCTTCGCCATCAACATGGACCACACGGTGGAAGCCGGCTACCTGAAGGCCGATCAGACCAAGGGACCCACGGACTACTACGACGACCTCTGGAACACCAGCGCCATCGCGGCCCTGGGCCAGAACACCACGGCTCAGCGCAACCTCAGCCTGGTCTACCGCGGCATCCTCAGCTCCAACTGGTTCCTGGAAGGCAAATTCAATAAAGCGAAGACCGACCAAACCTATGGCACGGGCGATGCGCTCCACGGCGGCACCGGACAGAAGGTCCTCGCCTATGGAACCAATGCCAGCGGATCGCGGGTTTCCGATGGCTGGCCCTTCGGCTACATCTCTCCTGGGCTGGACGGCGACCGCAACACGAATGCGAACCTGAATGTGACGGCGAACCTGGAAGGCATGGGCAACCACGAAATCGATTTCGGCGTGGACTACTACCAGTCCCAGCGCCTGTCGCCGGGCTCCTGGGGCACCAACCACGCCTTCTTCCGTGCCCCTGGCCTTTTCCTCAACCCAAGCACCCAGGACATTCTCGTTCCGACCATCCACACGGGTGGCGCCAACTGGACCAGCGTGGGCCAGAGCGGTGCGGGCTACAGTGGTCCCATCCCCTCCGTGCAGACGTTCCTGGGCGGTGGCGGCACCTACAACAACGACCACCAGGCCCTCTACGTGAACGATCAGTGGACCCTCAACAGCCACTGGAATGTCATGGGCGGCCTCCGCTGGGAGAAGTTCATCGCGAAGGATGCGGACGGTTCGACGGTGTTCACCACCTCCGATTACTCGCCCCGTCTTCAGGTCCGGTATGACGTGAAAGGCGACAACGCCAACCTCGTGACCTTCACAGCTGCCCGCCTTCTGGGCTACCTGCCCCAGGCCTTCACCAAGTACCTCACGAAGTCTGAAGAACAAATCGAGGTGGACCGCCAGTTCACAGGCGTTGCCGGACAGCCCGTGGCGGGTCCCGGCGACATGGTGGGCGGCGTCGATCACTATGGCGTTCGCCTCATCTCCCTCAGCCAGTTCTACGATTTGAACAACTACAAAAAAGTTCTGGCCTTCAACGACACCTCCAAGACCACCCGAATCGACGGCACTCTGAAGGTGCCGTACATGGACGAGTTCACCCTTGGTTTCGCGCACAACTTCAAGAACAACTCCAGCTTCCGGATCACGTACGTGAACCGCAGCTGGCGCCGCGACTGGGCCTTCGCCCAGGACTACGCGCCCGACCAGATGGTGCTGCTGAAGGATCCTACCAACTCAGGCCTGCCCTCCATGTATTCGCAGGTGACCCGCGTCTTCAACAGCAGCGAGCTGAAGCGCGACTATCAGGGCCTGGAACTTGACTTCACCGTGCGCAAGAGCTGGTACACCTTTGGTGGCAACTGGACCTACAGCCGCCTCACGGGTAACAACGAAGGCAGCGACGTGGCCGGGCAGATGATCGCCGACTATGGTGTGAGCGGGTATTACAACCAGCGCAACTGGCAGGTCGCCAACGGCAAGGCCAACGACTTCGCGCCCTACGGCCTGCTTGGGAACGACCAGACCCACCGCATCAACCTCTTCCTCACCACCATGCATCCCGCCGGCGCGGGCCGCATCACCACGGGCTGGTTCCTGCGCTACGCCACCGGGGCCCACTACGGGTCCAACGTGGATGTGGATTTCAGCCCCAAAATCAGTAACCTTCCCAACGATGCCAACGGCGTGAGCTACCCCGAGGCACCGACTGGATATCAGAAGTATTTTGGCGGCCGCAACGCCAACACGCAAAACGACCGTTGGTTCCTGAACTGCCAGATCAACTACGAAGTACCCGTCTGGGCCAAGCTCCGCATGTTCGGCGAGATCAAGATCGACAACGTGCTGAATCACTTCGTGAACAACTACAACACTTCTTACAAACCCACCGATACCGTAGGCAACAGCCACCTCATCCTGGATGTGACCAAGTTCGGCACCACCGAGCCTGGCAGCGCGAACAACTACTGGAACGATGGGCGCAAAGTCACCGCCAGCTTCGGCTTCCGCTTCTGATTCCTAGGGAGAACACATGGCTAGAAAGACACTTCTCGCGGTGCTGGCGCTGGCCGCCATCGGCTCCCCCGGACTGCGTGCGGAGGATCTCACCGGCCCTTGGTACACGGGGCTTGATCTCAACATCGGCAGCAAATCCATTTCGGGCGATATGCCAGGCGCCAAAGGTTTCACGATCCACGGAGGCCGCACTTTCTGGACGGGCTTCGCCGGCACCGGCTACCGCCTCACGGCGGAATTCGGAACCCTTTCCGACACCTCCCAGCTCACGAACCGGGACGTCAAATACACCCAGGCCCAGCTGGGCGGCGAACTGATCGTGAACACACCGCTTCCAAAGCTGAAGTTCGTCATGGGCGTCAACGTCAACAAGTTGAAGATCTCCTCCGACTACGACAGCTACACCAGCACGGCCGACAATCAGGTTCACCCGGCCGGGAACACGTCGCACACCATCAACGGCCTGAAGCTGGGCGGCAAGGTGGGACTGGAGTACTTCGTGGATCGGCACTGGTCCGCGCGCTGCTTCTACCAGATCGTAGAGGCCGGCACGAGCAGTGAGCAGGTGACCATGGACAACCCGCTCTGGGCCAACAACGGCTCCGTCGGCCACTATCACGATCAGGGCAAGTATTCCATCACGCCTGGCTGGCTGCAGGTGGGCGTGAGCTACCACTTCTGAGACGGAATCACCCGTCGCTATCACCCAAAGGGCCGACCCATGTCGGCCCTTTTCATTCAGGAGTTCTCATGCAATGGAAGTCAGCCGCCCTGATGGCTTGCCTGTCCTTTCTTCCTGCCTGGGCCCAGACCCCCATCAAGGGCGAGGCTGAATACCGCACCGCCCTGGCCCGCGCCCAGGCCGAAGGCAAACCGCTCTTCGTCTTTCTCTGGACGGCCTACAGCCAGCAGTGCCTGTACGTCCAAAAGGAAGTGCTCCCCTCCCCGGATGCCCAGGCGGCCCTGGCAGGCTTCATCCCCATCTCGGTGCAGCTCCACACCGAGACCAAACTGGAGATCCGGGAGAACCGCCTCCTGGCCCGCCGCTGGAACCTTTCCGTCTTCCCCACGTTTCTCATCCTGGACCGTGACGGACGGGAGTTGAAGCGGCGGGAGGAGATCCTCCACACAGGCTCGGACCTGGCGGATTGGGTGAAGTAATATCACAGCCACTTCAAATTGAATCAGAAAGCGATCCACCATCAAGACGCCAAGGCACCAAGCATCGAAAGAAGAGTGTCTTCCTCTTTCTTGGTGTCTTGGCGCCTTGGCGGTATTCCTTTGAGCGCAGGGATGGCTACTCGACCACCAGCTCATCCACGAAGAGGAAACTGGGGCCGGGCGTGCCTTTGTGCCAATCCGGGCAGGGGCCGATGGAGCGGGCCCGCAGGCGGATGTACCGGGCCTGCTGGCCGCCTAGTTCTGCCTTGAAATCATGCAGAACGACGCCTTCCTGTTTCGGGGAGATGGGGTTCTTCACCACCACCGCCGGGCCCCAGCTCTGGCCATCCAAGGACAGCTCGAAACTGACTTCGGTGGGCATGAAGATCCACGCGTTCTGATCCTGCAGGCAGCCCAGCGCCAAGGTGCGGAGGGGCCGCGCCGCGCGCAGGTCCACCACGGCCACGAGGTCGGTCCCCATGAAGCCCTGCCAGCCCCCCAGGCGGAAATCCTGTCCGCCCCGGACACCATCCACCAGGGCCTGGGCTCCTCCGGCGGAGTACTGGGGATGGAACGGAGTCTTCAGATCCACGGCCCACGCCACTGGCATGCGCTTGAAGCGGGTCTCCACCACGGGGCTCACCGGAAGGCCCGCCGCGTAGGCGATGAAGGTCAGGGTGGCACTCTCATGCAAGTCGATGGGCGTCTCATACCGGGGCGAAGCCGGGGTCGGCGTGCTGCCATCCAGGGTGTAGTGGATGGAGGCCCCCGAAAGGGGGGAGGCCAGGCTCACCTGCGTGCGCTCCTGGAAGACCAGGTCGCCCTTCGCCACATAAGGCGCGGGCTGGACCAGCTGCTCCCGCACGGCGGTGTGGGGGCGGTCCTCTTCACGCGAGCCCCAGGCGGTGTTGGGATTCACGCCGAGGGTGAAGGCCAGCACCCCGCCCTTCTGGATGTCGTCGTGGCGCAGGAACCCCCGGGTGGTGGACTGGCCGTTCAGCTTGGTGGACTGCACGTAGGGGCCGTCCCCCTGGGCCTGGATGACGAAGCGCTTGCCGTTTTCCAGTTTCAGGGTCACCCGCTTGAAGAGGGGTGAGCCGATGACATATTCGCCGCCGCAGGGGTTCACGGGGTAGAAACCCATGGCGCTCAGGAGGAACCAGGAACTCATCTGGCCACAGTCTTCGTTGCCAATGAGGCCATCGGGGTCCTTGTGGTACATCTCGTCCATGAGGCGGCGCACCATGGCCTGCGTCTTCCAGGGCTGGCCCGCGAAGTTGTAGAGGTAGGCCATGTGGTGGCTGGGCTCGTTGCCGTGCGCGTACTGGCCCACAAGGCCCGTGATGTCCACCTGGTCGCGCCCGTTGGTGCGGCTGCTGGCGGCAAACATCTCGTCCAATTTGGCCGCGTAGCCCGCGGGCCCGCCCAGGCGGGCCATGTGGCCCGCCACGTCATGGGGCACGAAGAAGCTGTACTGCCAGGCGTTCGCCTCCGTGTAGTTGTGGTCGACCTCAGCGGGGTCGAAGGGCGTCTTGAACCGGCCATTGGCCTTGGGCCGCATGAGGCCGGTTTCCGGATCCAGCAGGTGCTGGTAGGCCTGGGAGCGCCGCAGGAACGTGGCGTAGTCCTCCTGCTTGCCGAGGGCCTTGGCCATCTGGGCGATGCACCAATCGTTGTAGGCGTATTCCAGCGTCTTCGACACGCTCTCCACCTCCTGATCGAAGGGGATGTAGCCGTAGCGGCGATAGGCCGCCAGGCCCAGCCGATCCTGCATCGCGCTTTTCTTCATGGCC
The DNA here is from genome assembly GCF_030758935.1 of Geothrix sp. PMB-07. Classification (NCBI taxonomy): domain Bacteria; kingdom Pseudomonadati; phylum Acidobacteriota; class Holophagae; order Holophagales; family Holophagaceae; genus Geothrix; species Geothrix sp. PMB-07. The sequence continues at coordinate 2,701,361 of NZ_CP132333.1, forward strand.
TCGAAGGCCTTCTCAGCATCAAAATCCCGGATGCCCTTCAGGTAGGCATCCACGATGACCGGGATCGCGTGATTGCCGATCATGCAGCCAGTCTCATTGCCCCAGAGCTCCCACACGGGGAGGAAGCCCCCCTGATCGGCCTGCGCCAGGAAGGTGCGGATGAAGTCGCGGGTGCGCCGGGTTTCCAGAATCGTGTAGAGGGGGTGGGCGGCGCGGAACGTGTCCCAGAGGCTGAAAACGGTGTGCTGCGTATAGCCCACCGCCCGGTGGACCTTGAGGTCGCGGCCCAGGTAGCGGCCATCCGCATCGGTGAAAACATTGGGCTGCAGGAAGCTGTGGTAGAGGGCTGTGTAGAAGATGGCGCGCTGACTCTCCGTGCCGCCCTCCACATCCACCTTGTCCAGCTGCTTGCTCCAGGCGGCCTTGGCGGCGGCCCTGGTGCGCTCGAAATCCCAGTGGGGGATCTCGCCGTCGAGGTTGCGCCTGGCACCTTCGATGTCGACGCCCGAAAGGCCCACCTTGGCCAGAATGGTTTCACCGGGTTTCACCTTGAAGCGAAGCACGGCCTTGAGGTTCTTCCCTTCAGCGGACTTGAGCCCGGCCCGCACCTGATCGTCCACGGCCAATTCGGCCAGGAAGGGCTTGGAGAACCGCGCCACGAAATAGACAGGCTGATCCGCGGCCCAGGCCTTGGAGCGCCGCAGGCCCTGGATGGTGTGATCGTCCACCACCTTCAGGGAAGCCGCGATGACCTCGTCGCGGTGCTGCAGGTCCAACAGCACATGGGCGCCCTCGGCGCGCTCGAAGGTGTAGCGGTGGAAGGCCGCCCGCAGGGTGGAGGTGAGCTCGGCCTTCACGCCATAGTCATCCAGCGATACGGCGTAATAGCCCGCCGAGGCCTTCTCGTGGTCCTTGCGGAAGTGGCTGCCGTAGCCACTGGCATCGAAGGTGGGCGTCTGCTCACCTTTGGCCCGGTACCCCGTGGTCAGCTTGACGGCGCCCGTGGCGGGAAGCAGCAGCACGTCGCCGTAGTCGGAAACGCCCACACCCGAGAGGTGCGTGTGGCTGAAACCGTAGATCACCGAGTCGCTGAAATGGTAGGCGCTGCAGCCATCCCAGCCCGTGAGCCGCGTGTCCGGGCCGGGCTGGATCATGCCGAAGGGCAGGCTTGGGCCGGGGAAGGTGTGTCCATGGCCACCCGTCCCGATAAAGGGATCCACGAGATCGACCGGCTTGGGTTTGCGGGCTGGCGCCGCCTGGAGAACCACGGCCAGGGCAGCGCAAAGGGCGGCACGAAGAAAAGACATGGGCAACTCCGGTTTCGTTAGTGCTTGTCCAGTTGGGCCAGGGCGAAGGCGTAGGCCCCGATGGCGGTGGCGCGGGTGGTGCCAAGGCGCGAGAGGCCCACACCGATGCGCTTGAAGGGGTCATAAGGAACCAGGCGGGAGGTGCCCGGCACCGGGATCTGGTGGACCTCGGCCTGAAGGAACTCCGTGCGTTCCTGGGCATCCTCCAGGTTGAAGGCCTTTACCTCCAGGCGCGGAAACCGTGAGCCCGTGGGCGATTCCAGGCAGCTGTTCAATTCGCCCACCAGCCAGGGCAGGAAGAGGGGCGCGGCGCCAGCCAGGCCGCCACCAATGACCACGAGGCCATCGAACAGGGTGGTGACGCTGGCCAGGGCATCCCCGGCCACCTCACCCATGCGGCGGAAGGCAGCCCTCGCGGCGGCCAGGTCTCCTGGCTTCTGGCCCTGGGCGATTTCAAAAATTTCCAAAGGCTCTGGCGCCAGATCCAGCGGCAGGCCGACGCGTGAGGCATAGACGCGGCGCACCGCGCGGATGCTCACCCCTTCCTCGGCGGTATAGGTAGGGTCCAGCTTGTTGCGCAGGGTCCAGATTTCACCGGCCGCCGCGTTGTCACCCAGGAACAGCTGCCCGTTGTGCACCAGACCGCCCCCGAAGCCGGTGCCAAAGGTGGCACCGAACAGGTTGCGAAAGCGCTTGGGGCTGCCCGCTTCCTCCAGCGTGCGGTTCACCTCGGGCAGCAGTCCGGCGATGGCCTCGCCATAGGCGAAAAGGTCGCCGTCGTTGTTGATGAAAGTGGGAAGCCGGAAATGCTCCTCCAGCATGGGACCCAGCGCCACCCCGCCGCGGAAGGCGGGCAGGTTGGCCAGGTTGCCGATGATGCCAGCCGGGTAGTCCGCCGGGCCCGGGAAGGCGAAGCTGATGGCGCAGGGCGCTTCAGCGAGGCGGCTCTGGATCTCCCGGAAGCCTTCCCGCAAGGTGGCCAGGCAGCGCTCCAGGTCGTGCCCATGGGAGGGCATGACCAGAGGTTCCACGACTTCCTCGCCACCGCGCATGGCGCCGAAGGCGAAGTTGGTGCCCCCGGCATCGAGGGTGAGAACGGTACGGCGGTCGTTGAACACATTCATGTCAGGCCTCGGCCTTTCTCGAGCCCTTCATGGACAGGATCACCAGATACCCGAAACAAAGCGCGGGCACCACGAAGGCCACCGGCCTCCCGCCTCCCAGCCGGGCCATGGCCAAGGGCACCAGCGCCCCCCCGCTGATGGCCATGCACATGAGCCCGCTCAGCTCAGAGGCCCGGCCGGGCCGCTCTTCCACGGTGATGCTGAAGAGCATGGGCCAGATGTTGGCGAAGCCGAGGCCACCCAACACCACACCCAGGATCACGAGGGGCTTGGTGCCCGTCATGATGAACACGAGACCCGCAAGCCCCAGAATCGCCGAGAGGCGGAAGAAGGCGCGGGCCGACACCTTCAGACCGCCCGCCACCAGACGCCCCACCGTGAGGGTGCCGAAGAAGAGGCTGGGGCCCGCCAAGGCCGCGGCCTTCGCATTCAGCCCCAAGGTCTCCAGGGTGGGTTTGAGGAAGGCGGCCATGCAGACCTCCGCCCCCACATACACGAAGATGCCAAACACCGCCAAGGCGAAGACCGGCTCCTTGAGCAGCGCCAGGGAGTTCGCCACGCTGGGCGGCACTTCGGCCTGGGCTTCCTGCACATGCAACGTGCTCACCAGCAGCAGCGCCAGGGCCATGAGGACGAAGAAGACAGGAAAGGCGCCCCGCCAACCCATGGCCGCGAAGTAGGCCAGGCCGGTGATGGCGGTGACGAGAAAGGCCGAGGCGGTGCTGCCCACGCCTTTGATGCCCTGGGCCAGCGCCAGGTTGCGGCTGTAGTCCCCTTCGTTGCTCACATCGCGCATGATGGGGTTGCCTGCCACCTGGAGGAAGGTGGTGCCCACGCCCAGCAGAAAAATGGCGGCGAGCAGCAAGGGGAAAGGCGGATTCAGGAAGGCGGGCACAGCCACGGCCACGGTGCAGAGGGCCAGCCCCAGAAGGAGCAGCTTCTTCTTGCCGATGCGCGCCGCCAGCACGCCGCCCGGCACGCTGAAGAGCGCGAAGGCGATGAAGACGAAGAAGGGCATCAGCGCCGCCATGAACGGGTTCGCTGAAACCGCGCTGGAGAGCGGCCCCATGGCGTCGGCCACGCCCATGAGCAGGAAGGCCAGGAATATGGGCAAGGTCTTGAACTGCATGATGACTCCAGAGTCTCTTGCCAGATTCAGGCCACCCGTGCCCCAGGAACAAGCGGACATTCCGGAAGGCCATTTGCACCATTTGACATTAAAGTCTGCGCCCGCCGGGCCAGGCGGAAGGGGCTTCGCTACCATGGCGCCCAGGGGATCCGCTCAGGTTTCAGGGGCCCCATGTGCTTCCGAAGCGGGCACTTCCTTACAGGTCCTCCATGACACGACTCGCCTCCATCCTCTGTCTGGCCTCGGCGGCCCTGCTTGCGGCCCCGGCGCCTGAAGCCCAGAACCAGGCCCTGGCCCGCGGTCGGGATCGCGCCCTCTCGGGTGTCCTCCGGCAGAAGCTCACCCACGAAGAGCGGGAGGCCCTGCGCTTCCTCTATGCGGGCATGCCGCTCAGCGACCTGGCGGACTTCGATGGGGCCTTCTTCCTCGAAGCCACCCGGGCCTCCCTGGAAGCCCGTCGGGTGGCGCCCTGGGGCCACAGCATCCCGGAGGACCTCTTCCGCCATTTCGTGCTGCCGCCCCGGGTGAACAACGAAAACCTGGACGCCTTCAGGGCCCGCTACCACCGCGAGCTGGCCCAGCGCGTGAAGGGCCTGAGCATGGCCCAGGCGGCCCTGGAGATCAACCACTGGTGCCATGAGAAGGTCACCTACCAGGGCACCGACAGCCGCACCAGCGGGCCCCTCTCCACCCTGCGCAGCGCCTTCGGCCGCTGCGGCGAGGAATCCACCTTCACCGTGGCGGCTCTGCGCGCCGTCTGCATTCCGGCGCGCCAGGTCTACACGCCCCGCTGGGCCCACAGCGACGACAATCACGCCTGGGTGGAAGTCTGGGTGGATGGGCAGTGGCATTTCATGGGGGCCTGCGAACCAGAGCCGGAATTGGACATGGGTTGGTTCCGTGAGCCCGTGCGCCGGGCCATGCTGGTGCATACGCGCGCCTACGGCCCCTACACGGGCCAGGAGCCCGTGGTGCGCGGCAGCAGCCGCTACGCCGAACTGAACCTCACGTCTCACTACGCCCCCGTGAAGACCCTCCAGGTGCAGGTGCGGGACCGCGCGGGCCGCCCTGCCGCTGGGGCCCAGGTGGAATTCCAGATCTACAACTACGGCGAGTTCTATCCCCTGGCCACCCGAGTCGCGGATGCCGAGGGCCGCACCTCGCTGGCGATGGGCCTCGGCGATGTGCTCCTCTGGGCGCACCAGGGCGAGGCCTTCGGTCTGCGCAAGGTCAGCGTGGGGAACACGGAACAGGTAGAGCTGACGCTGGATGGCGACCCTGCCAGGGAGCAGGTGCTGGAGCTGGACCAGGTGCCGCCCGTGGAGCGCCCCGCCCTGCCCGATTCACCCGCCGCCCGCGAGGCGAACGCCCGGCGCCTGAAACAGGAAGATGCCTTGCGCGGTGCCTACACCGCCACCTTCATGACGCGGGAGAAGGCCCTGGCCCTGGCGAAGAACCTGGACCTCGATGGCGAGCGGGTGTGGAAGCAGATCGCACGCAGCGCCGGCAACTGGGAGGCCATCTCCGCCTTCCTCAGCGCCACCGATGCCAGGCAGCGCCCCTGGGCCCTGCCGCTTCTGGAGTCGATCACCGACAAGGATCTGCGGGATACGCCGACAGCGGTGCTGCAGGATCACCTCGCCCACGGCCTCGCCCTGGCGGAGCGCCTTCCCGCGCAGGACTTCATCGCAGATGTGCTCTGTCCCAGGGTGGACAACGAGCTGCTGAGCCCCTATCGCGGCTACCTGCAAAAGCATCTTCCGAAGGGCCTGGTCTCCGCAGCACGACGGAATCCCGCGGCCTTGGTGGATTGGATCAAGACCCACATCACCATCGAGCGCGAGGCCAACCACTACCGCGTGCCGCTGTCGCCCCGCGGCGTCCTGGACCTGCGGGTCTCCGACGACCATTCCCGCGACCTCTTCTTCGTGGCCTGCTGCCGGGCGCTGGACCTCCCCGCGAGGCTCGATCCCGCCCTGAGAACGCCTCAGTTCCGGCGGAACGGGCAGTGGGTCACAGCCACCTTCACGGCCAGGAAACCGGCCACTGCAGAGCCTTCGGGCACCCTGATCCCCGTTCTTGAGAGCAAGACGGAGAGCAAACCTGAAGGCAAGGCGGGGGGCAAGACAGGGGGGCCAACCGAGCTGAAATACGCCACCCACTTCACCCTCGCCCGCTTCGAGGGGGGGCGGTACCGCACCTTGGACCTCGACGATGAGCGGCCTCTCAGCCAGCTCACCAAAGGCATGCCGCTGCCAGAGGGGCACTACCTTGCCGTGACCGGCAACCGGGTGGCGGGAGGCACCGTGCTGGCACGGCTTTCCTTCTTCAACCTCAAGGCGGGGGAAACCACCGAGGTGCCCCTTTCGCTGCGCCGGACCGAGGTCCAGGCGACCGTGCTGGGCCGTCTGGACCTCTGCCCGCCCCTCACCATCCAGGGCCGGACGGAAAGCATCCTCAGCCTGGCCGGCGCCAAGGGCGCGCTCTTCATCTGGGCCGACCCCGGCCAGGAACCCACCCGCCACGTCATGGGCGACCTTCGCGCCCTGAAGGAAGCCTTTGAAGGCTGGGGTGGAAGGATGGTGTTGCTGTTGCCTGAGGGAACGGATACCAAAAACTTGGGTGCCGACTTCGAGCGCCTTCCCGCCCAGGCCACGCTTCTCTCAGAGGGCAGTGGTAGCCTGCTGCACAGCCTCGCCGAATCCACCGGCCGAAGCCTGGGCTCACGTCTGCCGGTCATCGCCGTGGTGGACCCCTCGGGCAAGGTCATCCACCTCAGCGAGGGCTACCAGATCGGCGCTGGCGAACAAACCCTGAAGGCCCTGCAACACATCCAGGAGGCGAAGTGATGGAACGGTACGGCGCGCCCGAGGAGCTCCTCGCCCACTACACCTGCCTTCGGGCCCCGGAGGCTTTCGCCATCGACGGGAACTTGGACAAGTCGGCCTGGCAGGCCGCCCCGAAATCGCACCGCTTCGTGGACATGGTCACCGGGGAGCCCGGATTTTTCGACACACGGATGGCCTGCCTCTGGGACGAGAAGGCCCTTTACGTCGCCTTCTGGATCCAGGAACCCCAGGTGCGCGCCACGCTCACGGAACGGGATTCCTACATCTGGTTCGACAACGATGTCGAAGTGTTCTTCGGAGGCGAGGACTGCTATTACGAGTTCGAAGTCAACGCGTTCAACACCATCTACGAAGTGTTCTACATCTACCAGGACGCCCTCAAACGGGGCAGCCGCTTCGACCGTCCAGAGTTCGACCTCTACAGCCGCAACGTGGATGTGCTGAGCGGGTACCAGGATGCCTCCCGTCTGGGCAAGCACCACCGCGGCAAGCGCTGGGCCTTCATGGACTGGGACTTCCCCGGGCTGGAGAGCGCCGTGCAGGTGCAGGGCCGCCTGAATGACCCCCATCATCTCGACCAGGGCTGGACCGTGGAGCTGGCCTTCCCCTGGGAGGGCATGAAGGCCCTCTTCGCCAACCGCCCCTTCCCGCCCCGGGAAGGCGACACCCTGCGGGCCTCCTTTTCCCGCTTCGAAGCCCTGCGCTACCACGGCAAGACCGTCACCGAAAGCCCGGGCTGGGCCCTGAACACCCACGGCGTCTACGACTCCCACATCCCCGAGTGTTTCTCCTACCTGCACTTCAGCGAACAGGTCGCCCGGTAGGTCGACCACGTCGATCTCCTCAAGATCAAAAACCGGTTCCACTGATTTCACCGATCACACAGACAGGAGCAAGCCTGTGGCCTGAGCCTTTGATCTGTGTGAATCGGTGAAATCTGTGGACCAGCCTTTTTGGAATGCTATCGCTGCCTCTCGGCCCAGGCCTGGAGCTGCTTGATGGCCAAGCCGGTGACTCCCGCGGCGCCGCGGAATTGGCCGGCGCCATGGGGCTTGCCGGCTTGGTCATACCATTCAAAAAAGCCCTGGTCCCGCTTCACGCGCTGAACAAGCAGCAGCAATTCCTCGTAAGCATCCGCCACATAGCCATGGGCGATCATGGCCTGGATGACGCGCCCGGAAATCCACGGCCAGTCTCCGCCATTGATGTAGATGTGGGGCTGGTGGTCGGGATTCTGGAAGAACCCCGCAGGGTAGACGGGATGGCAGACCAGGCCTGAGGTCGTGAAGGGTCCATCTTCCCGAGCATTGAGGCGCATGGTGGCGATGGAGGCCTCCACATCCTCCGGTTCCAGAAGCCCGGCCTGCATGGCCATCGCCGTGCCGCCGGTGAAGTAGATCGCGCCTTCATCGAAGCCTGCCGGAAAGGGCGAGCCATCCAGGTAAAGGTGCGGGCGGTATTTCTTCCGCGCAGCGTCCCAGAGGTGCTGTCGGATGGACTTGCCCAGGTCCGCCCGGACCCGCGACCAGCGCGGCGAAGCCTCCTGGCCCATGAGCGGAAGGAATTGATCCAGGGCCAGAGCCAGCATGGCGTTGTTGTACACACCGATGGCCCGGTGCGTCTCTTTCGTGAGGAAAGTGCCCCAGGGATGTTCGGGCTGCACATCGCCCCAATCGATGGTGGTGGCACCCCAAAGCAGGCCATGCTCCGGCGACCAGCGCTGAGTTATTAAGTACTCGAGGGCCCCGAGCATCCGCGCCCGCACGCTCTTGCCATCCACTTGCTCATCCAGGAAGGCGGCGTCTCCCGTGCGGCGAACGTAGGTGCAGACCGACAGGATGAGTGAGCTTTCCTGGTCCGTCACCACCGTGTTCTTGTGGGCCCAGTGTCCGGGCGCGGAGGGGCTGAGGAGCTTCTGATAGTCCGTGCGACCTTCGCTCTGGGGCGTGAAACCATCGGGGATGTTGCCATCCTGGCCCTGGAAGCGCAGGAACATGCGAAGGGTCTCTTTGATTTCGCCCCGATCACCACGGTCCAAGGCGACATCCATGAACGTCGCAAAGTCGCGCACCCACGTCTCCGGATAAACCGTGCCCGCGTTGAAGCGGTCCTTGAACAGGTCCCGCGCCATCTCCAGAACGTCCCCGAAGTCACGATTCTCGCGGATGCGCCGGGCCAGCTCCTGGGGCGGTAGGCCGCGCAGGCGATTCGGCGGGGGAGGGGCGGCAAAGAGCGCGCAAACGGTGAAGCCCAGGAGGGCCCGCTTCACATGTCGCATCAACTTCTCTGGCCCGGGCTTCCGCCACATACCGCCTCCTAAGGGAGCTTCAGATGTATCCCAATCGCCCGGCCAAGGTCAGCCGAAGTTCTGGTCGCGTTTTTGTCGTTTTTGACGCTAGGGATTCCGCCGCAAAACACCCAGGGCATCGATCATCAACCGCGTATTCCCGTTCCGTGCTTCGGCCGCCCAGGTGGCTTCCCCGCCCTCCAGGTGCAGAGTCCAGCCCGCCGGGAGATTGAGATCCTCCAGGGCCAATTCCGTCAGGGTGGTGGCATAGCGGTCCGCCTTCGGGCGGTGATTGCGCTGGGCGTAATAGATCCGGCGCAGCGCCCAGCGCACATGATCCTCCACGGTCAGCGTGGCAGCCGCCTCAGGTGTGCCCGCAGGCTGGGCGCTGAATTGCACGAAACCCCACATCTCCGGGTAGTGCATGGCGATGATGCCCTGGGGGCTCCACACCCAGTTGTCCTCGGGAAGGTCCTTCCCATCGGGGCCTTTGAGCTTCACGTGCCTGGCCCCCTCGACCTTCGTGCGCCACTCCACGCGGGAGAAGTTCACCCGCCAGCGGTCGCCCGGATGCGGCGCGCCGCTGCGGCTGGCCACTTCTGTGAGTGAAGCCCAGGGGATGGCCACCTCCACGGTCCAGCCCCGGTCCCTGTCGCCGGAACGGTTGAGGGTGCCCTGAACGGCCACGCCCCGCTTCAGCCCGTGGTAGTCCCAGCCATTCACCGCCACGCGGCCTCCCTCGCGGTAGGGGCGCAGGAGCATCAGGTCCCACACGGTGCCCAGGGCGTTCATTTCAAATTCGTAATAGGGGCTGGTGGAGCCATCCGGATCGATGAAGATCTCGAAATCGTTGTCCTGAAAGATCACGCTATCCCGCGCCTTCAGCGTGGCCCAGACATCCGGTTCTTCCATTTCTGCGGCCACGTAGAAATACGTGTCGTCCCAGGCCATCTTCGCCCGGGTGCGGAAGCGCGGACGGGGCTTTCCGGGCCCCTCGATGTCCACGAAATCCTCGGTCCACGCGGCCTTCTTCCACACCTCGTCATCCAGGCGGCCATCGATCCTCGGCGCTTTCATGGCCCGCTGAGCCACGTAGTGTCGAGGGGCGAAGGGAATCCCCGGGAGAGGCAGGGCTTCAGGCGCGAACTGCGCACCCAGAAGGGAAGCCGCGAATAGGGGAAGCAGTCGTCGCATGTCCAATCTCACTTGGCCCGCAGGGGCTCGCCGGGGGTTTCAACCAGAATCTTGCCGCTGGCCCGATCCACCAGGGCCAGCCGGGAACGGCCCGCGGGGATGGGCACTTCGAGGGTTCGCGCGCCCACCTTCACCCATCGGCGCACATCCTGGGCCGACTCATTCAGGCACACCACAAGGCTCGCTTTTTCCGCATCCAGCACGCGCGAGGAGGCGGGGCCACTCCAGCCCGCCAGGGGCACGCCCGCGGCCTTCAGAGCGGCGCCCAACAGGCGGGCCAGTGGCTCCTCCTCCCGGGCGAATTCCAAGGGCAGTGGTTCGTGCCAGAGGCGGTCCTTGGGATCCTTCAGTTCCGGCGTCAAACTCCGGCGGAGCTTTTCGCCCAGGTTGCCATCGAAAGTGCACCAGCCGCCCCAGGCCGTGGGTTCCCTCAAGCTGAGCGGCCGGCCCGCATCGACAATCCCCATCTGCCGCAGGGCTTCGGGAACCTTGCCATAGGCATCGCCTTCCACGGCCCCGGTCACCAGCACCAGCGCTCCGCCGGCCTTCGCCTGGAGCAGGGCCTGGGCCGCAGCTTCGTTCAGCATCTCAGGCACGGGCACCAGGATGAGCTTGGCCTCCTTCAGGCGTGCTGGGCTGAGGGTCAGATCCGATAAGAGGGTTGGCACGATGCCATGGCGGTCGGCCAGCACGCGCACCATGCGCTTGGCGGCATCGGGCCCGAAGGGCCGTCCCGTGAAGGTGCGCGTGCTGGGACAAACCACCAGGACCGCATCCGCCGAGTAGTCGCTCAGGTGCGGAGCGGCCTTGGCGAAGAAGTCCGCGAACTGACGGAGCACGCGGGTTTCCGCCTTGGCGGTGCCATCGGGGCGGAGGAAGCCGATGACCGCCTCGTTCTCCAGGGGCTGATAGGGATTCACATTCCAGGCCCATTCCACGACACCCGTGCCCCGGCTTGCGAAGGCCGCGGCGAATTTGCGTTCCAGCAGGCGGGCGGCGTCTTCCGGGCTGCGCCAGGGCACGCCGTCCATGGTTTCGAGGCGCATCATGCCTGTCTCCTGCGCCAGCATGGGTTTCTCGGGAACCTTGGCCGCGGCGCCATCCCAGAGCAGGTCATCCGTGGCCCACCAGCTATGGATGGCCGTGTAGTCCAGCGCGGGCGCCATGAGCTGCTGGGCAGGGCTGGCCAGAAGCCCGGCCTCATCCTGCCCCACGGTCACCAGCACCTGGCCCCCGGCATCGCGAAGCACCTTGCGCATGGTGTCAGCCCAGTGCGTGAAGACATCCTGCGTGAAGAGCCGGAATTCACCTGTCTTTCGGGGCCGCTTCCCCTCCTTGAAGGCCACGTAGGCCAGTTCTTCGGGGCGCGGCAGGCCGAACACGTCTTCAGAGCCATCCCGCCACAGGTCACGCAGCACGCTGACGTCTGAACCGTGCCGCGCCTCGATCCAGCGCTGCCAGGCGCCGGACTCGAACCGGTCCAGATTCGGCCGGTTGGTCCACAGCGCCTCGGCGGGTGCATAGCTGGGTTCGTTGATGAGATCGTAATGAACCCATGGGCAGTCCTTGTAGCGCTGCGCGATCAGGGTCAGCAGGCGCTTTTGCCCTTCCAGGGCCCTGGGATCCAGGTAGGGGTTCTCCCCGCCGAAGGCCGGGGGCAGGAAGGCGAAGAACGTGAAGCAGAGCGGCATGCGGTGTCTGGCCGCCGTGAGCACGAACGCATCAAGGGCGCGGAGCGCGGCATCGTCGATGGCCCCGGGGTCCAACATGAGGCGATCCCAGGCCGTCCAGAGACCCGTGCGGACAAAGTTCACGCCCTGTTTCTTCATCGCTTCGAAGTCGCGATCCCACAGGGCGGGGTTGGGTTCAAAGAGGAACTTGCGATGCACGTCAGAGGCCATGTAGGTGGTGCCCACCACGGGAAAGACCTGGCCATCCAGCCGCAGCCAATCCCGTGAGGCCGCAAGCGTCGGTCCCTCCTGCAGCAGGCGCTCGTCCTTCACCCATATGCCGCTTTCCACGCGCCAATGCCGATCCGCCCCGCCCCTGCCTGGTACGGTGGCTTCCAGGTGATAGAGGCCCGGTGAAAGGGGCATCGCGGGCTTCAGAATCAGCACGGCACTGCGGATGTCCGCGGGGCCGGACAGGGCCGCCTCGGCAGATCCCACCTCCCGCCCCGCCGCGTCGCGGAGGAGGCCGCGAACGGTGACTGGCAGGCTTGCTCCGCTGGTGCCAGGGCGGTGCAGGCTCACTCGGAAGCGGGGCCATTCACCCGCTTCCAGGCAGGCGCTGATGGGTCGCACATCCAAGTCGGAGGGCCCCTCCATGGCCCGCAGGAGACAGGCCCGCAAGGCCGCCGCATCAAGCACGGCATCCGATGGCGCCAGCACCCAGCGCCCGCCGGTGCCCGGCCCCCTCAGGCGGTCGATTTCCAGCAGGGGACAGGCACGGGGAACGCCATCGGCATCCGTCAGGTGCACCAGAGGCCGCAGAATGGCTTCCCGGTACCCGGCGCTGCCATCCTCCCGCGGCTGGTCCTTTCGGGTGGCAAAACGGACCGTGAGGGCGAAGGTCTTCGAGGGTTTCGGCAAGGCCATCGTCCACCCGGAAGCCACTGCGGGCTTGGGCGCCCCCAGGCCCTCGATGGACAGTTCTTCCGCGGGGCCGAGGAGCAATTCACGGGCGAAGGTGGGTTGCCTCGAGCCCAGAACCCAATGCCCACGGGGCTTTCCATCCTGGGTCTCAGTCTGCCAAAGGACGGGCTGATGGAAAGGGGCACCTCCGAAAAGGACCAGGCCGCCGCCCCGTTCAAGGTGGCCTCGAATGGCCTCCCAGGCCGCCAAGGGAAAGGCACTGCCATAGGGGAGCACCAACACGCCCGTGCCCGCCCGAAGGCGCTGCGACAGGGTTTCCGGCCGGTCGGCCACCTCGTAGGGAAGGCCTTGCAGGGCCTCCTTCAACACCTCCGGCGAGGCTCCGCCATCCACGGAAGGGAAGCCTTCACACTGGAACACAGTCACCTTGGGCCGTGTTTCCTCAGCGCACAGCCCCGCGGCCATCAGCAACGTCAGGCTGAGAAATGCGTCTCGAAACAGAATGCGCACGATCAATCACCTCTCCATCGAGCCTAGCGCAGCGCGGTCCTTTCGCCATTGCCGGAACTCATCCCGATGGACATCCCATCCAAAACAGCGAGAGGCGAACATCCCAAGCGGAGCCCTGTGCGGGTTCCCTGGGGTTGATCCCCAGCGAGTGACTTGCCACTAGGCTGACTTGGCGACCTTCTGAAGGCCCCTGGCGATTCGCACCGTGTTTTCCAGGATGGCGCGATCAGAAGGCGTGAGCTGGTTCTCCCGGAGCACCACCAGGACCGCTTCCTCCAACTTGATGGCGTGAATCGCTTCCTGGCCCAAGTCACGGTAGTTGTCATGCGTCATAGAACCCTCACCCCCTTCTTCATCGGCCGCAGGGCCTGGGCGGTTCAATTCTGCGAACCCCGAGGCAACCCAGGCGGCTCCAAGGCTTCATCCCAGACGACCGAACCCGGTCCAGGGTTCCAAGCCTGGCAGGGGCACGGCCCCAGCCAGTGCGGCCGGGTGGGCCATGGACTTTGCTGGAGGCTGCGAGCGAGCCAAAGGGGCGGCTGCTGAAGGCTGCTGGGATGGCGTTTCAGGGGCTGGGCTCATCGGGTTCATGGGACCAACCTTACGTCGGACCATTGGACAGAAATTGGCGCATCCTCCACTGGACGCGGGGGATGACTCCCGTTTCATTCGAGCGGGCCAAGGAGGCGGCCCAAAAGGCCCGGGCCGGGACGCAGCTCGCCTCGGGTGATTGAGTGAACCGCCGCCACGATGGCCGCGTTGGTCCTGGTCTCCACACCGAACCGCCGGCCCAGGTCCACCACATAGCCATTGATGAAATCAATCTCGGTGGCTCGGCCCCGCTCGAAATCCTGCAACATGGATGGCTTCAGGTCACCGTAGGCCGAGAGGATCTGGCCGATCCAGGCTTCGTGGGCGGTTCCAGGCATGCTTTGTCCCGCCCAGCCCGGCGGCACCGGATCTGCGAACATCCGCTCCGGGCGGGCACCGCTGGCCAGGGCCACGGCGAGGGCCTCGTCGTAGGCCCGGTCGAAGAGGGCGCGCCCCTCTGGAAGCCCGATGTAATCCCGCATGGTCCGGCCCGCGACAGCGCCGATGGTGGTGACCGAACAATTCACCAGCAGCTTCGACCAGGCGGCTCCCCGCATGTTGGCCGTCACCCTCACGTCCACGGCCTGGCCCAACCACGTGCGAACCCGCTCGGCCCGCCCCTGCCCGTCACCCGCCAGCTCGCCGATCAGCAGATGACCGGCGTTGCGCTGTTCATAGCAGCCCGGCGACGACATGGTGGCACCGAGGTTGGAAAGGCCGCCGAGCACACGATCCGAGCCATGGCGCTCAGCGAGGATCTGGGAGACGCCGCCGTTCTGGATGGGCAGCAGCGTGCCACCGGGCGCGAGCAGCGACACCAGCCGCGGCGCAGCTTCCATGGCATCCTGGGCCTTGGTGGCCAGGACGATCAAATCGAAGGATTCGCCTCCGGAGTAATCCTCCAGCGCGGCCACTTCCGGCGAACGAGCCGAGGCATCACCCCCCACGCCTGTCACACGAAGGCCCGAGGTTCTCAGGTGCGCCGCCGATTCAGCGTTGCGCGCCGCCAGCCAGACAGGCGCACCGGCCACCTGCAATCGCGCCGCGATCAGTCCACCCAGCGCTCCGATGCCGACGATCAAGGTTCTCATGCGACCTCCCGTCCTGCGGAAGGACTCTACTGGCAGGTGCGCCATGATTGGGGTCGGAACAGGCATGGTGGTCTGCACCGCGTGACCAAGGCGGAGAGAAGCAGCAGGATCTCCGGCACGGAGAATTCACGACCCTGGAGTCGCTCAGAACCCAGCAGGGGAAACCCCTGTGTGGCCTGCCTCCCGGGCAGAAAGCACTGCGTTGTTGCCGCAGACCGCGCTCAGGGGCAGCGGTAGACCATGGCATTGATGTTCATGCCCGCACCCACCGACGCAAACACCACCCGATCACCGCTGGCCAGGGACTGGCCTTCCAACTCGCCGCGCGTGACCAGATCCAGAAGGGTGGGCACCGTGGCCACGGAACTGTTGCCCAGCCAGGAGACGGTCATGGGCATGATGCCCTCGGGAATCTCCGACAGGCCATAGAGCTTGAAGAGGCGCTTGAGGATGGCTTCGTCCATCTTGCCGTTGGCCTGGTGGATGAGCACCTTGTTCACGTCGCTCAGGCTGAGGCCCGCTTTTTCCAAACTCTGACGAACCACGCCGGGCACGGTGGCCAGGGCATATTCGTAGAGCTTCCGCCCCTTCATCTTGAGGGTGAGCTGGTCATCGCCCTCTGGATTGAAGGAGGGATCCATCCACAGCAGCCCCGAGTGCTCCAGGGTGTCGGAGCGCACCGCGTGAGAGAGGATGCCCACAGCCTCATCATGAACTTGGGCCTCCATAACCACGGCACCAGCCCCATCGGCGTAGATGAGGCTGTCGCGGTCGGCGGGATCGCATACGCGGGAGAGGGTTTCCGCGCCGATGACCAGGGCGCGCGTGGCGTCACCCGAGCGCAGGAAGTAATCCGCCTGGATCACCGCCTGCAGCCAGCCTGGACAGCCGAAGGGGAGATCGTAAGCCACGCAGAAGGGATTGGCGATGCGCAGCCGTGCCTTCACCCGCGCGGCCAGCGTGGGCACGAAGTCCGAGCGGCGGTTGCCCGCTTTCACATCTCCGAAATTGTGGGCCACGATGACGTAGTCCAGCGTCTCCGGGTCAATGTCAGCAGATTCCAACGCCCGCCTGCCCGCCTCGTAGGCCAGGTCCGAGGCCACCAGATCATCCGTGACATAGCGTCGTTCGGCGATGCCCGTGATCTCTTCGAACTTCTCGACGATCCGCTGGGTGCCGCCCTCGGGGTAGGGCTGACCGCGATCCTCGAAGAACCTCCGATCCAGAAAGGCTGCATTGGGAATCTTCCGGAGGGGGATACAGCTTCCCGTTCCAGTGATGACGCTTCGCGACTGAGCCATCCATTCCTCCAGCGGCGGGCGATCCGCCTCCACCGCATGAAATTATTCTACGCACACCGGGCCCGCGGATCTTGAAGGATCCGGACGACCTGCGCTGCATTCTTGGTATCGTTCATTCATCTCCCCCTCTGTTCACCCCAACGCTGATGGGGACGGCAGGTCTTTATCAAACGCCAACACGCAGCCCGACTTTGGAACCTGACGCCCCGCCCGGCCCCTGTCATGGTGATCGCATGAGCGCCCCCAATCCCAAGCCGAAGCCCAAGGTGGACACGGCGCGTGCCTGGCGCGAAGCGCGGGCGCTGTTGCGCCAGCATCGCGCTTCGCTGGGTCTGGGCCTGTTCCTCATGCTCATCAGCCGCCTGGCGGGGCTGGTGCTGCCCGCCAGCACGAAGTACCTCATCGACGAAGTCATCGGCAGGCACAACGGCCACCTCCTGCTGCCCCTGGCCCTGGGGGCTGGCGCAGCCACCCTGCTGCAGGCGATCACCAGCTACGCCAACTCCCAGGTGGTGAGCGTGGCGGCCCAGCGGGCCATCATGACCATGCGCCAGCGCGTGCAGGACCACATCCTGCGCCTGCCCATCCGCTACTTCGACAGCACCAAGAGCGGTGTCGTGATCTCGCGCGTGATGAACGACGCCGAGGGCATCCGCAACCTGGTGGGCACCGGCATCATCCAGCTCGTGGGCGGCGTGCTGACCGCCGCCATCTCCCTGGCGGTGCTCTTCTGGCTGAACTGGAAGCTCACCCTGGCCACGATCCTCTTCCTGTCGGCCTTCGGCGGCGCCATGGCCCTGGCCTTCCGCAAGCTGCGCCCCCTCTTCCGCCAGCGCAGCGAGATCACCGCCGACATCACCGGCCGCCTCACGGAATCCGTGGGCGGCATCCGCATCCTGAAGGTCTACGTGGCCGAAGCCCGCGAGCGGAAGATCTTCGCCGAAGGCTCGGAGCGCCTGTTCAAGAACATCGCCGGAACCCTCACGGGCACCAGCGCCATCACGGCCTTCGGCACGGCCATCGTGGGGGCCCTGGGCGTGCTCATCATGGTCATCGGCGGCCGGGCCATCCTCGCAGGTGCGATGACGCTGGGCGACCTCATCATGTACACCTTCTTCGTGGGCCTCATGGCCGCTCCGGTGGTGCAGATCGCCAACATCGGCACCCAGGTGAGCGAGGCCTTCGCGGGCCTCGACCGTGTACGGGAGATCCTCGACATGCCCACGGAGGATCAGGAGGACGCGGCCCGGGAGCCCCTGCCCACCGTGGAGGGTGCCGTGGCTTTCCGGGATGTGCACTTCGCCTACGAGGAAGGCAGCCCGGTGCTGAAGGGCATCAGCTTCGAGGTGCCCGCGGGCAGCACCGTGGCGCTCGTGGGCTCCAGCGGCTCAGGCAAGAGCACCATCATCTCCCTGGTGATGGCCTTCAACCATCCCCAACAGGGGCAGGTGCTCGTGGATGGCAAGAACATTGAACACCTGCGCCTGCGGGAATACCGCGCCAAGCTGGGCGTGGTCATGCAGGACAACTTCCTCTTCGATGGCACCGTGGCCGACAACATCGGCTTCGCCAAGCCCGGCGCCACACGGGAAGAGATCGAAGCCGTGGGCCGCATCGCCCACGTGCACGAATTTGTCGACCGCTTCGAGCAGGGCTACGACACCGTGGTGGGCGAGCGGGGCGTGAAGCTCTCCGGCGGCCAGCGCCAGCGCGTGGCCATCGCCCGCGCCATCCTGGCGGACCCCCGCATCCTGCTGCTGGACGAGGCCACCTCCAGCCTCGACAGCGAGAGCGAGGCCCTCATCCGCGATGGCCTCCGCAAGCTGCGGGCGGGCCGCACCACCTTCGTCATCGCCCACCGCCTCAGCACCATCGAGAGCGCCGACCAGATCCTGGTGGTGGAACAAGGTGGCATTCTCGAGCGCGGCACCCACCGGGAACTGCTGGCCTTGAATGGCCGCTACAAGAAGTTGCACGACCGCCAGCAGGGCGTTGAAATGGATCAATTCATCAATCCCGGCGAGGATTTTACGGCACCGAGCGCTTGAAAGAAGGAGGCCATCCGACCTGAGCCAGATGGCCTCCTGTTTCTAGAGATTGGATTAATCCAGTTCCTTGGCGCTGGCGGAAAGCAGAGCCTTGTCCTTGATCTTCTCCGGGGCCAGATCCGCGGCCAGGCTCACCTTCTCGGCCTTGGCGATGTCACCCACGATGCTGCGCACGGCGGTGAAGGACTTGGTCTGCTGGGGGATCTGCTGCACCACGGCGGTGAGCAGGGCGACCTGCGCGCTCACCTGGGCCGCCTTGCCCGCCTGCAAGGGATTGCTGGCCAGGCTCTTGCTGGCTTCCTGCAAGGTGGAAAGAGTCTTCGGCGCGGCCGAGGCCGCGATGGCGTCGGCACCGAGCATGAGGCCCAGGCGCGTGTTCGCCTTGGCCACGACGCCGGCCTTTTCCTTCTTGTAGGACTTCCAGTCGTTCTTGAGGGCGGCCATCTCATCGCCCGCGGCGCTGGCCAGCTTCAGCTGTTCGGCGTCGATGTTGCCGTCCTTGCGCTTGGTGGTGAGCTCGGAATACTTGGCGCTCAGCTCCTTGACCTTGGCCACCTTCTCCGCCGGGAAGACATCGAGCATGGTGTTCACGGCCTTCATGCCCTGGTCGGTGGCGACGGTCACGAAGCCGATCATCTCCGCGCCGGAGGCGAGGGCGGCGCCCACATCCACCTTGGAGGCGGAAGCGGCGGGGGCCTCGGGTTTCTTCAGCAGGCCACCCAGACCCTGGGCGGGCAGCACGGCGGCACAGGCGAGCAGAAGGAGGGTGTGGCGGGCGTTCATCGGGACTCCTGTTGGGCGGCCAGCACGGCCTGGTTGAGGTTCTTTTTGGTGGCGCTTTCCGCCAGGCGGCGGAGGGTGTCGCGCAGGTAATCCATGGCCCAGGCGCCCGTATCCAGGGGGCGGAGGGCCTGGGCCGGATTCTCCAGTTTCTGCGCGTGATCGGTCTGCAGGCCGAATTTCAGCAGGGGTTCGGGATCATTCCCGGCCTGAAGGCGGACCCGCCACTGCCCTGTGAAGGTGGTGGTATCCCCGGCCGTGGTGGAGGCGAGGGCGGTGGCGTGCAGCGCCATGCGCAGCGCACTGCCCGGCTCCTCCACCAGCAAGAACCGGCACCCACCGGGCCCCATGAGGGCCTGGGCCGCCATGGGAGCCAGCCAGCGGCCCTCGGGCAGCCAGCTCGGCGGGTTCTCCACCAGGGGTGGCGCCAAGGCCAGCAGTGGCTCCGGCGCGGGACTGCCGCTGAAGCGCAGCACATCGCCCGGCACCGTCTTCTCAGCGGCCAGGCAGGCCAGGTTCAGGAAACCCTTGGAGGGCGCCTGCGGGAGCAGCAAGGGGCCCAATGAACGCCCGGCGCTGTCCTTGAGTTCGCCCGCAGGGCGGAACCACTGCAGGGGCGTGAAGCGGGCCGGGGCGGGGCCTTTCCAGCGGGGCTGGCGCTGGGCGTCGATGCCGCCTTCCTGGCCAGCCAAGTCGCCTGCGGGAATGGCCAGGAGATCGGCCTGCACCTTGGCGGCCAGGCGGATCACCGCATTGCGGCAGACCGTGAACCAGGCTGCGTGGGCATCCAATTCGCGGATGCCCGCCTGCTCCACCTGGGCCAGTTCCTCGGTGTGTTCCAGGAAGGCGCGCAGGGGATAGCAGGTGCCGTCGCCCTCGCCCACCCGGGGGAAGATGGCCGCGCCCAGGTGGATGCGGTAGTAGTGTTCCAGGCTGCCGTCGGCCTTCTTCCGGGTGCCGTGATAGGCGCCGAGAACGCCGAGATCCACCCGACGGTCTGGCGCCTCCAGCGCGGCCTGGGCGGTTTCCCGCTGCTCGAGGCTGAGGAAGTTGGCCTGGGTGAGCTGCGAGTGGCGGGCGATGTGATCATGCAGGCGCTGCAACTGGGCCTTGGCGGCGGGACGCCGCGGATCTCCAGGAAGGAGACGCAGCCCCCCGGCCTGGGACAGGTAGTTCCCCAGCAGGCCCAGAAAGGCGTCGGCATCGAGGGTGCGCAGGTTGGAACCCTGGGGCGGCCGGGGTGGCGCCCCGCGCCAGGCCAGGGCCACCGTGGGTTCAGGACGCTCCGCGGGCTTGTCCACCACGGTGAGCGTGTAGCGTTCGCCCGCGGGCAGCTTGCGGCTGGAATCCGCCACATCCTGGAGCAGCGCGTATTTGGGCGTGACATCGCTGACCTTGGCGAAATGCCCCTGTCCGCGCAGGATGGTGCCCCGCTTCACGCCGCGGTCCCGGCCGAAGGGCCAGATGCCGCCCTTGAGGCCTGCGGCGGGCGAACCCAGGGTGCCGCCCTCCAGCACAAAGGGCGCCGCCTGGGTTTTGAGCTGCGCCAGACAGGCCTCCAGCCAACGGGCCACGGCGGCGTCGAAGGCCTGGGCCAGCAGCTCCTCCCGCCGGGAAGCCTGGCTGCGGCCCAGGTCCACACCCACCGCGACCATGCGGGTGGCGGAGAACAGGTTGGCGTTGGTCCAGGGGTCCAGCAGCGAGAGATCCCCCACCACCACGGCCTCGTACCGGTCGATGACGCCGGCGGTGACCTCCCGCGTGAGCCGCGCGGCACGCAGGGTGGGCACCAGAACCAGCACGCGCTCATCGGGCGAAATCATGTCGTCGGCGGACAGGCGCATCAGCTGGCCCGGGAAAGTTTCAGCGGCCCTCTTCTCGAAGGCCTCGCGCAGGCGCGGCTCCGCAGGCAGGCGCGGGTCCGCCGCGGAGTCGCTCACCAGCAGCTCCGGGGCCAGGGTGAGCCGCACGGGCGTCTGGGCACGCAGCGGCAAAGCCAGGAGCGAAACCAGCAGGCCCGCAGCGAAGGAACTGAAACGCATCACTTCCCCTTGAGGATGGTGCTGCGCTCGTCCATGGTGTCCACGTCGTAGGCGCCCAGGTGGGGCTCGATGAGGGCCATCACGTCAGAGCCGCTCTTGCCATTCAGGGCCACCTGGATGGTCTCGCTCCTGGCTTCACCGCGGAACTGGGGCGTCACCGTGAAGCCCGCATTGCGCAGCGCCTGCTTGAGGGCCGTGGTGGCCGCAGGGCTCTTGATGTTGTCCACGCGGATCACGTACGTGGTGGCTGCGGCGGCGTTGTTGCGGGCCTCGGCGCGGGTGGTCTTGCGCAGGGCGGCGCGCAGCTCTTCCGGCAGCATGCTGTCGGCCTTGCGGATGGCCAGCTTGGTGGCGCTGGCGCGGCCCAGATCGTCGGACACCTGGTCGCCGCTGTCGCCAGTCACCACCTTGTCGGGCAGCAGGGTGTCGCCATCCTTGATGCGGATGACACGGTAGACCACCTGCGAGGTGTAGCGGTGCTGGTTGTTCACGGGCGTCACGCGGTTCAGGGCGACGGCCACGTAATCGCTGGTGGCGATGTCGGGGTTCTTCTTCAGGTTCTCGCGGATGGTGAGGTAGAGGTCGTCCTCGGTCTCGAAGGTGCGGCCCATCAGATCCATGTCCACGAACCGCGTGTTCAATCCCGACTTCTCGAGGACTTCGCCCAGGGCTGCGCGCACCTCGTTGGTGGCCCCGGCGCCCTTCTTGGTGGGGTCGGCGTAGATGGTGAGGCGATGGTACTGGCTGCTGCGGTCGCTGAAGGCCGAGCCCGATGCCGCGCTCTGCTGGTAGGAGGAACTGGCCTTGGTGCTGCGCGCATCCACACTGGCGGCGGCCCGGTTGTCCCATTCCTTGGAGGCCGCCACGTCGCGGCTGGCGCTCAGCTGGGCTGAGGAGGCGCTGGCATCCGACACGCGATCCCGAGAGGCATCGATGCGGGTGCTGCCCTGGTAGGCGGCGTTGCCCTTGCTGCTGGCGCTGGCCGCGGCCTGCACCGAGGACTGGCTGGACGAGGCGGCGCCGCTGGCGCTGCGGGCGGCAAAGCTCGCGGACTGCACATCGGTGCGGTTATCCGTCACTTCTTCGCGCAGCACCACGGGCTTGGCGCGGTTGGCATCCTGCCCCTCCACCGTGTAGGAGAGGACGATGACCTTGAACTTGCCTTCGGCCTCCTGGGCCAGCGACAGGTTGAGGCTGTTCTCCAGGAAGGCCCGGAAGGCCTTGCCGTCCACCTTGACGGCCAGTTCCACCATGGCCTTCCCGTTATCCACGTTGGAAGCCCGCACATCGCTGCCCAGCACCAGGGTGGCCTTGTGGTTCACCACGTCGCGCAGCACGCGGTCGTGATCTGTTCCCAGCTTGGCGCGGTTGCCATAGACACTGTAGAGCGCCTGCGCCAGCGCATCCTCCAGGGCCAGCGCCTCGGCCCGCTCCAGGGCCTTCTGGTTGGCCTCGGCGGCGTTCCACTTCTTCTCCACCGCCACCTCGCCCCGGCCCGCCACGGTGAGGACATCCGAGGCGCGCAGAGAGGGCGCTGCGATGAGTGCAGGCAGCAAAACAAGCGAAGAGAACCTTGAGCGCGCCATGCGGTGCCTCCAGTGGGGATCAACCGGGGTGAGAGGAATTTCCAACGTCGGGGGAAGCGTGGAAAGGGATGATTCTACCAGAGCCGCATTCAGATCCCGGTCCGCAGCGCCCGCTCCAGCGCCTCGACGAGGGTCTTCATTTGGTACGGCTTCTGGATGAAGCCCGCCAGACCCCGCCCCAGGAACTGCTGGATGGCCTCCTGCTCGTTATAGCCGCTGGAGAGGACCACCTTCACAGTCGGATCCAGTTCCTTCATGCGCCGGAAGGCTTCCTTCCCATCCATGCGGGGCATGGTGAGATCCATGAGCACCAGGGCATAGGCTCCTGGGCTGAAGCGCTCCAGCGCCTCCAGGCCATCCTTCGCCGCCTCCACCTCGAAGCCGAGGTGTTCCAGCATCGACTGGATGCTTCCCCTTAAATCCGGCTCGTCATCCACCAAGAGGACCTTGCCCTCGAAGGGAACCGACATCGGCAGCACCGCCGGTTCGGGCGTGGGGCCAGGCATTCCCAAGGCCCTCAGGTAGACCTGGAAGGTGCTGCCCTTCCCCGGCTCGGAATAGATCTTGATGCCGCCGTCGTGGCCCCGCAGGATGCCCAGCATGGCCGACAGCCCCAGGCCCCGGCCCGAGGCCTTGGTGGTGAAGAATGGATCGAAGATCTTCGCGAGGGTCTCCGGATTCATGCCGCAGCCGGTGTCGGACACCTGCAGGGTGACGAAGCGCCCCGGCGCCAGATCCTGGCCCGCGAACAGGGTGTCCATGGCCGACTGATCCAGGTCGCGGGTGCCGGTGGCGATGCTGATGACGCCTTCGCGGTCGCCGATGGCCTCAGAGGCATTGGTCACCAGATTCATGATCACCTGCTGGATCTGGCTGGCATCGGCCTCGATGCCCGGCAGGTGCTTCGGCAGGTCATACCGCAGCGCCACCTTCTTCGAGATGGAGACGGACAGCAAGTGGGTGATCTCCTCCACCAGGTGGCTTAGGTCGAGGCGCTCCACCACGAAGCGCCCCTTGCCCGAATAGGCCAGCATCTGCCGGGTGAGATCCGCGGCCCTCAGGATGGTGCTTTCCATGCTCTGGAGGTAGGGTTCCGAGGCGGAATGGGGCGGGAGTTTCGCCTGGGCGAGGTTGAGGTTGCCCAGCACGGCACTGAGCAGGTTGTTGAAGTCGTGGGCGATGCCTCCGGCCAGCACACCCAGGCTTTCCAGCTTCTGGGCCTGCCGCAGGGCCTCCTGGGATTTGCGTTCATCGGTGAGATCGCGGCTGATGCCCGCCATGAGGTAGATGCGTCCATCAGGATCCCGGATGGGGACCAGCTGCGTGAGCAGCATGCGCTTGCCCAGGGGCGTATCCAGCACTTCTTCGTAGTGGAGGTTGCGCCCAGCAGCCAGGCAGCGCTGCAGGTTCCCCGTCATGAATTCGGCCACCTCCCGGGAGAAGCATTCCTGGGGCGTCTTGCCTGCCACCTGCTCGGTGCTGATGCCAAAGCTCGCGGTGAAGCTGGGGTTCACCCCCTCGAAGCGGAACTGCCCATCCGGCGCCACCCGCAGCACCTTGATCAGGTCGGAGGAATTCTGATAGATGCCCCGGTAGCGATCTTCGCTGGCTTGCCGTGCGGCCTCGGCTTCCTCCCGGGCCGTGACGTCGAGCACCATCCAGACTTCGCAGGTGGGCAGCGTCCGCATGCTGATCTCCACCGAGCGGCGCTGCCCGTCACAGCGGATCACGGTGGCCCGCAGAAGCGACGAGGGATGGACGCCGCGCTTGACGGCCCAGGCCTCCTCCAGACGCTTGGCGTCACGCGGTTCAAGGATGCCCAGCCAGGCCTCGAGGTCCGAAAGCCGGCCACGGTCATAGCCCGTCATCAGCTCGATGGCGGCATTGGGGTAGAAGCCGCTGTCATCAATGTAGACGGCGCCAGCGGGCAGGTTCTCCACCAGCAGCCGGAACCGCTGCTCCCGTTCCGCCAGATCCGCCTCGGCCTGCCGCCGATGGGCGACCTCCCGCTGGAGTTCCCGGGTGCGGGCCTCCACCTGGTGCCTCAACTGGATGATCCAGACTCCGGCAATCACGCTGCCGACCAGGGCCACGGCCAGACCGAAGCCGATCCATTTCAGCCAGGGCATGCCAAGGGGCGGCGGCGGGGTGAAGATGAATCCAGAAGGATCCCGGATCGCTTGGATGCGTCCCTGTTTGAGGTTGATCTCAGCGATCCGCTGGAACCGGCCGGGGTTCATGTGACCGATCTCCACCAGGCCGGGCAGCACCAGCGCCCGCATCTGCTCAGCCTCGAACCGGAGCTGCTCGCGGGTGATCCCATGGCTGCTCACATTCGGGAGCTTCAGGATGAGGTCGATGATCTCCTCCGGGTGCTCCAAGGCATACTCCCAGCCCTTGAAGGAAGCCCGCTGGAAAGCCTGCACCAGCTTGGGGTCCTTGGCGCCGAGGGTCGCCGTGGTGAAGAGGATGTCCCCGTAGAAATCCACGCCGTAGTCCGAGGGGTGCAACTCGATGAAGGGAACGCCCTGCTCGCGCAACAGGAAGGGTTCCACCGTGCTGTACGCGGCAAGGGCATCCACCTTGCCGCTCACCAGGTCGTCGAGGCTCCAGGCATCACGCACCGCATGCACAGCTTCCGGCCGAAGTCCTTCCGACTGCAGCATCGCAATCAGTTCGACCTGGTCCTGAGCGCCGAACATCACCCTGCGTCCGATTAAATCCGAAGGCCGACTGATCCGGGCGGATCGCGGAGCAACCAGGATGTGGGGAGAGTGCTGGAGGATGACCCCCAAGGCCACCAGGTCATGCCCCCTCTGGTAGGCGTTGAACGTCTGCATGTCGCCGACGCCGAACTGGGCTTCGCCCCGCTCCACCACCTCATGGGGCGTCTTGAAGGGGCCCCCTTCCACCAAGGTGGCCTCCAGGCCTTCGGCACGGTAGAACCCCTTGGCCTGGGCCGCGTAGTAACCGGCGAACTGAAACTGGTGGGCCCATTTCAACTGCAGCGTCACCTTTCGGGGCGTGGCGCTTTGAAGGGTCACCGTCAGCGCGAACGCGAGCACCCCGGAGAGGAATCGCCAAAGGGCTGGAATGGGATGGCGCACGGGGCCCCTGTGCAGCAATGAGGCAAACAGGATATTTCCGTCAATGATTCCATGATCGGCCGGGCGAGTGCATTTCTTCGATTATGGAGCGGTCTATCCCTGATCTGGCACTCTCATCGTGATGCATGTCACGCCTGCTCCGCGGGGCCCCCGGTACCCTGATGCCGTGGCCCCACCCCCCTGCTGCGGGCCGACGACCTTTTGGGAGGCCCTGTGAACGCCCTGCTTGAAACCCTCGAACCCAAGACCTTCTGGTCCTACTTCCTGGAATTGTCCAACATTCCCCGGGGTTCCAAGAATGAGGCCGCCGCCGCCGACTGGGTTGCCGAACAGGGCAAGGCCCTGGGCTGCGAGGTGGAACGCGATGCCGTGGGTAACGTGATCATCCGCAAGAAGGCCACCCCCGGCAAGGAAGGCCGCCCCACCACCTGCCTCCAGGCCCACGTGGACATGGTTTGCGAGAAGAACGAGGGCACCGACCACGACTTCCTCAAGGACCCCATCCAGGTCTGGCGTGATGGGGACCTGCTGCGGGCCAAGGGCACCACCCTCGGCGCCGACAACGGCATCGGTGTGGCGGGCGCGCTGGCCGTGCTGGCCAGCAAGGACATCGCCCACGGTCCCATCGAAGTGCTCATCACCATCGATGAGGAG